>DASYBO010000270.1:0-2458 GCA_036500685.1 Pseudonocardiaceae bacterium | reverse complement strand
CCGCGGAGCGGACACCTGACAGAGCCGCGGAGCGGACACCTGAGCCGGTACCCCCCGTACGACGACGATCCGGCCGGCCGACGAGATGTGGCCGGCCGGATCGTTGCATGATCAACGACTCGGCCGCGATGTGGACAGAGTTCGTCCGGATCGCCCTGATTCACGGCGTTGTGCCGCGGGCTCAGGTTTGCTGTCCGGCCGCTCCCGCGCGTCGCGTTGACCGGTCCGCCTACCGGTCTTACCGTCGAGAGGAGCGAATCGCGGCGGTGTGATTCGTAGTAGTGCGGACGACACCGCCGCGTGAGCGTGACCGGCTGACCCCAGCGGAGGGGTCGGCGGTCGCGCGGACCGGCCCCTCGCGGGGCCGGACGAGGGGAGGCAGGCGTGGTGCAGGAAGTACCCGACCGGGCCGAGAGTCCCGCCGGACCCGCGCGCGGCGAGGCCGGCGAGCAGGCCGCGCTGTTCCCGGATGCCTCACTGCCGGATGAACTGGTCGGCTACCGGGGCACCGCGGCGTGCCAGATCGCCGGCATCACCTACCGCCAACTGGACTACTGGGCGCGCACCTCGCTGGTCGCGCCGACGATCCGCACCGCGCACGGTTCCGGGTCGGCCCGGCTGTACTCGTTCAAGGACATCCTGGTGCTCAAGGTGGTCAAGCGGCTACTGGACACCGGGGTCTCGCTGCAGAACATCAGGGTCGCGGTCGATCACCTGCGTCGGCGTGGGGTCGCCGACCTGGCCAGGATCACGCTGTTCAGCGATGGCACCACCGTCTACGAGTGCACGTCTCCCGAAGAGGTCGTCGATCTGCTCCAGGGCGGCCAGGGCGTGTTCGGCATCGCGGTCAGCGGCGCCATGCGCGAGATCAGCGGCACCATCCACGAGTTCCCGGCCGAGCGCGCCGACGGCGGCGAGATCGAAGTGGTCACCGAGGACGAGTTGGCCCGGCACCGCAGGGAGCGCCGCACGGGCTGACCAGCGCCTGTGACGCGGGTCCTGCGTGCCACTAGTAGGGATCGAGCGATCACCGGGTACCCTTGGCGGGTAGTCGTAGAACCCATGCGGGAGAGTTCGAACGTCCGGTTCGGTCGTTCGGCGCCGAAGGAGCAAATCCTCCCCGGAACCTCTCAGGCGGCAGGGACCGCAAGGGTGAGACGCCTCTGGAAAGCGGGCCTGGAACCAAGAAATTGGGCAGAGCGGCCCCGCCGACGGTGCAAGGCCGACGTGGTCGGTTGAAGCTCTCAGGCATCCGTGTTTCTCGCGGGTACGGACAGAGGGGGAGGGCAGGTTCTGCAGGTGTGGTGTGCCGGCAGGACGCCCTCAGCCCGTCCCTGACCGCCGGAGGCTCGCCCCTTATGACCATCGACCGCATCCCGCTCGCAGCGCTGGAGCACGGCACCCCGTTCGTCGACCGGCACATCGGCCCCCGCCCGGTGGAACTCGACGCCATCCTGGAGACCATCGGCGTCGCCTCCCTCGACGAACTGGCCGAGCGCGCGGTGCCCGACTCCATTCGCGACACCGCCGCTGCCGATCTCGGCCTGCCCGCGCCGGCCACCGAGACCGAGGCCCTTGCCGAACTGCGCGCACTCGCGGCAGCCAACCGGCCACTGACCCAGATGATCGGCCTCGGCTACTACGGCACCACCACCCCGCCGGTGATCCGCCGCAACGTGCTGGAGAGCCCGGCCTGGTACACCGCGTACACGCCCTACCAGCCGGAGATCTCACAGGGCCGACTGGAGGCACTGCTCAACTTCCAGACCATGGTCGGCGACCTCGCCGGCCTGCCGGTCGCCAACGCGTCCATGCTGGACGAGGCCACCGCTGCGGCCGAGGCGATGACGCTGGTGCGCCGCGCGGGCCGGGCCAAGTCCAACCGATTCCTGGTCGACGCGGACACGTTCCCGCAGACCATCGCCGTCATCCAGACCAGGGCGGAGCCGCTGGACATCGAGGTTGTCGTCGCCGACCTCACCTCGGGCCTGCCCGATGGCGAGTTCTTCGGCGCGCTGCTGTCCTACCCCGGCGCCTCCGGCGCGGTCCGCGATCACGCCGCGCTGATCGAGGCAGTGCACGCGGCCGGCGCCATGGCCGTGGTCGCGGCCGACGTGCTCGCCCTGACCGTGCTGCGTTCGCCCGGCGAGATCGGCGCTGACGCGGTGGTCGGTTCGACCCAGCGTTTCGGCGTGCCGATGGGCTTCGGCGGCCCGCACGCCGGCTACCTCGCGGTCCGCGCCGGCCTCGAACGGCACCTGCCCGGCCGGCTGGTCGGCGTCAGCATCGACGCGGACGGCGCCATGGCCTACCGCCTAGCGCTACAGACCCGCGAACAGCACATCCGTCGCGAAAAGGCGACCAGCAACATCTGCACCGCGCAGGTGCTGCTCGCCGTGATCGCCTCCATGTACGCGGTCTACCACGGCCCCGACGGCCTGCGCGCGATCGCGACCAG
>DASYBO010000269.1:0-3955 GCA_036500685.1 Pseudonocardiaceae bacterium | reverse complement strand
CGGTCAACGAGAACTTCCCCTTTCAGCGCGGATTGCGAATGGACCGACCGGGCAGGGCGCCGGTCGGTCTGCTGTCATCGAGCGTTGGGACACCGTTGACCAGGACGTACTCGATGCCGGTCGCGGCTTGCCTCGGGTCGGCGAAGGTGGCGCGGTCGGTGATCGTGCCCGGGTCGAACAGCACCAGATCGGCAGCGTTGCCGAGCCGGATGCGGCCGCGGTCGGTCAACCGCAGCCGGTCGGCGGCCCGGCCGGTGAGGTGGGCGACGCAGTCCTCGAGGCTGAGCACGCCCAGCTCGCGGACGTAGCGAGCCAGGTAACGCGGAAAGGTGCCCCAGGCGCGCGGGTGCGGACGGTCGCCGCAGAGCAGGCCGTCGCTGCCGCCGGTGTGCGTGCCGTGCCGCATGATCGTGCGCACGTTGTGCTCGTCGCCGACGTGCATCAGGCAGGACGAGGCCAGGTTGTCGGTGATCAGGGTGTTGAAGTACAGCTCGCTCGGCTGGATGCCGACGTGGCGCGCTGAATCGCCGACCGTGTGCCCGACAAGGTGGGCGTTGCGTTCATCGCGTACGCCGTTGATCTCGATCCAGTCCCAGTCCACCGGCACGCCGTGGCAGCCGTCCGAGCCGTGCTCCTCGATCGCCATCCTGATCCGCTCGCGCGTGACCGGATCGGACAGTCGCTCGATTGTCCGTTGTGGACCGCCCTCCGTCGCCCAACTCGGCAGCAGCGCGGAAAGGTAGGTGGCGCCGGGGAGATAGGGGTAGGTGTCCAGGGTGACGTCCGCGCCGCCGGCGATCGCGTCGTCGAGCAGGGTGAGCAGTTCCTCTGCGCGGCCCGCGTTCTCCGGGAAGTTCATGGTGGCGTGGGCGAGGTGCAGCGGGCAGCCGGAACGCCGCGAGACCTCGATCATCTCCGCGAACGCGCCAAGGGCGCCGTCGCCGTAGCTGCGGTGGTGCGGGCTGTAGTAGCCGTTGTGTTCGGCGGTGACCGCGCACAGCGCGACCAACTCGTCGTCATCGGCGTACATGCCGGGGGTGTAGGTGAGGCCGGATGACAGGCCGACGGCGCCCTCGCGCATGGACAACGCGAGGGTCGCGCACATGTCGGCCAGTTCGGCTTCGGTCGGTTTCCGGTTGTCCCAGCCGACGTGCAGCATGCGCAGCGTGCCCTGCGGGACAAGGTAGGCCGCGTTCACCGCGATGCCCTGGTCCAACCGATCCAGGTATTCGCCGACGCTGCGCCAGTTCCAGTCGAACCCGGCCGGGTCGTCGTTCCAGCCTGCGAGCTGTTCCCGCAGCGCGGCCAGGACGTCGTCGTTCACCGGCGCGTAGGACAATCCGTCCTGGCCCAACACTTCCAGGGTCACGCCTTGGCTCACCTTGGCCAGGTGATCAGGTTCGGCGAGCAGCCGCAGGTCCGAATGCGAGTGCATGTCGATGAACCCGGGCGCCAGCACCAGGTCGGTCGCGTCGATCACCCTGGTCGCGGACAACGTGCCGGGCGCCTCGATCGCGGCGATCCGCCCCTCGCCGACGCCGACGTCGGCCACAAAGCGCGGCGTGGCCGACCCGTCGACCACGCTCGCCCCTCGGAACACGATGTCCATGGCCGGCTCTCAGAAGAAGGTGCGGATCAGGTCGATCACGGTGTTCTCCGCGTCCACCACCGGGATCAGCGGCCACTTGTCGAACACCGTGCACGGATGCGAGAGCCCGAACCGCACCCAGTCGCCGACCTGGACCGGTGAACTCTCGGGGAGGGTGAGGAAACAGTGCTGGTCGTTGAGTTTCCTGGCGACGTGCCCAGTCAGCTCGATGACCTTCCCGTCGGCCGTGCGCAGCAGTTGCGGTTCTGGCAGGCCCTCGTCGAACGACGCGTCTCTCTTGCCCATGGTCAGGATCGCCGTGTCGGGCTGGGGGAGTGAGGTGACCTGCGCCCAGATGTGCAGCGCAGGGTGGAAGGCGTCGGCGCCCGCGTCGCGAAATGGCGAGACCGAGCGGTAGTAGCCGTCGTCATGGGTGATGTAGGCGCCGCTGCGCAACAGCCGCAGGACCGGTAGGTCCTCGGGCCACGGTTCGCCGAGCACGTCGGCCACCGTGTCGAAGTACGCGCTGCCGCCCGCGGTCACGATCACCTGGTCCAGTCCGGCGAAGAAGTCGCGCGCGGCCAGTTCGACGGTGAGTTCGCGCATCCGGCGCAGGAATGCCTCGACCGACGCGACCGCTTCCACCGACGTGCCGTGTCCGATCGCGCCCTCGTAACCGCCGACGCCGACCAGTCGCAGCCACCGGCTTTGTCGCACCGCTTCGGCGACGCGCAGCGCCTCGGCCTGCTCGCGCACGCCGGCCCGCGCGTCCTGGCCGCCGACCTCGATCATCACGTCGACCGGGTGGCTGGGCTCGCGTTCGCGCAGTGTCGCGTCCATCAGCTCGACGCCGCGCACCGAGTCGACCCAGCAGCTGAACTCGAAGTTCGGATCGATGTCGAACTCGTCCGCGAGCCACATCAGTCCGGCCGGGTCGATGACCTCGTTGGCCAGCACGATCCGACTCACGCCGAACGCGCGGTAGACGCGCGCCTGGCTGATGTTCGCCGCGGTCATCGCCCACGCGCCGAGCTCAAGCTGTCGCGCGAACAACTGCGGTGCCATGGTCGTCTTGCCGTGCGGGGCCAACGCCATGCCGCGCCGCGCGCACCAGGCGGCCATGGTCTCCAGGTTGTGCCGCAGTGCGTCGGTGTCGATCACCAGCATCGGGCCGATGAACTCGTCGGTGAACAGATCGAGCCGGTCGCGCAGCACCTCGGCGACGGTCTGGCCGCTCGCCGGGATCGACTTGAACCGCCAGTCGACGATCTCCGAGCGCAGCTCAGCCACCGCGTCCAGGTCCATCGTTGCCGGATCGGTCATCGCACCACCCTTTAGGCCCTCATGTCTCGCGTTGCACAAGGCGCAACGGACATTGCGTATTTTGCTCTCCGGATGTGTAGCATCAGGCTGCGCGCGCCGTCAACGAACGTGTCCACCTGGGAGGGCCGATGAGTCAGAGCCTTGATCGCGCCTTGGCCATCCTCGGTGAACTCGCCGACGGACCGCGCACCCTCGACCAGCTCGCGGAAACCGTGGACGTGCACAAGTCGACCGTGCTGCGGCTGCTGCGCACGTTGGAGGGCAGGCGGTTCGTGCAGCGCAGCGACCCGAGGCACTACCGGCTCGGCGTGACGCTGTTCGATCTGGCCAGCCGCGCGCTGGAGGACCGCGACGTGCGCAGGCTGGTCGAACCGGAACTGCGCGCCCTCAACGAGTCCACTCGGCACACCGTGCACCTGGCCAGCTACGAAGCGGGCGAGGTCGTCTACATCGACAAGTTCGACGGCCAGCACTCGGTCCGGATGTACTCGCGGATCGGTCGACGCGCGCCGTTGCACTGCACCGCGGTCGCCAAGGTGCTGCTTTCCGACTTACCGGTCGCCGACCGGCGCTCCGTCGCCAACCGCATCGTCTACGAACCACGCACGCCGAACACGATCACCAACGCAACGGACTTCCTGGCCGAACTGGAAAAAGTCGCGGCCGACGGGTACGCGGTGGACAACGCGGAGCACGAGGAGTTCATCCACTGCATCGCCGCACCCGTCCGGGACGCCAACGGTGCGGTCGTAGCCGCCGTGTCGGTGTCCGTGCCCAGGATGATGCTCGACTACGACGGCCTGCTCGCCCTGGCGCCGGAACTGCTCAAGGCCACCGCCGCCGCGTCCGCCGACTGCGGCGCGATCATGTCGAACACAACGCTAGGAGAGGGAAACTGATGGTGAAGAAGGCGATCCGTACCGACGCGGCGCCGCCGCCGGCCGCGAACTATTCGCAGGCCGTGCGCAAGGGCAACATCCTTCAGGTCGCCGGCCAGGTCGGAATCGACCCGGCGACCAAGCAGGTCGCGGGTGACACGGTCGC
>DASYBO010000268.1:0-5940 GCA_036500685.1 Pseudonocardiaceae bacterium | reverse complement strand
CTCGGTCAGCGGCCGCACGACCCGCATGACGATGAGCGGTGCGATCTTGCCTCGGCGTTCGTCGTGACGGCGTTGCCGGACATACCGCATCTCCAGCCGAAACTGTGGGCCCAGCCCGTCAAGCCGCACGCTTTCGTCGGCATGAAGCGGGATCTCGCTGAAGCGCCGGGTGAACTGTCCGATGTCTGGCCGGCCGTTGACTTCCAGGCAGCAACCCGGTCCGGCCACCGGGCGGGTGCCGCAGTGGGGGTGCTCACCACCGCGCCTCCCGACCAGTGAACCAGCCCGCGCGTTCCAAGACTCGACGGGCGTCCTCAACGGTCAAATGCCCATGCAAGGCGACACAGTGTAGCCTCAAGTTGACCGTACGCCAGGGGGCACACGCGTCCTGGTTAGCATGCCCTTGATGTGCCAGGAGCCGCGTTGGAGTTTCGGATTCTCGGTCCCATCGCAGTGCTGGGTAGAACCGCGAGGGCGCGGCTCGGTGGGGCCAAACAGACGGCGTTGCTGGCCACCCTCATTGTGCGGGCGAACCATCTGACGTCGGTCGAGCAGCTGATCGACTCGGTGTGGGCGGAATCGCCGCCTGCGGGGGCGATCACGACCGTGCACACCTACGTCTTCCGGCTGCGGCGGGCGTTCGACGAGGTGGCGGAGGACGGTGGCAGCCGGATCGTGACCAGGCCGGCGGGTTACCTGCTGCGGGTCGAGCCGGAGGAGCTGGACCTGGACGTGTTCCGCAAGCACGTGCAGTACGGGCGGCGCGCGGCGGACGCCGGTGAGTTCGAGGCGGCGGCTTCGGAGCTCCGGGCCGGCCTCGCCCTGTGGCGCGGACCGGCGCTCGCGGACGTGCCGTCGGAACTGCTCCAGCGTAACGAGGTGCTGAAGCTGACCGAGGAGCGGCTGGGCGCGCTGGAACGACGTATCGGCATCGACCTTGAGCTGGGCCGGCACACGGACCTTGTCGGCGAGCTGCGCGGCCTGACCGCGGAGTATCCGCTGCGCGAGCAGTTCTGGGGGCAGCTCATGCTGGCCCTGTACCGCAGTGGCAGGCAGGCCGAGTCACTCAATGTTTATCAGGAGGTCCGCAAGCTGCATGCCGAGGAGATCGGCATCGACCCCGGCCCCGAGCTCCAGAGCCTGCACAACGCGATCCTGTCCAACGAGCCCTCGCTCGACCGGCCCGCGCCGGTCGTCACGGTGCACACGGCGCCGAAGATGCCCCAGCCGGTACAGCTGCCGACGGACATCGTGGGGCTGGTTGGCCGAGCGACCGTCGCCAATCACGTCTCGGAACTGCTCACCGCCGGCGCGCAGCGCAATGCGACACCGATCGTGGTGCTGTCCGGGCTGCCTGGCATCGGCAAGACGGCGTTGGCTACCCACATCGCGCACCGCCTGCGCCCCCGGTTCCCGGACGGCCAGCTGTACGTGAACCTGCGCGGTTACGCGCAGGCTCAACCCGTCACTCCGGCCGACGTGCTGGCCAGGTTCCTGCGCGCGCTCGGCTTGGCGCCGGATCTGGTACCGCTGGATGTCGACGAGCAGTCGGTGTTGTACCGCTCGATGCTGGCCGACAAGAAGGTCCTCGTCGTACTGGACGACGCGAACGCGGCCGAACAGGTCCGGCCGCTGCTGCCGGCTGAGCCCGGCTGCGCGGTGCTGGTCACCAGCAGGGACTCGCTGTCCGGGCTGACCGCCATCGAGGGTGCGACCAGGTTCACCCTGGACGCGCTGTCGACCACCGACTCGATCTCGCTGCTCGGCTCGGTCATCGGCGACATCCGCGTCGTCGCGGAGCCGGCAGCGGCCGACGAGCTGGCCCGGCTGTGCGGCCACCTGCCGCTGGCACTGCGGATCGCCGCCGCCAACCTCTCCACCCGCAACGAGGTCAGCCTGAGCGAGTACGTGGCCGAGCTGCAGCAGGGCAACCGGTTGGCCGCACTCGCTGTCGAAGGCGACGATCAGACCGCGGTGCGTGCCGCGTTCGACCTGTCCTACTCGCAGTTGCCGCAGGAGGCGGCGTTCCTGTTCCGCCAGCTGGGCCTGGTGCCCGGACCCGATTTCAACGCCTACTCGGCGGCCGCGCTGGTGGACACCGGACTCGCCAACGCCGATCAGCTGCTCGGCCAGCTCCTGGCGGCCAGCCTTGTGCAGGACATCGGGCCCGAGCGCTACCAGCTGCACGACCTGATGCGTTACTACGCGGTGCAGCGCGGCGCGGCCGAGGACTCCCCGGCCGTCCGGGACAGTGCGTTGGAACGCCTGCGCTCGCTGTACTTCCAGGCCACCAGTGCCGCGTCCAACATCATCGAGCCGGTTCGCGATCCACCGGCCGGCCCGGCGCGGCTACCCGAGGTCGTGCTGCCGGAGTTCGCCGACCGCGCGGCCGCGTCGGCCTGGGTCGAGCTGGAGGACCGCAACCTGCACGCGCTGGTGAATCACGCCGCGGAAAACGGCCCCAACCCGTACGCATGGCACATCGCCGACGCGATGACCTCGCCGCTCGCGCTGGCGCCCCGGTTCGGCGAGTGGGTGACGGTCTCGCAGACCGGCCTGCGCGCCGCCGAGCAGGCCGGTGACCGGGAGGGCGAGGGCATCATGCTGATCAGCCTCGGTCACGCCTACAACACCACCGGCCGCGTTGACCTGGCGATCGAGATCCTCAGCCGGGCGTTGACGCTCTACCAGGAGCTGGACCAGCCCAGGAGGCAGCTGGTCTGCTACCACACCCTGGGCATGTCATTCCTGTGGATGGGACGGCTCACGCCGGCCGTCGAGGACCTGACCGCGTCGTTGGAGCTGAGCACCCGTCTGAACTACGCCTACTACCGCAACAGTTCCGTGCACGGTCTTGGGGTGGCGCACCGCTACCTCGGCCAACTGGACACGGCGCTGGAGCAGCTGACCCAGTCGCTGAAGTTCGGCGCAGAGAACGGTGACCCGTACGGTCAGGCGAACTGGATGTTCAGCCTGGGCCTGACCTATTGGGACCTGGGGCGCTTCGACGAGGCCGTCGAGCAGCTGACCGAGACGCTCAACACGTACGAGCAGATCAACAACGACTTCGGCATCAGCCGCTGCCTGGTCGGCCTGGCCAGCGCGTACGCGCAACAGGAACGCACCGAGACCGCGCTCACCACGGCACGTCGCGGGCTGCTGCTGGCCAGGCAGGTCAAGCACCGCAGGACCGAGGTCGACGCACTGAACGTGCTAGGTGGGCTCTACGTGGAGCTGGACGATCTCACCCAGGCCAAGGAGAACTTCCGCGCCGCGCTGGTGGCCGCGGAGAGCATGGGGCCGTACCTGTTCGGCCGCATCGAGGCCAAGATCGGCCTGGCCGCGGTCGCCGGTAGGGTCAGCGACTGGGACACGGCACGCCAGCACGCCGGATCGGCCATGGCGGCGGTCAGAGCCAGCGGTTTCCGGCTACACGAAGCCGCCGCGCTGCTCGCGCTGGCCCAGATCGACCAGGCGACGGGTGACATCGACGCGGCCGCGAAGCGTTGTGACGCGGCGCTCGCGGTGTGCAGGGAGACCGGTCAGCGCGCCTGGGCGAAGCGGGCCAGGAAGATGCTCGACGGGATAGGACGACTTGACGACACGACCGATCGTGGGGGATATCGATCATGAATTCGCCAGTGGTGCTGGGCGAGGACTTCATCCAGGACCGGCAGGCGCTGTACCGGCGGCTGTTCGAGGAGGGGCCCGTCCGTGAGGCGGTGATGCCGGACGGGTTACGGGTGTGGCTGGTGACCCGCTACGCCGACGCCCGTGAGGTGCTCGCCAGCCCGAAGTTCAGCAAGGATTCCCGGCGCGCCGCGCCATTGCACGACCAGCAGGAGCAGGAGGGCGTGCAGCGCACTTTCCTGGCCGAGGTGCTCACCGTGCACCTGCTCAACGTGGACCCGCCCGACCACACCAGGTTGCGCAGGCTGATCGGCAAGGAGTTCACCGCGCGGCGCGTGGAGCAGTTGCGGCCGTGGATCGAGCAGGTAACCGACGGGTTGCTCGACAACATGGCCGGGCAGGATCATGTGGACCTGCTCGGTGCCTTCGCCTTCCCGTTGCCGGTGACGGTGATTTGCGAGCTGTTCGGTGTGCCGGCGGCAGACCGCGAGCGGTTCCGGGGGCTGTTCAACGGCATCGCGTTCGGCGCCAGTCCGGACGCGATCGGCCGGGCGTCCGAGGACATGGCCGCTTACCTGAACGAGTTGGTCGTGAGCAAGCGATCCAGCCAGGACGACGACCTGCTCTCCGCGTTGATTCGGGCCAGTGACGAGGGCGATCGGCTCAGCGAGATCGAGCTGGTGTCGATGTCCTTTCTGATGCTGACGGCGGGCTTCGAGACGACCGCGCACCTGATCGGCAACGCGGTCGCCGGCCTGCTGTGCAATCCGGACCAGCTTGCCGCGCTGCGCGCCGACCCGGCCCTGCTGCCCGCTGTGGTCGAAGAGGTGCTCAGGTATGCCGGCCCGGCCGGCATGACCACGTTGCGCTTCACCACCGAGCCAGTGGTGGTCGGTGACGTCGAGATCCCCGCGGGCGAGTTCGTCGAGGTGCTGTTGGGTGGGGCCAATCGCGACCCCGAGGTCTTCGACCATCCCGACAGCTTCGACGTGCGTCGCAAGTCCGCCAGCCACCTCGCGTTCGGGCACGGCATTCACCACTGCGTCGGGGCGCCGCTGGCCCGGCTGGAGGGACAGATCGCGATCGGCCGGCTGCTGGCGCGTTTCCCCGACCTGGCGCTGGCCGTCGAACCGAGCGCGCTGAGGTGGCGCAACAGTGTGCTGTTCCATGGCTTGGAAGAAGTGCCGTTGAAGCTGTCGAGGACTGGAGGGACCGAGTGAGCACGCAACCCACGCCGGACGAGCGGTTCGCCGCGCCTGCCGCCGCCGATGCGATCGAGCGGGCTGCCGAGGCGGCGCGCGGCAACGGCGTGGCGGTGGAGATCGCCGACTCCGTTGCGGATGCCCGGAAATTGGTGAACGACCTGCTGCCCAAGGACAAGGCCGTGTTCACGGCGTCCAGTGAGACGCTGCGGCTCTCCGGCCTCATCGAGGACGTCGACGAATCGGGCGCGTTCGCGTCGATTCGCGCCCAGCTGCGCGATGAGGGGCTGGACGCCGATCGCGACCAGGTTCGGTTGCGCAGCATGACCGCGGACGTCATCGTCGGCAGCCTGCACGCCGTCACCGAGCAGGGCGAGCTGCTCGCGGCCTCGGCCAGTGGCAGCCAGCTCGGCCCGTACGCCTACGGGGCCGGGCAGGCGGTATGGGTAGTCGGCGCGCAGAAGGTCGTGCCGGACCTGGAAACCGCGCTGCGGCGCATCCGCACCTACTCCTATCCCAAGGAGAACGAGCGCTGCATGCAGGTCTACGGGCAGCCCAGTGTGCTGGGCAAGATCTTGATCATCGAGCGGGAAGTCTTCCCGGCGCGCGACACGCTGGTCCTGGTGCGCGAGACCATCGGCTTCTGATCAGCCGCCGACGCGGGGTTCCCCCTCAGCAGGAGGGAACCACGCGTCGCTGATTCAGGAGTTGGCGAGACGCTCGCGGTCGGCTGGCGCCGACCAATCGAGTTCCGGCCCCAGCGGCACGAGCTTGGACGGGTTGATCCAGGTGTGGGTCAGGAAGTAGTGCCGCTTGATGTGGTCGAAGTCCGTGGTCTGGCTGAACTCCTCGCGCTGGTACAGATCCCGAGTGAAGCCCCACAGGTTCGGGTAGTCCACGATCCGGCGCAGGTTGGCCTTGAAGTGGGTGGCGTAGACGGCGTCGAACCGCACCAACGTCACCCACAGCCGGATGTCCGAGTCGGTGAGCGCATCGCCGAACAGGTACCGGCGGGTGGACAGCCGCTGCTCCAACTCGTCGAGCGCGGCGAACAGCTGGGTGACCTCGCGCTCGTAGTCCTCCTGCGACGTGGCGAACCCGCACCGGT
>DASYBO010000267.1:0-3384 GCA_036500685.1 Pseudonocardiaceae bacterium | reverse complement strand
CCGCGCACGGTCAGCACCACTTCCGGGTGTTCAGGGTCGCGCTCGACCTTGGACCGCAGCCGCTGCACGTGCACGTTGACCAGGCGGGTGTCGGCCGCGTGCCGGTAGCCCCAGACCTGTTCGAGCAGCACCTCGCGGGTGAACACCTGACGCGGTTTGCGCGCGAGTGCCACGAGCAGGTCGAACTCGAGCGGGGTGAGCTGGATGGCGACGCCCTCGCGGAGGACCTCGTGACCGGGGACGTCGATGGACAGGTCGCCGATGGTCAGCGACTCGGCCGGCTCCGCCTCGGTGCGCCGCAGCCGGGCCCGGATCCTGGCGACCAACTCTTTGGGCTTGAACGGTTTGACCACGTAGTCATCGGCGCCGGACTCGAGGCCCAGCACGATGTCGACGGTGTCGGTCTTGGCGGTGAGCATGACGACCGGGACCCCGGACTCGGCGCGGATGGCCTTGCAGACGTCGATGCCGTTCATTCCGGGCAGCATCAGGTCGAGCAGGACCAGGTCGGGTTTGAACTCCCGCAACGCGGGCATCGCCCGTGAACCGTCGGCGACCACCGCCGTGTCGAAACCCTCGCCTCGCAGGACGATCGTCAACATCTCCGCCAAGGCTGGGTCGTCGTCCACGACCAGCACGCGTGCCTTCATGCCCCACATCGTCCCACCAGCCGCGCCCCGCGCGTGCGGGACCCGGTGATCTCCGGCACGCTCGGCCTGCCCGAGCACGTTTTCGCTCACCTCGCACCACCTCTTCGGCCGAACACGACCATCTGCTGCTTGACCGCTTTTGCCACGTTCGACGTTACGGAGTCCGTGCGGGTAGTTCGAGCAGCCGAACGGCTAGTTGGTCGGCGTCGGTGCCATCCGTGCCGTCGAGCAGCTGCCACGGGGCCAGCCAACCGGCCTCGGCGAGCTGGTCGTAGACCAGGCCGCAGCGGACCTGGAGGTCGCTGTCGGACTCGAAGCGGTCCCGCTGACGGCCGGGGTCGGCGGCCTCGCGGCGCGCGGCGCGGTCGGCGGCGACGGCGACCGGCACGCGCAGCAGCAGGTGCAGGTCGGGCACGGGCAGCGCGAACCGGCCCAGCTCCAGGTCGGCGACCCAGCGCACGAACTCGCCGTCCGCGTCCTGGCGCAACCGCGCCGCACCGTAGGCGGCGTTGGAGGCGATGTAGCGGTCGAGGAGGAGGACGTCGTGTTCGGCGAGGTCGGCGAGGATCTGCTCGCGGGCGCCGAGCCGGTCCAGCGCGTAGAGGACGGCCATGCCGTGCACGGAGTCGGCGAGGTCGCCAAGTCCGCCATGGAGGGCGTCCCGGACGAGTTGGGCGTGGACGTCGGCCTCGTAGCGGGGGAAGGCCAATCGGCCGACGGTGGCGCCCTTGGCGTGCAGTGCGCCGGTCAGCGCGTCGGTGAGGGTGCGTTTGCCGGCACCGTCGAGACCTTCGACAACCACGAGTCGGCCCATGGGCGCACATCTTGCCGCCATACACGTCCGGCCGAGAACTGAGCCTCGCGGATCAGTTCTCGGCCGGAAGACGAGCCGAACGGATTTAGTTTCCGCCGAACCAGTTGAAGACCGGCTGGGTGACGCTGCCGAGCGTGTTGCCCAGCGTGTTGCCGAGGCCACCGAGCAGGCCGCCACCACTGCCGCTGCCGCCACCGCTGGAGCTGCCGCCACCGTTGGAGCCGGTCGAGGTCGGCGGCTGGGTGGTGCCGCTGCCGGTGCCGGTGCCGGGGTTGCTGGAGCTGGTACCCGGGTTGGTCGTGCCGTGCCCGGTGGTGGTCGAGCCGGTCGAGGTGCTGCCACCGCTCGGCGTCGAGGCACCGGTCGAGGTCGAACCCGTCGAGGTCGGCAGCGTGCCGCTCGAGCTCGGGAAGCTCGGGTCCGTGGTGGGGGCGACCGTGTTGCCGGCCGCACCACCGCCCAGCGCGTTGCCGGCACTGCTCGGCGAGGTGGTGCCGCGCTGGTTGGTGGCGGGGTTCGTGGTTGTCGTGCTGGCGGCAGGCTGCACCTTGGGTGCGTTGCTGCCGATGGTGCCGGCCGACGCGACCGGGACCGAGCCGTTGAAGCCCGCACCGCCCGCGGTGCCACCGCCGGCGACCGGCAGGTTGCTGGGGTCCGCGCCTGCGTTGTGCAGGACGAGACCGCCGACCACCGCGCCGAAGGCGAGTACGGCACCGACGGCCACCCCACCGAGGGCACGCCTGGCCTGCGAGTCATGTGCTTCGCCTTGGTGGCCTTCGCGACGGAGCAGCTCGCCGACCGAAATGGGCCGCTCGGCCATACCGCCACCTAAGCTACCGAAAGTAGCCGAACTCACTGTCCATACCTCCGTGTGGTGGACCCAACCGCGCCCGGGTCACTCTTCCGGGGACCGATACTTACGCACGGTCGGCTTTACCGCACCGTTATGTGATCCATGTCACCCAGTGATCCCAACCCGTTGAGCTAACGGGTGGGGTGTTACCGGTTCGTTACCAGGCTAGTACCGGTAGTGCTCCGGCTTGTAGGGGCCTTCCACGTCGACGTCGATGTACTCGGCCTGCTCCTTGGTGAGCTTGGTCAGCTCGGCGCCGAGCGCGGCAAGGTGCAGGCGGGCCACCTTCTCGTCCAGCTTCTTCGACAGCCGGTAGACCTCGCGGTCGTACTCCTCGCGCTTGGTGAACAGCTCGACCTGCGCGATCACCTGGTTGGCGAAGCTGTTGGACATCACGAAGGACGGGTGCCCGGTTGCGTTGCCCAGGTTCAGCAGCCGGCCCTCGGACAGCACGATGATCGAGTGACCGTCCGGGAACACCCACTCGTCGACCTGCGGCTTGATGTTGATCCGGCGGATGCCGGGGGTGCGGGCCAGGCCGGCCATGTCCAGCTCGTTGTCGAAGTGGCCGATGTTGCCCAGGATCGCCTGGTGCTTCATCCGGGCCATGTGGTCCGCCGTCACGACGTCCTTGTTGCCGGTCGTCGTGATCACGATGTCCGCCTCGGGCAGCATCGACTCCAGCGTGCGCACGTGGTAGCCGTCCATCGCCGCCTGCAGCGCGCAGATCGGGTCGATCTCGGTGATCACGACCCGCGCGCCCTGGCCACGCAGCGACTCGGCCGCGCCCTTGCCGACGTCGCCGTAGCCGCACACGACCGCGACCTTGCCGCCGATCAGCACGTCCGTGCCGCGGTTGATGCCGTCGATGAGCGAGTGCCGGATGCCGTAGCGGTTGTCGAACTTCGACTTCGTCACGGAGTCGTTGACATTGATCGCCGGGAACAGCAAGGTGCCCGCGCGCTCGAACTCGTAGAGGCGGTGCACGCCGGTCGTCGTCTCTTCGGTGACGCCGATGATCGCGGCGCCCATCCGGGTGTATTTGCCGGGCTGCTCGGCGACCGAGC
>DASYBO010000266.1:0-9117 GCA_036500685.1 Pseudonocardiaceae bacterium | reverse complement strand
GCGACCCTGCTGACCACGAGGGCGCCGGTCGCGTTCTTCCCGGCCATGCACACCGAGATGTGGGAGCACCCGGCGACACAGGACAACGTGGCGCTGCTGCGCTCCCGTGGCGCGATCGTGCCCGAGCCCGCCAGCGGCAGGCTGACCGGCCCGGATACCGGAAAGGGTCGGCTGGCCGACCCGGCCGAGATCGTCGACCTGGCCCGGCTGCTGCTGGCCGTACCGGACGCGCTGCGCCACGACATGGCCGGACTGCGGGTGGCCATCTCCGCCGGCGGTACCCGCGAGGCCCTCGACCCGGTCCGCTACCTGGGTAACCGCTCCTCCGGCAAGCAGGGTTACGCCCTGGCCAGGGTGGCGGCCGCGCGAGGCGCGCAGGTCACGCTGGTGGCCGCGCACACCCAGACCCTGCCCGACCCGGCCGGCGTCGAACTCGTGCACGCGGGCAGCGCCGAGGAGTTGCGTACCGCGATGCACAAGGTCGCGGCCGAGGCCGACGTGGTGGTGATGGCCGCGGCCGTCGCCGACTTCCGGCCGACGCACCGGGCCGAGTACAAGATCAAGAAGACCGACCATGATCCGGATCCGGTCGAACTGACGCGCAATGCCGACATCCTGCGCGAACTGGTCGCGAACCGGAAACCGGGACAGTTCATCGTGGGTTTCGCGGCCGAGACCGGCGATTCCCGCGCGGATGTTCTCGACCACGCGCGAGCCAAACTCCGCAGCAAAGGTGTCGACCTTCTGGTCGTCAACGCGGTTGGTGACGGGATGGCGTTCGAGGTGGAGAACAATGCCGGCTGGCTGCTTTCCTCGGACGGATCGGAGACCACTGTCCCGCTGGGTTCCAAATCCGCCCTTGCGGCCACACTGTGGGACAACGTGGTGGTTGCGACTAGCCGTTGACCGGCTTTCGACCCGCGCCGGATACCCTGGTGGTGCTGTGGGTTCGAAGTGGTGGTGTGTTGTCGGATAACCACGAGTTGATATGGGGTGTGTAGTGAGCGAGTCCAGCCGCAGGCTTTTCACAAGTGAATCGGTGACCGAGGGGCACCCTGACAAGATCTGCGACGCGATCAGCGATTCGATCCTCGACGCATTGCTTGCCAAGGACCCACGCAGCAGGGTTGCCGTAGAGACGTTGATCACCACCGGCCAGGTGCACGTTGCGGGCGAGGTGACCACCGAGGCGTACGCGGACATTCCCACGATCGTCCGGGAGAAGATCCTCGACATCGGTTACGACTCTTCCGCGAAGGGCTTCGACGGGCACTCCTGCGGCGTGAACGTGGCGCTCGGTTCCCAGTCCCCGGACATCGCGCAGGGCGTGGACACCGCGCACGAGTCGCGGGTGGAGTCCAGTGAGGACGAGATCGACCGCCAGGGCGCGGGCGACCAGGGCCTGATGTTCGGCTACGCGTGCTCGGACACGCCAGAACTGATGCCGCTGCCGATCGCGCTGGCGCACCGGCTCTCCCGTCGCCTCACCGAGGTGCGCAAGCAGGGCGTGCTGCCCTACCTGCGGCCGGACGGCAAGACCCAGGTGACCATCGAGTACGCGGGTGACCAGCCGGTCCGCCTTGACACCGTCGTGGTGTCCACTCAGCACGCCGACGGCATCGACCTCGAGCGCATGCTCGGCGTCGACGTCCTCGAGCACGTGGTGACGCCCGAGCTCAGCGAGCTCAAGCTGGACACCGCCGGGGTGCAGCTGCTGGTCAACCCGACCGGCCGCTTCGTCATCGGTGGCCCCATGGGCGACGCAGGCCTGACCGGCCGCAAGATCATCGTCGACACCTACGGCGGCATGGCCCGCCACGGTGGTGGCGCGTTCTCCGGCAAGGACCCGTCGAAGGTGGACCGCTCGGCCGCCTACGCGATGCGCTGGGTCGCCAAGAACGCGGTCGCCGCCGGTCTGGCCACCCGGATCGAGGTGCAGGTCGCCTACGCGATCGGCAAGTCCGCGCCGGTGGGCCTGTTCGTGGAGACCTTCGGCACCGAGACGGTGGACCCGACCAAGATCCAGGCCGCCATCTCCGAGGTGTTCGACCTGCGTCCGGCCGCCATCATCCGCGACCTGGACCTGCTGCGGCCGATCTACGCGCCGACCGCGGCCTACGGCCACTTCGGTCGCACCGACGTGGACCTGCCCTGGGAGCGCACCGACCGCGCCGCCGCGCTCAAGGCGGCCGTCTGACCCGCAGGGCTGGCACGACACTGTTGTGGTGAGGGCGGGGCCTGGCAGACTCGGTCACATGACCGAGAACGGCCCCGCCACCCACATCGAGGATCCGAGCTGTGCCGTCGCGCACGGCGCGGTCCCGCCACCGGCCGCGGCGAAGACGCTGGTCGCGGTCTTCGCATCGCCGGTCGCGCGTTATCTGCTGCAATATGGACAGGATCTGGGTTTCCGCCCGATCCTGGTCGAACCGGACGCTGACCGCCGCGCCGACTTCCCGTTCCGTGATGCGGAATTCCTCAAAGCCGTGCCCGAGCTGGACGGTTCGGTCGACCTGCTCGCCACCGACCATCACCGCCCCGAACTCGGGCTGCTGCTGCGCGACGCGCTCTCGACCGGCGCCCGTTGGATCGGCGTGCTCGGCAACCCGAGGCATCCCGGCCCGCACATCGAGATGCTGCGCGAACTCGGTGTCGCCGACGCGGAGGTCGCGCGGGTGCACCGGCCGGTCGGGTTGAACATCGGTTCGCGGACGCCACCGGAGATCGCCATCTCCACTCTGGCCGGACTGTTGGCTGACCGCAACGATCGGCCGGGCGGGTTCGAGTTCTGAGTCCTACTCGTTTGTCCGAAGTAGACCGCGTGCCAACTCGACCAGATCGGCGTTGCGGAGGGTGTGGTCGGTGCCGGGGAGCGGGACGTGCAGTGGGTCGGTCCAGTTGGCCGGGATCGCGGTGTCGCCGTAGACCGCGCCGGCCAGACCGCCGGTGACCGCGCCGACCGTGTCGGTGTCGCCGCCGAGATCGATCGCGGCACGCAGCGCGTCAGGGAAGCTCGTTGTGGTGCGCAACGCCCACACCGCCGTGCCGAGGCACGGCCAGACCGCGCCGTTGAATTCCGTTGCCTGCTCCGGATGCCAGTCCGGGGCGAGCACGACCGCATAGCGTTCGCGTTGGGTTGAATCCACTTCGGCCAGGGTGTCGCCGATCGCATCGAGCGGGTCGCCCGAGGCTAGCGCGACGCGGATCAGCTCATGGAAGATCGCGGTGCCCTCCCAGGCCGCTGGGTCGCCGTGGGTGAGCGCGGCGATGCGCCGGGCCGCGTCCATCGTCCCTGCCCGGCCCTGATCGGCGAAGTACACCGCGGACGGTGCCGCACGCATCAGCGAACCGTTGCCGGCGGCGCGCATGGTGTGTTCGAAGTGGACGGTCGCGGCCCGGTCCCACGGCTCGCCGTTGGTGAGCACGTCGTGGGTCTGGATCCCGATGTCCTTGGGATCGTCGGTGGCCCAGCGCTGGAAGCGGGCGAAGATATCGGCGAGGTCGAGTCCGTTGTGGTCGAGCAGGGACTGGGCGACGTGCACGGCCATCTGGGTGTCGTCGGTGGCCTCGCCCGGATCCCACCCGCCGCCGCCGGACATCTCGCCTGCCGTACCCGATTGGGAGAACCGGCCTGCTGGGCCGAACTCGAACGGGGCACCGAGTGCGTCGCCAACCGCGGAACCGACGATCGCGCCGACCGCACGGCGAAGAAGATCCATGCCGACGACCCTATCCGCGCGCTGGGCGTGTCGGTGGGTTCTGGTAAACCTGGCCGCATGACCAGCAGGAACGCGCCACGTCGCGGGGAGCGGCAGCCTGCCGCGGCCCTGTCGGTGGCGCGCGTCTGCGTCGACGTGCCGCTCGCGCACCTCGATCGGCCCTTCGACTACCGGGTTTCCGCGGACCTGGACGCGAGCGCGGTGCCGGGGTGCCGGGTGCGGGTGCGATTCGCCGGGCAGCTCGTGGACGGGTTCGTGCTGGCGCGGGTGGCGGAGTCCGAGCACCAGGGCACGTTGGCCTATCTGGAACGGGTGACCTCGCCGGAACCGGTGCTCTCGCCACAACTGGCCGAACTGGCGCGCGCGGTCGCGGACCGGTACGCGGGCATGCTGATCGACGTGCTGCGGCTGGCGATTCCGCCGCGGCACGCCAAGACCGAGGCGGAGCCACCGGGCGAACCGGCGCCGGTGCCCGACGCGCCGGATGTCTCGGGCTGGCAGCGGTATCCGCGCGGCCCTGGTTTCCTGGACGCGATCCGCGAGGCTCGGCCGAGGGCGCGCGCGGTGTGGCAGGCGTTGCCGATGGAGGACTGGCCCGCGCGACTGGCCGAGGCCGCCGCCACGGTCGCGTCGACCGGGCGCGGGGCGCTGCTGGTGGTGCCGGATCATCGTGATGTCGACCGGTTGCATGCCGCGTGTCTCGCGCTGGTGGGGGAGACCGGCGTTGTCGCGCTGTCGGCCGATGTGGGGCCGGCCGAACGGTACCGGCGCTGGCTGCGGGTGCATCGCGGCACCGTGCGGGTGGTCATCGGGACCAGGGCGGCGATGTTCGCGCCGGTCGCCGATCCTGGCCTGTTCGTGGTGTGGGACGACGGCGACGATCTGCACGCCGAGCCGAGGGCGCCATACCCGCACGTGCGCGACGTGCTGGTGCAGCGGGCCCATCTGAGCGGAGCGGCGCTGCTGGTGGGCGGGTTCGCACGCACGGCGGAGGCGCAGTTGTTGGTGCGCAGCGGATGGGCGCACGATGTCGTCGCGGACCGCTCGACCGTGCGCGCGACCGCGCCGAGGGTGACCGCGGTGGGGGAGACCGACGAGCAGTTGGCGCGCGATGCCGCCGCCCGTGCGGCACGGTTGCCGTCCATGGCCTTCGATGCGGCCCGCGCGGCCCTCAAAGACGGGGCGCCGGTGCTGATCCAGGTGCCTCGGCGCGGCTACATCCCGGCGCTGGCCTGCGCGCAGTGTCGCGCGCCCGCGCGGTGTCGGCACTGCGCCGGTCCGCTGGCCTTGCCGGGCGGGCAGGCGTGGCAGGAGGCGCGGCCGGCCGCGTGCCGGTGGTGTGGCCAGACCGAGGCGGCGTTCCGTTGCTCGGCCTGCGGGTCGCGGCGGCTGCGCGCGGTGGTGATCGGGGCGAAGCGGACCGCCGAGGAGCTGGGCCGGGCGTTTCCCGGGACCGCGGTGCGTACCTCCGGCGGGCGCCGCGCGAGCGACGCGGACAAGGCGGCGAGCGGCGTGCTGGCGACCGTGCCGGCCGCGCCAGCACTGGTGGTGGCCACGCCGGGGGCGGAGCCGGTCGCCGATGGCGGGTACGGCGCCGCGCTGCTGCTGGACGGCTGGGCGATGCTGGGCCGCGCCGAGCTGCGTTCCGGCGAGGAGGCGCTGCGCCGGTGGATGACCGCTGCCGCGCTGGTCCGGCCTGCGCCGCAGGGCGGCCGGGTGGTGGTGATCGCGGACTCGACGCTGGTCGGGGTGCAGGCGCTGGTGCGCTGGGATCCGGTCTGGCACGCGGCGGGCGAGTTGGCCAGCCGAGCCGAGCTGGGCTTCCCGCCGGCGATGCGGATGGCCGCCGTGGACGCGAACCCGAAGGCGCTGGGTGATCTGCTCGACTCGCTGCGGCTGCCCGACGGCGCGGAGATCCTCGGGCCGGTGCCGATCGAGGCGCCGCCGCACAGCCAGCAGCCTGGTCAGCAGCCGCAGGAGCGGGAGCGGGCCCTGATCAGGGCACCCCGAGACCAGGGCGGGGCCATGGCCGCCGCGCTGTTCGACGCGGTCAAGCTGCGTACGGCCCGGAAGGAGACCGACCCGGTGCGGGTCCAGCTCGACCCGCTCGAACTCGTCTAGGGGTAGCCGTCTCAGGGTCGGCTACGCCTTGAGGATGACCCGGGTACGTCCTAAGTATGCCCAGGTCGGAGGCGAGAACGAGACCTGCGGGCGACGCGCGGACGGGTCCTGAGCGGCGATTCTGGTGTCACACCGCAATGGAGGACATCATGACCACGATCGCTTACCACTCGTTCACCGCCGGTCCCGCGCGCGACCAGGCGCCCGTCGCACCGGCCGTCGGCAACGCGTTGCTCACCGCGGGCAAGTTCGTCGGCAACTTCGCGGTCGCCCTCGCGCTGGCCGTGCTGCTCGGCACGGACGCCGATCTCTGAGCATGCTGCCTGAGCACTGATCGTCGTTTGGTGACTCGCCTAGACTAGGTTGGATGACTGTTCCACCTTGTCGAAGGAGTTCTCTAGCGTGACGGTGCAGCCGATCCGGCTCTTCGGCGATCCGGTGCTGCGCACCAGCGCTGCGGAGGTCGTCGATTTCGACAAGGAACTTCGGGTCCTGGTCAAGGATCTGTTCGACAGCATGGCGGAGCAGGCCGGAGCAGGCCTTGCCGCGCCGCAGATCGGCGTCGGCCTGCGTGTGTTCACCTACCACGTCGGCGACGACCAGCACGGCCACCTGGTCAACCCGACCTGGAACGTGGTCGGCGACGGCTACCAGCTCGGGCCGGAGGGCTGTCTGTCCATTCCGGGCCTTGCCTGGGACTGCAACCGGCACGAGCACGTGGTGGCGACCGGCTGGAACATGCACGGCGAGCCGATCACGGTGGAGGGTACCGAGAAGCTGGCGCGCTGCATCCAGCACGAGACCGACCACCTGGACGGTGTGCTGTTCCTCGACCGGTTGGACGCGGCAACGCGTAAGCAGGCGCTCAAGGAGATCCGGCAGGCCGAGTGGTTCGACGGCGGTGTTCCGGTCATGAAACAGAGTCCGCACGCACTGTTTGGGCGGGCCAACTGAGATGAGGCTTGTTTTCGCCGGCACGCCGGACGCGGCTGTGCCGTCGCTGCGCGCATTGGTTGATTCGCCCGACCACGAGGTGGTCGCGGTGGTGACGAGGCCGGACGCGCCGGCAGGCCGGGGCAAGGCGGTGCACCGCTCGCCGGTGGGCGTGCTGGCCGACGAGTACGGCATCGAGGTGCTCACCCCGCGCAAGGCGGGCGATCCGGACTTCCTGGCCCGACTGACCGAAATCGCCCCGGACTGTTGCCCGGTGGTGGCTTACGGCGCACTGCTGCCCAGCTCGGCGCTGGCCATCCCCAAACACGGTTGGGTGAACCTGCACTTCTCGCTGCTGCCGGCCTGGCGCGGGGCCGCGCCCGTGCAGGCGGCGATCAAGCACGGTGACGAGATCACCGGTGCGACCACCTTCCAGATCGTCAAGGAGCTCGACGCCGGACCGACGTTCGGCATGGTGACCGTCGCGGTCGGCGCGACCGAGACCGCGGGTGAACTGCTGAGCAGGCTGGCCGTTGTCGGCGCCCAACTGCTGGTCGATACGGTGGACGGCATCGCGGCGGACGGACTGCGCGCCAAGGAACAGCCCGCCGACGCCGTGAGCTACGCCCCGAAGGTGACCGTGGAGGACGCGCACGTCGACTTCACCGCGCCCGCGCTCGCGGTGGATCGCGCGCTGCGCGCGGTCACGCCGGAGCCCGGTGGCTGGGCGGTGTTCCGGGAGGACCGGATCAAGCTCGGCCCGGTCAGCTTGGTGACCGACGCTGAGCCGCTGCCGGCGGGGGAGTTGTCGGTGCAGCGCAAGCGGGTCCTGGTGGGCACCGCGACGGCGCCGGTGGCGTTGGGCGCGGTGCAGGCCGCCGGCAAGAAGCGGATACCGGCCACGGACTGGGCGCGGGGCACCCGAATCGAACCAGGGGAGCGGCTGTCGTGACGGCGGGTTGGCAAGTTCGGGGTGTGGCCGTTGTGAACGCGGGGCCTGCGAGTATGAGGAGCAGAAGGTGACCACACCACGGCGGCGTCCGTCCCGACCGAGGACGCCGCATCCGCCGGGCCGCAGAGTCGGTCCGCGTCGGCCCCCGGTCGAGGACCCCGCTCGTCAGGCCGCGCTGGACACACTGCGCGCGGTGCGCGAGCGCGACGCCTACGCCAACCTGGTGCTGCCCGGTCTGTTGCGGCAGCGCAGGATCATCGGCCGCGACGCGGCGCTGGCCACCGAACTCGCCTACGGCGCCTGCCGCACGATGGGCCTGCTGGACGACGTGCTTGCCGCCTGCTCGGAGCGACCGCTGTCCACTGTGGATGGTCCGGCGCTCGACGCGCTGCGGCTGGGCGCGTATCAGTTGCTGCGCACCAGGATTCCGGCGCACGCCGCGGTCGCGGCTACCGTCGACCTGGTCCGCGGGACGGACGGCTCGCCGGTCGCCGGGTTCGTCAACGCGGTGCTGCGCAAGGTGTCCGAATGCGACGAAGCGACCTGGGTGAGCAAGCTCGCCCCGGACGCCACCGCCGATCCGGTCGGGCATGTCGCGTTCGCCACCGCGCATCCCAAGTGGATCGCGCAGGCGTTCGCGGTCGCCCTGCGCGACACCGGCGACGAGCTCGCGGCCGCGTTGGCCGCCGACGACGAGCGGCCGGTGGTGCACCTGCTGGCCCGGCCGGGCGAGGTGAGCGCGGAGGAACTGGCCGCGATGACCGGCGGCGAGGTCGCCCCCTACTCGCCCTATGGCGTGCACCTCGAACCGGGCGCCGGTGACCCGGCCGACCTCGACCCGGTGCGCGAGCACCTGGCCAACGTGCAGGACGAGGGCAGTCAACTGTGCGCGCTGGCACTCTCGCGCGCGCCGTTGGAAGGTTCCGACGAGCACTGGCTGGACCTCTGTGCCGGGCCGGGCGGCAAGGCCGCGCTGCTGGGTGCGCTGGTGAAGTTCAACGGCGGGTCGCTGGACGCGGTGGAACGCGCACCGCACCGGGCCGAACTGGTCCGCGCTGCCACCCTGGAACTGCCGGTCACCGTGCACGTCGACGACGGCCGCGACCCCGACCTCAAGCACGGCGGCTACGACCGGGTGTTGGTCGACGCACCGTGCACCGGACTGGGCGCGCTGCGGCGGCGGCCGGAGGCCCGGTGGCGGCGGCAGCCGACCGACGTGCCGGAACTGGCCAAGCTGCAACGTGAACTGCTGCTCTCGGCGCTGCGCCTGGTCCGGCCGGGCGGTGTGGTGGCCTACGTGGTGTGCTCGCCGCACGTGTCGGAAACCACCGGCCTGGTCACCGACGTGATCCGGCGCAGCGGTGCGGAAGCGTTGGACACCAGGGAGTTCTT
>DASYBO010000265.1:0-10965 GCA_036500685.1 Pseudonocardiaceae bacterium | reverse complement strand
CTGCATGCCTGCCCACGCGGACGCGTTGAACGAGCGGTCGTCGATGCCACCGGTGTCGGTGACCATGCACGCGTTGAAGCTGCTCGTACCGCCACTGCCACTGCTCGATGTGCTCGAACCGCTACCCGAGGAACTCGGCTTCGAGCCGCATCCGACGAGTACCAACCCGAGCGCCACCAGGCCGGCGACGACGGTCATCCCTCGCACTCGGCGCAAGGCTGTCTCCTCTCCCACTGAACACCACCGCGGTTACCCACGCGGTCACCACTGCTTCGCGGACACCGGTCGACACCGGAGTCATTCGCGAGACCGTACCGCCCGTCGAGAGGTTCGCCACAACGTCGTAGCCCCACGTGACCGAATCGTGCCCGAGACGGGTGACGATCGCTGACCTCACGGTCATCACCAGCCCAAATGCCGAAACACGGTGGTCACTAGGCGGGATCGGCGCCGTTCCGGCGGCAGTCGGGCGCGGGCCTGCTCACCCGACCGGGCACAGCGCTTGCCGCCGCGGGTACCGGCTGTGGCGTGCGCCGCATCGGACCACAATGGATTGGTCTATTTCCGCTGGTCAAGTAATGGATAGCGGACTGTCGCCCGATCGGGACACCCGGTGTTCCATCGATCACAGCGGGCGCCGCCGCTTGGGCCGATGCGTCGCGCGGGGATTAGCATCCGAACGTCCCCAGTCGCGCCCCTGTCATGCGGATCCCCGCTGTTCGGGCCGCGCGCCCTTTGCTCAACGACTGAGCACCAGCGATGTTGGAGGCCGTTCGCCGATGTCCAGCACGGCAAGCACCGCGCCATCGCCACCTCCGGCCGCCGACTCCGGCGAGCGCGTCGGCTCGAGGGCGCGGGGCGGCAAGCTCTACCGCGGCGACCTCGGCATGTGGTCGTGGGTGGCGCACCGGATCACCGGGGTGCTGACCTTCTTCTTCCTGTTCGCGCACGTCCTGGACACCGCGCTGGTCCGGGTTTCGCCGAACGCCTACGACCGGGTGATCAGCCTCTACAAGAACCCGCTGGTCAACCTGATGGAGCTGGGCCTGGTCGGCGCCGTGCTCTACCACGCCCTCAACGGCCTGCGCGTCATGCTGGTCGACTTCTGGTCCAAAGGCCCGAAGGTGCAGCGGGTGATGCTCTGGACGATCATCGTGATCTGGGTCGTTGTGATGATCCCGAGCGCCTACTTCATGCTCCAGTACAACGTCGAGAAGCTGTTCGGGAGCGGTAACTGATGACCACCGTGCAGAACTCCCCGACCATCGCGCCCCCACGCTCGCGGCGCCGTCCCTCGGCCCGGCGGAGCAACTTCGAGCTCTACAGCTGGCTGTTCATGCGCATCTCCGGCCTGCTGCTGATCGTGTTGGTGCTCGGCCACCTGCTGATCATGAACGTGCTGGACGGCGGCGTGCAGCGGATCAACTTCGCGTTCGTGGCCGGTCGCTGGTCGTCGCCGTTCTGGCAGTTCTGGGACCTGTCCATGCTCTGGCTGGCCGAGATCCACGGCACCAACGGCCTGCGCACGGTCATCAACGACTACGCGACCAAGGACACCACCCGGTTCTGGCTGAAGATCCTGCTCTACGTGTCCATGGTGCTGATCATCGCGCTGGGCACGTTCGTGATCTTCACCTTCGACCCGAACATCGCCACGAACTGAAAGAAGACGCGTCAATGCAGTTCCACAAGTACGACGTGGTCATCGTCGGGGCGGGCGGCGCCGGGATGCGGGCCGCGATCGAGTCGGGCCCCAGGGCTAGGACCGCGGTGCTCACCAAGCTGTACCCGACCCGTTCGCACACGGGCGCCGCGCAGGGCGGCATGTGCGCGGCCCTGGCCAACGTCGAAGAGGACAACTGGGAGTGGCACAACTTCGACACGATCAAGGGCGGTGACTACCTGGTCGACCAGGACGCCGCCGAGATCATGTGCAAAGAGGCCATCGACGCCGTCCTCGACCTTGAGAAGATGGGCCTGCCGTTCAACAGGACCCCGGAAGGCAAGATCGACCAGCGGCGCTTCGGCGGCCACACCCGCGACCACGGCAAGGCCGCGGTGCGCAGGGCCTGCTACGCGGCCGACCGCACCGGTCACATGATCCTGCAAACCCTCTACCAGAACTGCGTCAAGCAGGGCATCGAGTTCTACGACGAGTACTACGTGCTCGACCTGTGCCTCAACGAGACCGAGAACGGCCCGGTCGCCAGCGGCGTTGTCGCCTACGAGCTGGCCACCGGCGAGATCCACGTGTTCCAGGCGAAAGCGGTCATCTTCGCCACCGGTGGCGCGGGCAAGATCTTCAAGACCACGTCCAACGCGCACACCCTCACCGGTGACGGCCTCGGCATCATCTTCCGCAAGGGCCTGCCCCTTGAGGACATGGAGTTCTTCCAGTTCCACCCGACCGGCCTCGCCGGCCTCGGCATCCTGATCTCCGAGGCGGTCCGCGGCGAGGGCGGCATGCTGCGCAACTCCGAGGGCGAACGCTTCATGGAGCGCTACGCGCCCACCATCAAGGACCTGGCCCCGCGCGACATCGTGGCCCGGTCGATGGTGCTCGAGGTGCGCGAGGGCCGGGGCGCGGGTCCGAACAAGGACTACGTACTGCTCGACGTCACGCACCTCGGCGCCGAGGTGCTGGAGAGCAAACTGCCCGACATCACCGAGTTCTCCCGCACCTACCTCGGCGTCGACCCGGTCGTCGAGCCGGTGCCGGTGTTCCCGACCTGCCACTACGTGATGGGCGGCATCCCCACCAACGTGCACGGCGAAGTGTTGCGGGACAACGAGAACGTGATCCCCGGCCTGTACGCGGCGGGCGAGTGCGCGTGCGTCTCGGTGCACGGCTCGAACCGGTTGGGCACCAACTCGCTGCTGGACATCAACGTGTTCGGCCGCCGTGCCGGCATCGCCGCCGCCGAGTACGCGAGCAACCACGAACACGTCGAACTGCCCGAGGACCCGACCAAGGTGGTCAACGAGCAGTTGGCCAACCTGCTCTCCGAGCACGGCAACGAGCGCGTCGCGGACATCCGCACCGCGTTGCAGAACACCATGGACAACAACGCGTCGGTGTACCGCACCGAGGAGACGCTCAAGCAGGCCCTGCACGACGTGCAGGCGTTGAAGGAGCGTTACGCGCACATCTCCGTGCACGACAAGGGCAAGCGGTTCAACACCGACCTGCTGGAAGCCGTCGAGCTGGGCTTCCTGCTCGAACTGGCCGAGATCCTGGTGACCGGCGCCATCGCCCGCAAGGAGTCCCGCGGCGGCCACGCCCGCGAGGACTACCCGACCCGCGACGACGTGAACTTCATGCGCCACACCATGGCGTACAAGGTGGGCAAGGGCCTGACCGCGGACATCCGGTTGGACTACAAGCCCGTTGTGCAGACCCGTTACGAGCCGATGGAGCGGAAGTACTGATGACCGCGACCGCCGAACCCCAGACCGGCATCCGAGGCGACCAGCCCCCCGTGCCGGAGGGCGCCATCACCGTCACGGTGAAGATCCATCGGCTCAACCCGGAGATCAGCGACGAGCCGGTGTGGGAGTCCTTCGACGTCCCCGCTCTGCCCACCGACCGCGTGCTGAACCTGCTGCACTACGTGAAGTGGTACATCGACGGCACGCTGAGCTTCCGCCGTTCCTGCGCGCACGGCGTGTGCGGGTCGGACGCGATGCGGATCAACGGCGTGAATCGCCTGTCCTGCAAGGTGTTGGTGCGTGACCTGCTCGCCAAGGGCAACAAGCACACCACGATCACTATCGAACCCATCAAGGGTTTGAAGGTGCTCAAGGACCTGATCGTGGACATGGAGCCCTTCTTCGAGGCCTACCGCGCGGTCAAGCCGTACCTGATCACCTACGGCAACGAGCCGACAAGGGAACGCATCCAGTCCCAGGCCGACAGGGCCCGTTTCGACGACACCACCAAGTGCATCCTGTGCGCCTGCTGCACCACGTCGTGCCCGGTGTACTGGTCGGAGGGCACCTATTTCGGCCCCGCGTCGTTCGTGAACGCGCACCGCTTCATCTTCGACTCCCGCGACGAGGGCGCCGAGGAGCGGCTGGACATCCTCAACGACTCCGAGGGCGTGTGGCGTTGCCGCACCACCTTCAACTGCACGGACGCCTGCCCGCGCGGCATCCAGGTGACCAAGGCGATCCAAGAGGTCAAGCGCGCCCTGCTGTTCAAGCGCTTCTGAGTCACGCTGGTCCACAATAGTCTGAGTAGGTTCGTCAAACTCAGGCTATTGTGGAGGCGTGGACCGTAATCGCGAGTACAGCTGGTCGGACCCGATGATCTCGGCGGGCGCGCTGAAGGGCCGCTCCGGCCTCGACCTGATGCGCGGACTGGCCAACGGCGAACTGCCGCCTCCGCCGATGGCCAAGACGCTCGGTTTCGAGATCGTCGAGGCAGAGGAGGGCCGGGTCGTGTTGACGTTCACGCCGGCCGAGTACCACTACAACCCGATGGGTTTCGTGCACGGCGGCGCGGTCGCGACGGTGCTGGACACCGCTGCGGCGGCCTGTGTGCAGACGCTGCTGCCGGCCGGCACCAGCATGACAAGCGTTGACCTCTCGGTGAAGTACCTGCGCCCGATCACCGCGGACACCGGCCCGCTGCGGGCGGTGGGCACGGTGTTGAGCAAGGGCAGGCGCACCGCGCTGGGCCAGGCGGAGTTGCGCGACGCGGCTGGCCGACTTGTCGCGCACGCCACCGGCACCGCGCTTATCTTCGAAGTCTGATCAACTACTTTGCGTGGCCGCGCGGCGGAATGCGAGCATCGCCCGAATGCCGATGACACCGAACGCGGTGCCGCAGATGAACGAGATCACCGCGATCACGAGGTGCACGGTCCAGAACGCGGTCGGTCCGCCCGTCGGACCCCATGACCTGGGGTCGGCCGAGACGTTCACCACGAACGTCGGCCAGATCACCCACGACCAGATCCCGAAGCCGACCATGAACCACCCGATCGGCCGCGAAACGCGCATTGCGCCGGTCGGCGTAGTTCCGGCTGTATCGGCAGTCGATGCCGTATGGTCGGTTTGCGGTTCGGGGGTCACGGGGCGTGTCACCGACTCAGTATCCGTCCTGGCGGGTGTCAGGTCTCAATCAGGGTTCAACTAACCTGCCTTGGTGCGCCCCTACGCCCGGAGACCGATCTCGGCACTGGCCCTGACGCTGTGTGCGCTGGTGGTTACCGCGATGGCAGGTACGGCAGGTATCGCCGACGCCGCCAAGAAGCCGCCCACCCCGACCATGACCGACAACGTGACGGCGCCGTCGTCGTCGACCTGTCCCGACCATGTGACGCCACCCCCGCCGGTGGACACCTCGGAACAGCCCGCTCCCGGTCAGGCCACGCTCCCGCCGATGCCCGTGCCGGCCACTCCCGTCGGTGGGGCGCAGCTGGGCGGCTGCGGCGTGATCCTGCCGCCGGGTGCGCCTGCCGCACCGGCCGACATCACCGCGGATTCCTGGCTGCTGGAGGATCTCGACACCGGCGCGGTCCTCGCCGCCAAGGATCCGCACGCGAGGGAGCGGCCCGCGTCGCTGATCAAACTGCTGCTCTCGCTGGTGGTGACCAAGGAACTCAGCCCGAGCAGCACCGTCACCGCGACCCAGGACGACGCCAACCAGCCCGCCACCCGGGTCGGCATCAAGCCCGGCGCCGCCTACGCCGTCACCGACCTGATCGACGCGCTGCTGATGAAATCCGGCAACGACGTCGCCTACGCGCTCGCCACCCAACTCGGTGGCCTGCCCACCGCCGTGCAGAAGATGGACGCGCTGGCCCAGCAGCTGGGCGCGCTGGACACCAGGGCGGCAACGCCTTCCGGGCTTGACGGACCCGGCATGTCCGCATCCGCCTACGACCTCGCGGTGATCTTCCGCGCCGCCATGGCCAACCAGATCATCTCCACCGCGGTGCAGACCAAGACGATCATGCTGCCCGCGTCCAACGGCCAGCCCGCGGTGTCGGTCACCAACGAGAACTCGCTGCTGATGGGCGACTACTCGCCAACGTATCCGGGTGAGATCGGCGGAAAGACGGGGTTCACCAGCGACGCCCAGCACACCTACGCCGACTTGGCCGAGCGGAACGGGCACCGCGTCGCGCTGATCATGATGCACAACTCCGGCAATCTGCCCGGCGTGTACAAGAACGCGACCGAACTGCTCGACTACGGCTTCCAGCTGGACGCGGCCAAACTGCCCCCGGTCGGCCAGGTCGTCAACTCGAACCCGTTGGCCGCCAAGGCGACCACTCCGGTGTCCACAAAGGACAAGAGTGGCTCCGGCCAGTCCGCCAGCGAGGCCAACCTGATGCGCGCGGCGCAGACCCCGGACGATCCGATCTCGCCGTTCGGCACGGTCGGCAAGCCGCTGACGGCCCTTGCCGGCGTGGCGATGCTGTTGATCCTGGTGCTGGTGCTGCGCAGGCGGCTGGCCAAGAAGAAGCGCGCGTTACAGGCCAAGGCCGCGGTCGCGGCGAAGAAGAAGGCCGCCGAAGCAGCGCAGGCCAAACCGACTCCGCGACCCCCGAACGCCGACGAGCCCGAGCCAAGGCCCAGCACGATCGGCGACACCGCCAGTTGGGCCGCTGTCGACGAGGCATTCGCGGAGATGTCCCAGCAGATGCGCCCCGCGCCTCGCCGTGTCGGCACCGGCACCCCGCCCGGCGCCCGAACCAACGGCAAGAACGGCATGTCCCCCGCCGACGTGGCCAACGCGACCGAGGCCACCGAGATCTTCGGCCGCATCCAATAACAACACCTCAACGCCTCCTTGGCAGCGCGATCCCGACCAGCGTGCCCACCGCGAACAGGCAGGCCGCGAACGCGGGCGCGACTCCCCTGCGCACCTCGACGACCGGCTGGATCACCGTCGGCGCGGTGGCCGGGGCCGGGCGGCGCAGCTGGTTCTCTCGCGCGGTCGCCGTCCACGCGGTGATGTAGAGCAGGAATCTCGAGACCAGGTTGGCGAACACCAGCAGCCCGATCACCGGCCCGAACACGGTCGCGGTCGGCGAGCTCGTCGCGGATTTCAGCAAGATCGTGGCGATCTGCTTGAGCACCTCGAAACCGATCGCCGCCGCCAATGCCCCACGCACAGCGCTGCGCGCGCTCACCGGCTCCCTCGGCAGCCGCGAGATCACCCAGAGGAACACCAGGAAGTCCGCCGCGACGGCCAGCACGATGGTCAGCAGCACCAGCAGCGTGCGCGCCCAGCCGGTGTCGGCCAAGCCGACCAGACGCAACAGCGTCTTGCCGAGGCCCGTGCCGGCCGCCGTGATGGCGAAGGAGACAACAAGCGCGAGGCCCAGTCCGATCAGCGAGAGCAGATCCTTGACCAGTGTCGGGATCATCGGCAGCTTCTGCTTTTCGATGCCCCACTGGGCGGTCAGCGCGTCGCGCAGGTTGGTCATCCAGCCGACGCCCGAGTACAGGGCGCCCACCAATCCGATGATGCCGACCGTGCTGCGGGCCGCGATCGCCCCGTTGATCGTCGTGGAGATCGTCTGCCCGAGCGCACCGGGCACCTGCTTGGCGATGTTGACCTGCAACTGGTTGAGCAGGGCGGGCTCGTGCGCCAGCACGAAGCTGGCCACCGCGAACGCGACCATCAGGATCGGCACCAGCGAGAGCACGCTGAAGTAGGTGATCGCGGCCGCGTAGTGATTGCCGTGGTTGTCGGTGAACGACTCGTTGGCCCGCAGCAGATGGTCGAGCCAGGGATATCTGGCGCGCAACACCGCGACGCGCGAGGGCTTGTCTGCCACTACTGGACGTTAACCAGTACCGCCACACCTCGCAACGCGAAGCGTGTTCAGATCGTCGCGGGGAGGAACCCGATCCGGTCATACGCGGTGGCCAGCGTGCGCGAGGCGACCTCGCGGGCCCTGGCCGCGCCGGCGGCGAGGATCTTGTCCAGTTCGGCCGGGTCGTCAAGGTAGCTCTGCACGCGCTCCTGGATGGGCGTGACGAACTCGGCGAAGACCGCCGCGATGTCCTTCTTCAGGTCGCCGTAGCCCTTGCCCTCGTACTCGGCCTCCAGCTCGGCGATGGGCCTGCCGGTCAACGTCGAGTAGATGACGAGCAGGTTCGCGATGCCCGGCTTGGCCTGGGGGTCGTAGCGGATCTCCCGCTCGGTGTCGGTCACCGCCGAGCGGAACTTCTTCGCCGACGCCGAAACCGGCGCGAGCAGGTCGACGACGCCGGCCGGGATGGACTTGCTCATCTTGGCCGTCGGGTCCTGCAGGTCGTAGATCTTGGCGGTGTCCTTGACGATGTAGGCCTCGGGCAGCGTGAACGTGGCGCCGTAGCGCGAGTTGAACCGCTGGGCCAGGTCGCGGGTGAGCTCGAGGTGCTGCCGCTGGTCCTCGCCGACCGGGACCTGGTTCGCCTGGTACACCAGGATGTCCGCCGCCTGCAGGATCGGGTAGGTGAACAGGCCGACGCTGACGTGGTCGGTGCTGGTTCGCGTCGACTTGTCCTTGAACTGGGTCATCCTGCTGGCCTCGCCGAAACCGGCGATGCACTCCATCACCCAGCTCAGCTGCGCGTGCTCGGGCACATGGCTCTGCACGAACAGGGTGCTGCGCTCCGGGTCGATGCCCAACGCCAGCAGCTGTGCCGCGGAGACCCTGGTGCGCTGGCGAAGCAGCTTGGGGTCCTGTTCGACGGTGATCGCGTGCAGGTCGACGACGCAGTAGAACGCCTCGTGGGTGTCCTGCAGGGCGACCCACTGCCGCAGCGCGCCCAGGTAGTTGCCGAGATGGAAGGAGTCAGCGGTGGGTTGGATGCCGGAGAGCACCCTGGACCGCTTGGCTGGCACGTCAGACTGCGGGCTGGACACGCCTCGATTGTCTCAGGGCCTCAGGCCGAGGTGCGCGCGGGCTCCTCCTGCTTGACCTGCGCGGCAGCGCGCTTCGCGGCCATCGAACGCCGACCGAGCCTGGTCAGGCCGACGGCAAGGCCTGCGAGACCGAGTAACACGACGAGCGAGGAGAACCCGGTGAGGCCGACCGGGAACGCGGAAGCCTGCATCACGACCTCGGTGTGGGCGGGCACGGCCGCCGAAGCGGAAGCCGCGGTCAATCCGAACAACAGGGCGACGCTCGAGAGAACAAGCACCACCGCAGCTGTTGTGCTGCGCATTCGCGCGCCTCCTGCGAGAACCTAACCGGACGAGCCCCAGGACAATGGGGAATCGCAACAACAATCGACCCCGTCCAGAAAGCTACTCACAGTGTCAAGCGCGTCGCGGCGCGGGCGGCGAAAGCCCAGGTCCAACTGGGACCGTTGGGGCGAATGGAGTAACGCGATCGACTTCACGGTCGATCAAGCTCCCCTTCACCCCGGCTTTCGCCGCCTCCGGCTCAGGCTTGCGCGACCGGCAAGCGGCCGTAGGTCGTGCTCCGCTGCCTAGCCGGCCGACCGGCCAACTCGGCCAGTGCGGCCAGTTCCTCCACCGTCCGCGACGAACCGTGTTCGGAGCCGGCCATCCGGCTGATCGTCTCCTCCATCAGCGTGCCGCCGATGTCGTTGGCGCCGCCGCGCAGGAGTTCCGCGGTCTGCTCGTCGCCCAGTTTCACCCAGGAACACTGGACGTTGTCGATCCGGCCGTGCAAGGCAAGGCGCGCCATGGCATGCACGGCACGGTTGTCCCTTCGAGACGGTCCGGGACGGGCGACGCCGGCCAGGTAGATCGGCGCGTTGCGGTGCACGAAAGGCAACCCGACGAACTCGGTCAGCCCGCCGGTCTCGTCCTGCAACCGGGCCAGCGTGCGCAGGTGGCCGAGCCAGTGACCGGGATGATCGACGTGCCCGTACATCATGGTGCTGCTGGAGCGGATGCCGAGCCGGTGCGCGGTGGACACCACGTCGATCCAGGTGGCCGCGGGCAGCTTGCCCTTGGTCAGCACCCAGCGCACCTCGTCGTCCAGGATTTCCGCCGCCGTACCGGGAATCGTGTCGAGGCCGGCGTCCCGCAGGTCGGTCAGCCACTCCTCGACGCTGACCCCGGCCCGCGCCGCCGCGCTCACGATCTCCATGGGAGAAAACGCATGCACGTGCATCTCGGGCACGCGCTGCTTGATCGCACGCACCACATCGGCGTAGTAGGTGACCGGCAGCGCGGGGTCGATCCCGCCCTGCATGCACACCTCGGTCGCGCCGGCCCGCCAAGCCTCGTCGGCCCGATCGGCCACTTCGGACACGGAAAGCCGGTAGGCGTCGGCGTCCCGTTCCCGTTGCGCGAAGGCGCAGAACCGGCAGCCGACGTAGCACACGTTGGAGAAGTTGATGTTGCGGTTGACCACGTAGGTGATGTCCTCGCCGACCACGTCGGCCCGCAGGTCGTCGGCAAGCCGGGTCATCGCCTCCAGCGCGTCGCCGTCCGCGGTGAGCAGCGCCAGGGCCGCGTCGGTGTTGCGTTCCTCCAACAACTCCGCCGGGTTGTCGGCCGCGATTCGCAGACCTTCCCGCACGTCACCGGGCAGCCTGCTCAGCGCGGTCGGCAGTTGGGTGCGCAGTTCGTCCCAGTCGCCGTAGACCGAGTCGAAGTCGCTGCGCCGATCCTCGGTCCGGCCGGTGGTGTCGATGCTCTCGTGCAGGTCCGCGCGGCCGACGGTTTCCAGGCCGCCGTCCGGCTCCTGCCACTCGCGCCCGACGACCTCGGCGCTCTCGTTGGCCAGCCCGGTTTCCATGTCCGCAATGGAATTCACATGCTCGGCCAGCCGCAGGTCGATCCACTGCCCTCGGTTCGCCTTGACGTACCTCGGATACACCGTGAGGCGCTCGCGCAGGGTGTAGCCGGTGTTCGCGGTCCATTCAGCGAGCCGGTCGATGTCCGGCCACGGCCGTTCCGGGTTGACGTGGTCCGGGGTGAGCGGGGAAACGCCGCCCCAGTCGTCGATGCCGGCGCGCAGCATGAGCTCGTGCTCGTCG
>DASYBO010000264.1:0-17872 GCA_036500685.1 Pseudonocardiaceae bacterium | reverse complement strand
GAAGCTTTCGCCGCACAGGGGTATCGGGCCATCGCCCCGGACATGCGTGGGTACGGCCAGTCCGCCGTTCCCACGGATCCGAGCGCGTACGCGCAGCAGCGCCTCGTCGAGGACATGCTGGCCCTGCTCGCCCAGCTGGGCAGGACCGACGCGATCTGGGTCGGCCACGACTGGGGCTGCGGGGCGACGTGGGGGCTGGCGGCCCACCATCCGGAGGCCTGCCGTGCCGTCGCCAGCCTGTGCATCCCTTATCGCACAATCGAACGCGGGCCCGTGGCGACACTCCCGTATGTGAACCGCGAGGTGTATCCCGTCAGCGAGTACCCCGATGCGCAGCTCGACTACATGACGTACTACGAGCGGCATCCCGAACAGGTCACGGCGCTGTTCGACTCGGCTCCGGACCGAGCAGTGCGGGCCATCTTCCGCAGCGGGGATCCCGCTGGTTATGGGAAGCCGTTCCGGACGGCGACTGTGACGCGCGACGGCGGTTGGTTCGGCGGAGCGTCCAGCGTTCCCGACCTGCCTCGCGACGAGAACGTCCTGGACGACACACTCTACGAGGCACTGCGAAAGTCCTTCGAGCGCACCGGCTTCGGCGGAGCGACCGCCTACTATCTCAACCGCGTCGCGAACCGCGCCTACAGCGACTCGTCGATCGACAACGGCCATCTCCACATGCCGGTGCTGTTCATCGAAGCCCGCTACGACTACGTCGCCGACTCCGCGCAATCCGATCTGGCCAGCCCGATGCGCGAACACTCCGACCACCTCACCGAGAAGACGATCGACGCCGGCCACTGGATCGGGTTGGAAAAGGCGGCCGATGTCAATGCCACGATCACCGATTGGCTGAACACCTCGGTCATCACAGACCGTTGAGTGCCAGGCCTCGCGACCCGCCGCGTCTTCACGGCGCCCGCTAGCCTTCCGGATTCTCTTTGACCTCCGTGATGCGTCAGTCTCGCGGATGCACGGGCCGCGAGATGCCCAAGAACGAGGCTTCGATGTCGAAATCCGCGTGCGAGGTGAACATGCCCGGTATTTGACTTCGAGCGCACGCGAACTACCACCATGCGGACATGCGATACACAACCATCGGAACCGACCCCTCGTCGGCACGCCGCGTAAGCGTGCTGAGCCTGGGCGCAATGCGATTCGGCACGCTTACCGATGAAGAGACGTCCTTCGCGGTCCTGGACCGGTACGTGGCGGCGGGCGGGAACTTCATCGACACCGCCAACAACTACCTGTACTTCGCGAACGGTACGCAAGGCGGGGAGAGCGAGTCCCTGCTGGGCCGGTGGCGGGCCAGCCGCGGCATCGGGGAGGACGTCGTCATCGCCACGAAGACCGGCGGCAGGCCCGTCACGCCGACGACCTCACGCACCACCGCGCGCGAGAGCATGTCCCGCGCCGGAGTGCGCGAGGCCAGCGAGCGCAGCCGGCAGCGGCTGGGCGTGGAACGGATCGACCTGTACTACGCCCACATCCCCGATCAGACCGGGGTTCCGCTCGATGAGCAGGTCGCCGCGTTCGGGGATCTGGTCGCCGACGGCACGGTCGGTCTCCTCGGCCTGAGCAACCATTGGGCCTGGCAGGTGGAACGGGCTCAAGGCATTGCCACCGCGGCCGGTAGCGCGCGGGCCAGCGTGCTGCAGTACCACCACACATACCTGCGGATGCGCACCGATATTCCAGACCGGGACCTCTCCCCCGAGGGCCAGATCGGCGCCGCCGACGGATCGATCCTCAGCTACCTGCGCGCCGAACCGCAACTGACGCTGGTGGCCTACTCGCCCCTGCTCAACGGCGCGTACACCCGTCCGGAAAAGGAATTGGACCGCGACTACGACCACCCGGGGACACCGGCGAGGCTCGATGCACTCGAACGCGTCGTGAAGGAGACGGGCGCTACGGCGAACCAGGTGGTGCTGGCGTGGATGCTCGGCGGCGAGCTGCCGGTGGTGCCGCTGGTGGGCGCATCGTCGATCGCCCAACTGGATGAGAGCCTGGAAGCCGTCGATCTGGAGCTCAGCACGGAGCAGCGGCAGCTACTGGACGCGGCGAACTGAGGTTGCTGTCTGGGGACTCGCACGCCGCGAGCGCGCCGCCGTAGTAGCCGATCTTCATGTCGATAGCCGCCAGGTGGGCCACCATCACGTCGAGCTGCGCGCGGACCCGCTCGCGATGGGCGCGCAGCAGGGCGAGGCGCTCCTCCTCGTTGCCGTCCCCGGCGCGGACGAGTTCGGCGTAGCGGCGCACCTCACGGACCGGCATGCCGGTTGCCCGCAGCTTGGTGATCAGCTCGATCCAGCCCAGGTCGACTTCGGAATATGCCCTATGTCCCGATCCGTCCCGGCCCACGTCGAGCATCAACCCGTCACGCTCGTAGTAGCGCAGCGTGTGTCTGGTCAGGCCGGTGCGCTCGGCCACCTGGGCAATCGTCATCTCGGAGGACGTCACGCACCCAGTGTTTACCTTTGAGTGCGCTCGAAGTCAAAGGAGAAATGATCAGAACCTGTCGATGGTTCCCGGCGAGGTGACGCTGGCCGCACAGCCACTACTCGTGGGCGGTCGTCCATGCTGACCAGCCGGAACGCGGACGGCTCGCCGGACATCCGGCGAGCCGTCGCGTCGTGCTGCTGTCCAGTTGTTACCGCAAACTCGTCACTTGTCGCCGGTCCCGGGGGTGCCTACGCCAGGCACCTGGGACGGCGGATAGATCTTCGGGTCACCCGGGTAGGGCGTATTCCATTGGTGTGCCTGGTACCAGGTGAATCGGTTCATTTGGTCCGGATTCGGGAAGTCCGGGAGCGCACCGTTTCCGGTGGTGTGCTGGCCGGCGAGCCAGGTCTGCCAGGCGGCGGCGGTGGCCTGCATGCCCGCTGGCACCACCGTGTTCTGAGCCGCTGCCGCGTTCACCGCGGCGGCCGCGGCGCCGGTCTGTCCCAGGGTGTCCAGACCACAGGACGGTGGGGTGGCGATGCCCTCGGTGAGCGGGACCTGATTCGGGACCGCGGTGTAGGGCGTGTAGTTGGGGTGGTTGGTGAAGGCGCCGTACATCGGCGTAGCGGCCGCGAGCTTCTCATTGAGCGGCTGCGCTCCGAGTATCTGCTCAATCGTGCGGACCATGGTGATCTGCGTGTAGTAGGTGCTCACGGTCTTGCCGTGCACCGCGTACGGGCTGATGACCTCGACCGGGGCGCGGTGGCCGTCGACGTGGTCGGCACCGTCCTGACTGTCGTCGTCGACCACGAAGATGGCCGAGTCCTTCCAGTACTTGCTGTGCGAGATCGTGTCGACGATCTGACCTATGGCGAGGTCGCCGTCGGCCACGCCCGCCTCCCCGGTGATCGGCCCGCCGGTGTGGTCGCTGGACAGCCACACCATGTTGAGGTTTGCCGGACCGTTCTTCTCGAAGTCCTGCTTCCACGCCTGGGAGCGGTAGATGTCCGGGATCGACAGGTCGAAGGGCGGAGACAGCGGGTCGGCGATCGCGTTCAGCGACGGGATCGCCGAGCCATAGTTGCCCTTCAGCGCGGGGGCGGTCAGCTGCGCGGGGTCACCACCGTTCTGGACGCTCGTGGACGCGCAGAAGTACTGCTGCCAGGTCCCGGACGGCTTGCCCTCCATGTACTCGAACTCGCCGTAGTTCCTCGCCGTCTTGCCCGCGTCCTCGGCCGCGGTCCACAGGAAGCCGGCGCGCTGGTGACCGAGGACATCCTCTTCGGTGTCGTAGCTGCGCTGGTACTCACCAGCCGAGGACTCGGTGTACGCGGGGTTGTCACCCTGCATGAGCCAGTTGTGGCCCTCGGCGGAGTTGGTCGCCGGGTCGTAGGTGTTGTCGTAGAGGCCGAACTGCGAGGCCAGTGCGTGCTGGTTCGGCGTGGTCTTCTGACCGAACTGCGTGAGCGTCGGGTCACCGTTGCCCTGCTTCATGTCGCCGAAGACCTGGTCGTAGGTGCGGTTCTCGTTGATGAGCAGGAAGACGTGTTTGATCGTCGACGGGTCACCGATGCGCGTCGGCACCGGCACCGCCGCCGCCTTGGCGCCCGAGGACTGCCGGACGTCATTCTTGCCCCAGCCGTTCTGCGCGAACACCGTTTCGGTGTACTTGCCGGTGATGTCCTTGTCGCTCGGCAGCGTGAAGCGGGTCAGCGACGCGGTGGTGCTGTGCGTGTCGTGACCGGTCACCGGGACGGTGCCCGGCCCCTTGTAGGTCGTGATGGCCGGGCCGCGCGCGTCAATACCGCGGGTGTTGGTCACCACGATCTGGCCGCCGACGGTCGCGATCGCCGCCGGGTAGTAATCCGTCGGGAGCAGGCCGATGTCGTCCACCGACTGCAGCGGGTCGTTGTAGTACCGGTAGACGGCGACCGCATTCGCGCGACCGAGGGTCACCAGCAGGTGCCCGTCATCGGTCATGGCGATGCCGGTGGGCTCGTAGCCGACGTTCGATGACGGCCACGGCCTGGTCTCGATCGTCTGCACGACCTGACCCTTGGTGGTGTCGATGACCGAGACGGTGTCACTGTTGGTGTTGGCGACGAACACCGCGTTGTTCTTGACGTACATCGCGGTGGGGTGCAGCCCGACGGCGATCGATCCGACCGCGGCCGTCGGGTTCGCGGTGTTGATCACGCTGACGGTGCCGGTCGTCGAGGAGCCGGTGTGGCCGTTGGCGGGCACCTGGCTGCCGTAGGAGTCCATGGTCGTCTCGCCGGGCTGGGCCTGGCGGCCACCCTCGTTGCTCACGTAGAGCGTGTTGCCGACGAAGGCGAGCTCGCGGGGCGCGATGCCGACGTTCCAGGTCTGCCCGACCACTCCGGTAGTGGGGTTTAGTGCCACGACCGTGTTCTGCCCGTTGAGCGCGGCGTACAGGGTGGAGCCGTCAGGCGAGTACTTGAGCTGGCCGACCAGCGCGGAGTTGGCCACCGTACCGCGGGCGTTACCCGAAAGGTGGGTGCCCGAGGTCGGGATCGGGAAGCGGGTCGGCGTGCCGAGCGTGCCGTCGGCGTTGACCGGGAACCGGGTGATGGCGTCCTGCTCGGGCAGCCAGAGGAACTTACCGTCCGGCGAGTAGGTCGGACCCTCCTGTCCGACGGAGCCGTCGGACAGATTCTGGTTGATCCAAGATGTGCTGCCAACCGTCCAGATCAGCTTGTAGTTCGTCAGGTCGAAGATCTGCAGGACCACCGACTTGTCGGTACTGGTCGCGGCGAGGAATCGCCCGTCCGGGCTGGTCGTCGAGCCCATGAACTTGCCGAACTGGGTCATCAACCGGGCGCCGATCGGGTTGATGATCTGATCGTCGGAGACCTGCAGCCCGTTGCGGTACTGCGTGCCAACCTGGTTATCGCGCAATGGCACCGTCGTGGCGCCGGCAACTCCCGTGCCGATGGCGAGAACAGCGGCCATGCCCAGGACCACGACACGGAGCCTGCGGCCGCGCCAGCGCGAAAGCCCGAGCCGGGCTCTCCAGACTTCTCGGCGTTGTGGCGTAACGTCCATATCCATCCCTTCCATCGGGGCGAGCAGATCGTCAAGAGCGGCGACCTGCCACGGAGTGTCTCGGGCGCACCACCCGTTGGGATAGGGGTCGCCAGGTCGCCGCGCTCGGCCATAGCTCGCCCGGGCAGCACGCCTGCTGATCCTCCGCGCACGAATTGCGAGCAGTTTTATACATTGGGCCCTCGGATGCGGTCTGCGGCGTGACGAAGCTAATCGACGCTCCGTGGAATCCACAGGTCATACAGGCGAACCTTGGGCAACGTAAAAACGACATGAAGCAGCGCTGGTGATCACCGAGCTATGGACAGCAACGGATCATGACGCTGCGTGAGGGACCGGTCCCCGTTCGGCTGATCGATACTGCCGCCCATGCACGGACGGGACGCACCGATGACCGGTGCCCAAGGGCGTGGCGAAGTGGCCGCCTACCTGCTCTCGCTGGCCGGTCCCGACCTGTACACGCGCAACGCGTTCCTGATCAGCGGGCTGGCCACCGACGCGGATGCGCGCGCGGTCCGGGAACAGCGACAGCGGTTGACCACCAAGGCGGCCACCGGCGACGCGCTGGCGGTCACGGCCCTGGCCGCCATCGACGAGCTGCGCGACGAGCGGCACCGTATCGCGCACGAGATCTTCCGCGACTGGCCCGGCAAGCCCACCAACAGCTGCGGCTGCCCGCACAGCGTGCACGCAACGCACACCCTCGCCGTGCGCGCACACGCTGAGGCACTGCGGCTGGAACAGGCTGGTCAGACCGGCTCGGCCGACCAGCAGTGGGGCGATGCGGCGACGGCGTGGCAGAACCTGTTGCGCCACATCGGGTTCTGGGATCACCTCCGGTACCGCATCAGCCAACTCGGCGACCGGCGGATGAACGAGGCGACCATTGCCGAGATCCGCGACGTGTTGCCGACCGTGCTGGCCAAGCCCATCGTGGAGTTGGCGGTCGCGGCGAAGTCACCGGCACGATTGGTCAAGCGCGCACCCGCCTGGAACTTCGACGCCCAGGCCGCAACCGACCTGATGGCCGAGGCAACGCAGACGCTGATGGGCACCATCGAGGACGTCCTTGGCAAGGCCAGGGACGATCTCGAAGCCGACCGAGCCCTCAAGGTCGCCGAGACGCTGCTTGAGGACGCGGTACCGAAGGCGCGGCGACTGAACCAGCTGATGCCCAGCGGCGAGCACCGCTCGACCGCGCAGATGCTCGACCAGGTCGCGATCCTGCTGAACAACTGCGCGCTGGCCATCGGCGAACAGCCGTCATCGCGCGACTCGGCGACCGTCCTGTTCGACACTGCGCTGGCCCTGGTGACAACACCGTCGCAGCGCAAGCTGATCGCCAACAACGCGGCAGCGGACAAGCAACGCCGCGCGATCAACGCCGACCTCGCCCAGTTCGGGCTGACCGTGGAGGACGACGGGTTCGCCAAGCTCGGCGACCGGCTGACCCACTGCCTGAGCAACGGCAAGCTGGCCGAGGCGAGGCGCATTCTCACGGTGATGCGCAATCATGCGACCGACCCGGTCGAACGACGGCAGATCGACCAGCTGTTGAACCAGGTCGGTCGGGTCAGCATGGGGCAGGGCCTGTCCTTCGCCCGGCCCGACGATGATCACATCGACCAGCGCCGCGCCTTCACCCCATCCGGCGCGCCGGCCGACGGATCGTTGCCGACGTCCTGGCGAATGATGGAGCGCGGCATCCAGATCTCGGCGGGGGTCGGCTGGGTCGTCCCGATCATGTTCGGCACCTGGTTCGGCTTCTGGTGGGGAGTTCTCGCCTGCGCCATCTACGTCCTCGGTGCGGTCATCGCCGTGCGGACGGTGAGGAAATGAAGACCAGATGGCAGCGTGAATTCGTGGAGAACCTGCGCCAGCACGGCCAACACGCCGCGTTCCGGATCGAACCGCCGATCTGGAACGAGCGGCAACGCCAACAGTTGAGCGCCCTGCTCGACCAGCTCGACGCGACCATCCAACCGACCGAGCCAGGGCCCGCGTTCGACGAGAGCGCGCTGGTGGTGGCGGGCACCAGCCTGTGGCAGGCCAGGCTCAAGCTCGGCAAGTCAAGTGACGACCCGAAGCGGACCCGCCAGGTCAACCGGTACCTCGACAAGACCGAGAAGGCCCTGGCCGGTTTGGGGCTCGTGGTCCAGGACCACACCGGGGACCGGTACCACCCCGGCCTCTCGCTCGAGGTGATCGCCATGGTCGACGAGCCTGGTCTCACCGAGCCGACCGTCGTGGAGACCATCCGGCCCTCCATCTACCTTGCCGACCGCACCGTCCAACTAGGACAAGTCGTGGTCGGCTTCCCACCCGAACCGGACATTGGCGAGGAGGATGCACGTGCGTGACACCATCGACTTCGGCATCGATCTTGGCACAACGAACAGCGCGATCGCGGTCGCTGACGGGGCCACGATCAGCGTGATCAAGAACGTGGTGTTCGCCGACACCACGCCCTCGGTCGTCCGCATACCCAAACCGGATGTGGTCCAGGTCGGGCTGAAAGCTCGCGGGTTCTGGGACAAGGATCCGGAGAACGTGGCCGCCGAGTTCAAACTGAAAATGGGTCTGGCCGACGCGATCATCGGGTTCTCCCGGTCCGGGGTCACCATGACGCCGACCCAGTTGTCGGCCGAGGTGCTCAAGTCGCTACGGGCGGACGTGACCCGGCTGCGTGGTGAGCCGCCGGATGCCGCGGTCATCACCGTGCCGGCGGCGTTCGGGCTCAACCAGAGCAAGGCGACCAGCGACGCGGCGAAACTCGCCGGGTTCACCGGGAAGTGCCCGCTGGTGCAGGAACCAACGGCGGCCGCCTTCGCCTACGGTCTGCAGGACACCATCGAGCCCGGCTACTGGCTGGTCTTCGACCTGGGCGGTGGCACGTTCGATGCGGCCATCGTCAGCAAACGCGACGGCGAACTCAGGGTGCTGCACCACGCGGGAGACTCCTATCTCGGTGGATCGATGATCGACTGGGCCATCGTGGAGAAGCTGCTCGTGCCGGCCGCCAAGGCCGAACTCGGCGACATCGAACTGAGCAGGCAGAACAACATCGACCTTGACGTCGTGCGCGCGCTGGCCACGCTGAAACTCGCGGCCGAACAGGCCAAAATCGAATTGTCCACAGTGGAAACAACGACCATCGAGGACATCGAGTTGACGGTCGGCGGCCGAACCGTCGAGTTCGACCACGAACTCAGCAGGGCCGACCTGGAACGGTTGGCCCGACCGTTCTACGCCCGGGCGATCCAGTGCTGCAGGACGGCGCTGCGCGAGGGTGAGCTGAGCCCGGCCGACATCGACAGGGTGCTGCTGGTGGGCGGTCCGACCCTCGCGCCCGGCCTGCGGCACATACTGGCCGATCCGGTGGCCGGTCTCGGTATCCCGCTCGACTTCAGCCAGGACCCATCGACCGTGGTGGCCAGGGGCGCGGCGCTCTACGCCAGCACCGTGCGCGTCGAGCGGGTGCTGGCCGCGCCGAAAAGGGGCGAGATCACCGTCGAGCTGTTCTACCCGGCCAGCACCTCCTCGCTCAGCCCGACCGTGGGTGGCAAGCTGCACAGTGGATCCACTGTGGACTGGACGGCGTATTCGGTGAGCCTGCACGACGAAACGGCCCGGCCACAGTTCCACGGCGACATCGTGCACCCGAACGCGGAGGGCGCGTTCACCACCGACGTGCTGCTGCGTCCCCGGTCCGTCGCCCGGTTCACCTTGTGGGTGACCGACCCGGCCGGGCAACGCCAGCACGTCGAACCGGACACACTGACCATCACCCATCGCGAGGTCGAGTTCGAGGGACAGGTGCTCAGCGTCCCGTTGAGCATCGGTCTGGCCGACAACTCGGTCGCGGTGCTGCTGGCCAAGGGCGTGAGCCTGCCCAACGCTGTGCGGGAACGCTTCGTCACCTCGCTGACCCTCTACCACGGCGATCCCGAGTCCGTCCTGCGGATCCCCGTGTTGCGCGGCGACCATGCGCGGGCCGACCGGAATCCTGAGGTCGGCATGCTGGAGATCCGATCCGTTGACCTGCGGTTCGATCTGCCGGAGGGCACCGCGGTGCACGTAACCATGAAGGCGGACAACTCCGGTCTGCTCACCGTCCTCGCCGAGGTCGACGTGGCCAACATCGAGGCCGAGGCGGACATCGACCTGGACAACGTCCGCGTACCCGAGCCCGGAGTGTTGCAGGAACTGTTGGCAGAGCTGGAACTGCGGGTCAAACGCCTGCGGACCGACGCGGGTGATTCGGTCGCCGCGCAGGACCAACTGGCCATGTTCGACCTGCAGGACACCCTCGGCACCTGCCGTGACCTCGTTCGCACCGCGCACAGCGACGTGGCGGCGGCGCGGGCTGCCGACGAGAAGCTGCGCGACGCGCATGCCGCCCTCGACACGATCGACGACGCGGGCCAGGTGTCCGTGCTGGCCAGGGAGTTGCAGGACGCGATCGAGGAGTGCGCCAGGTTGATCCGCCGCTCGGGACGCGAGGCGGACCGACGCGAACTCGCTGACCTGCGCGAGCGCGCCCACGCGGCGATCGCGGCCGGGAACGGCAAAGCGATCCGGGCTCAACGCGATCGCGCGGGCCGGCTGATCGTCGAGTTCCTGCGTGAGGAACCGGACTTCCCATTGATGGTGTTCCGCTCGCTCTGCGATCGACACGCGGAACTGCCGCCGAGCAAGGACGCCGACGCGCTGATCCGGCGTGGCGAACGCGCGGCCACCGTGGGCGACATGCGCGAGCTGGATCTGGTGAACGCCGGCCTGCACAGGCTGATCCCACCCGACATCGCGGACCCGAGCGGAGGGTTGAACCGGGCGTGACCAGCGAACCGAACGCCTCGGCCGACACCGTGCGGACCGACCTGACGATCGCGGAGGCGGCGGCCAAGGCTCGGGGCGGTGATCTCGCCCGCGCGGGACAACTACTGTCCAATGCGGACTCGACCGGTGGTCTCGACCTCCTCGCTCGGGTGCACGCGCAGTCCGGCGACCTTGACGCGGCCCATGCCTGTTGGACCAAGGTCCGCGAGGCCGAGCCCGATCATCCTGGTGCCGAGGCCGGACTCCGCACGATCACGGCCATCCGCGCGCGGCGCCGCTTCGCCCGCCCCGTCGCCCGGCCGACCCGGATCGCCGCCGCCGCGGCAATCGTGGTCGCGGGCGCGGTCGCCGCCGGTGTCGTCCTGCTGCCACCGGCCGCCGCGCCTGCCAGGGCGACCAGCCAGAACAACGCGGCCGCCGCAGCCGCTCAGGAAAGCCGCCGGGCCGACCGGTTGGCCGAACAACTCGCGGCCGGCGCATCTGCCAGTGCGGCGGCGACCGCGCAACGGCAGGCGACGATCGCCGCGATCACCACCCGGCTCACCGCGCCACCGATCCCGGGTCTGCTCGTGCGAGCCGCACCGAATTCGGTCCAGATCATGTTCGACGACGGCCTGTTCATCGACAACGAGCGACTCACCGCTGCCGGCCGGCAGGTTCTGCGCGAACTCGGTGCGCGCCTTGCCGGCCTGCCCGGTTCCATCATGGTGATCGGCCAGTCCGTCGCGGTCCGCGGCGGCCCGACCAGCGGTGGCTCGACCGTCGCCATGGCCAGGGCGATCGTCGCCGCCCGACAACTCGCCGACACCAGCGGGCTCCCGCTGACCGCGTTCACCCTGGCCAGCGGCGACCAAGCCACACCGCCGTTCCCGCAACCGAACCGGGACCGGACCGTGGTCGTCCGGGTGACGGTGCCGTGATGCCGGGCAGCGCAACCGTCTGTTTCAGCTGTCGAGCACGGCGAGATCTCGGGGCACGAGTGTCGTCGAGTACAGCAGTTCCTTGAACAAGTTGTCGTTGAGCGTGTTGCCGATCGGCTCTTCCACTTCCTGCCGGAGCACTCTGGTCACTCCCGCCTTTGACAACCGCTCGCGGACCGCGGCAACCCGATTGGCGACCTTCTTTTCCGTCCACCCCGCGCCCGGTTGCATTTCAGCGAGCTGGTTCGCGGCCTGCAGCCAGGTGAGTGGCCGGGGATACGGCTCGCACAGCAGGTACCGCTGGCCGAGCACCACCAGAATCAGCCGCTCGATGTCACTGAGCTGGTATGGCCTCGGCGGCTCGGTCTCGTCGGTGGGCCGGTCGGCAGGCCGGTTTCCTTCCGACCCTGCCACGTACACCTCCAGCAGGTGCTCTCGGTCGTGCGAACCCGGAACGACCAACGGTGTGTACCCCTCGGCGAGTGGCACGGCCGGCTCGTTCACGAACAGCCACTGAGACTTGGACAGCCGGATCGGCCGGTGGCCGGTGTTGAGCAGCCACCAGCGTCCTTGCCGGTGGGACAACTCCCCGTGCCTGCGGCTGATCTGCCGGTCGTCCTCGCCGATGCAGACGTGGACGTCAGGCCGGTTGCGGCCGAAGTAGATGATGCGCCCCTCCCGTGGGCCGACCGAGTAGCCTCCGCTGAGAGCCAGGGCATGCACGGCGCCCGGCGCCGCGTGCGCAACTCCGCGTGCCAAGCTTTGGTGGCCCCGTGGAAGTGGTTGCTCATCGGGGTATCGCGGTGTGGGGTTCACTGTGCTACCTCGCTCAATCGTGACAGCCGGCGCCGCGGATGGCCGAGGGCCGGCTTTGGTATACGAGATTTCCGTCGCTTCCTCGGATCAGGAAGCAGTACCTGCGTGCCGGATCGACCGGCACCGTGACCGTGCTCTGCCCCCGGGCGAAGAGATATTGATCGGCTTGCTTGTCGCTCTCGATGATCACTACGGTGTCGAGCGCTCGTTGGCTCGTCCAGTTCAGCACGACGTGGTCGCTGAAATCCTTGGGAGTGGCCAGCGTGATGCCGGCGGTCACCAGTGTCGCTGGTGGGGTGGTCGACTTCGCGGACGAAGTGGCCTGCTCGCTCAGGCTGTTGCCGCCCGAGCGATTGCCAGGTAGCCCCAGGCCGACTGCTACAGCCAGCAGGGCCAGCAGCGCGACACCGGCTGCCACGAGCAGGCGGCCCCGGGGTCGACCGGTCGGTGAGGACGTCGCTGGCAAGGATGTGGGCGGGTGAGCGGCGGGCAGGCCTCCGGTGTTCTCGCGCTGCGGCAGCATGTCGGCAAGACGAGTTACCGCCCAGGCGGCGTCGGGTGGCCTTTCGGCCGGTGACTCACCTCCCAGCAGTCGAGCTGTCGTCGCAGCCAGGCCGACCGGGACATCAGGTCGGCTGATCGCCGGCGTCGGGCTGCGCAGCACCCGCAGCACTCGCTCGCCCGGCGCTTCGCCCAGTTTTCCGGGATGTGGCGACCCGGCGGTCAGTGCGACGTGCAGTACCGCGCCGAGACCGTACAGGTCCGATTGTTCGGTCACCGTGCTGGTACGCAAGGTCTCCGGAGACACGTACTCGATGGCGTGCAACGGATCGCGCGGGAACGCCTCGCGCAACGCGACGCCGAAGTCGGCGAGTACCGGCTCGCCGGAGGCGCGGAACAAGACGTTGTCCGGGTTCACCGCACCGTGCAGCACACCGACCCGATGCGCGGCGGCAAGGGCCAGCGCAAGCGAATGTCCCAGTACGACAACGTCGTCAACGGGTAGCGGCCCAGCGCGTCGGATCCGAGCGGCCAGCGACTCGGCGCACAACGGCATCCGCAGCGCATGCCGTCCTTCCCACCGCTCCACGCCCTCGATCGGCAGGATCGGCGCGGACAAGGTGCCGAGCTTGGCCTGGTCGCGTCGCACCGCCGCGAGCGTCCTTCGGTCGAACTTCGCCGGGAACACCTTCCAGGCCAAGGGTTTTCCCCCAACCCATGCGGAGTGGACGGTCGCGACCGGGCCACGATGGAGCACAGCGGGGGGATTCGTCATGACAGCAGGCCTCTCGGGTCGAACAGCGCACGGACCCGCGTCGCGACCGGTCGTGCGGCCAGATCGCGCCGGATGTCGCGGACCGCCGCCCACGCCGCGGCGACAGTGCCTTCGTGCGCGCCGAAGCCCGACCACAAAGCAACGTCCACCTGGTTCGCCAGCGACAACAAGCCTTGGGTGACCGGGGCTTCCGTTGCGAGGCAGGCCAGATCGCGCACGGTCATTCCCTCGGTGACCACGCAGCCGTACGCCCGCAGTAGGTCCCTGGCCTCCCACCACGCTGCCAGCACGGCCCCGGTTCCCCGTCGCCGTAGCCTGCGCGCCGTACGGATCGCTTTGGCTACAGGGATTCCGCCGACCAACAACACGATCAGCGCGAGTATGCCACCGAGCACCTGCCATACCGGGAAGTCATGGCCCGGGCCGCAGTCGCAGGGGCGGGCAAGGCCCGTAGGAGGTACTGGCGGGTCGCGGAGTTGTTTCGGTGGCGGCAGATCAGCGCGGGCCTTCGCGGTTGCCTGGGACAGGCCGCTCGCCGCGGCGTCGGCAGAGCTCACCGTGCCGGTCGGGTCCAAGGGCACCCAGCCCACTCCGGCCACCGCGACTTCCGGCCAGGCCAACACGTCCGCGTTGCGCACAACATGGGTCCCGGAGTTCGGTGATCCGCGATAGCCCACCGCGATGCGGGCCGGAACACCCATGATCCTGGCCAGCACCACATAGGCCGCGGCGAACTGCTCGCTGGTGCCTCGTTTGCTGCCCAGGAGGAAGTCCCGCAGTTGCGGCCAGCTGCTTCCGGTTGGCAGGTCGCCACCGGTCGCGGTCTGATAGTTCTCGCGCAGATAGCGTTCCAGCGCCAACGCGGCCTGGAACGACGGACGCAAGCCGTTGGTCGCCGTTCGCGCGAGCTCGGCGACACCAGGCGGGATCACCCCCAGATCACCGGCCGGCACGGTCGAGTCGATCGCGGCATCGGTGAGGGTGGCGGGATCGATCTGAGGTTCCTGCCAGGCCAGGTCGTACCGCACCGGGCCGGCACGCCCGGGCAGCAGCAGCATCCCCGAGGTGGTGTCGATCAGTGGCGTGACACCGGCGACCGAGGCCGGCATGGACTGGCTGGGCAGCCACGGCCCTGCGCCTGCCGGGACGGTGACCACGGCCGACGCGGCGGTGGTCGGCACCGTGACCGAGGGCGGTGCGGCCACCTGTGCGCCGAGCCTGCGGTACTCGTTCGTCGCCGTCCAGGAGACCCCGTCGAAACCGGTGAGCACGGCCAGCCGCCAGCGGTCCACAGGAGCATTGCTGGTGTAGCTGAAAACCGGCGCGGTGGGGTTCTCCAGCCGGGCCGCGACCTCGGCCAGCGGGCTGATCGTCGGCGGCAGGGCCGCGGTGGCCCAATCGTTGTGCTGCAGGGTGAACGCGGGCTGCCTGCCCTGATCGACGGCCACGACGACGATCGCGGCGACCCCACCCAGCACGATAGTCGGGACCAACAGCAGAGCCGTCGCGGCGCGGGCCGGGCGGGAGGTCACGAACAGCCCCGCGACAACGGCCGCGTAGCCGAGCACGGCGACCATGGCCGCGGTCGCGCTCAGCGCGGTGAAAGTCTGGCTCAACACCAGTGCGGCGACGCTCGGCAACACGGCGACGGCGGGCCAGCGCGACAGCTCCAGCCCCAGCACCGCGGTGAACAGCACGATCAATGGGACGAACAACAGCAGGTCGGCGGTTGGCCGCGCAGGCCAGGTCGACTGCAAGGTCAACTGCCATGAGTCGGTCGCTCCCGCGACGAGCGCGCGGACCGTTGCGGCGGTCGGCAACCCGCCCAGCGTGGTGGCGGCCAGCTCGACCTCGGCCAGTCCGAGCGCCCCCAGAACCAGCGCCAGCACCGGCCGCCAGGATCGCAGCCGCTGAACCCGATCGCAGAGTTCCATGACGCCGTAACAGACCACAAGCACCACCGCGATCGGCGGCACGAGTTGCCACAGGCCGAAGACCGGAGCGAACAGTAGCCCTGGCACGGCCGCGACCAACAGCACGCAGCCGATGAACACCCGCTTGTTCATCGGGCGACCACCGCGTGCCACCGACGGATGGCATCCAACGCGTTCGACGCGGGCAACACCCGCACACCCGGCAGCTCGACAGGCCCGCCGAGGCTGATCAGCACGAGGTCGGGATAGGACGTGCGCAGCGACGCGAGCGCGGCGCGGTCAGTGGACGAGACCGCGGCCGAGATCGCAACGAGGCTGCCCCCGCCGGATCGGGAGAGCGCACGATGCACAAGAGGCAGGCCGGTCTCGGCCGCGCGGTCGAGCACGCACAACTCGTCGAGCAGTCGACGGACTGCCGACGAGCCGCCGTCGGTCGCCACGTCGACGCCGCCGGAACTGACCAGTCGGCCTCGGTGATCCGCATTGACGGCGCCGACGAGCATCGACGCTGCGATCTCCACAGCCTCCTCGACAGCATGGTTCTCGGGCCGGTTGTCAACCAGCACGGTGAACTGCGGCTGGTTCGGGTCGGCGCGGTCTCGGATCATCAGCCGTCCGGTGCGGGCCGTTGCCTTCCAGTGCAGGTGGCGTACCTCGTCGCCGACGACGTACTCGCGCACCTCACGCTGATCCAGCGATCCACGCGGCGCGGTCTCGCTCGCCTGTCCGTCGTGATGCTGCCGGAGATGGGCCGCGGCATCCACGCGCACCGGATACACGCGTGGATACACCCACAGCGTCGCGGTGTCGCTCATCGACAGCCTGCTCCGGACAAGCCCGAGCGCATCGCTCCTGTCGAGCACGAGCGGACCGACCCGGTGCCGGCCTCGCCGCTCGGTTGGCACCTCGTTGGTGTAAGGGACTTCCGCGCCGCCGGCCAGCGAACGCACCGCCACCCGCAGCGGTTGGGTGCCGACGTGGTCGGTGGCGGTGAACGCCGGCTGCCGACGGGAGTTCGGATTGCGCACCCGCAGCGCCACGAACGCGGGCCTGCCGCGCTCGACCCGATCCGGATACACCTGTCGGACAACCTCTACTCGCGGGCGTCGACTCGTGACGGCAAGAGCGGCCAGAACGGCGGCAACCGCGGCTGCCGCCAGGCCGAGCAGAACCGGATAGCCGGCCACCTCACCGAGCGCGAACAGAACGGCCGCAGCCAGCAGCGTCCCCAGCCCTCGCCAGGTAAGCCGCATGGTCAGGCCCTCGTCTCGCCCGGCAGGGGCGCGGGGACAGCCGCGAGGATCTCGTTGACGATGTCCTCGGTCCTGCGCTGGTTCAGTTCCGCCTCCGGAGTACGGATCAGCCGGTGTTCCAGCACTGGGTGAGCTACTTCCTTGATGTCGTCTGGAGTGACGAAGCCGCGGCCGTAGGTCGCTGCCACGGCCTTGGCCGCCCTAACCAGCGCGATGCTGCCCCGAGGGCTGGCGCCGTACCGCAGGTCCACATGCTCCCTGGTGGCCGCCGCGATCATGGCCGCATACGTCACCACCGCCTGATCAATCCAGTTGGCGCGCACCGCGGCGATGGCGAACTGGAGGGTCGGCAGGTCCACAACGGGCGCCAGTTCGTCCGGACCGGTCCCCGCGCAGTCGTTCATGATCACCAGCACCTCTGACGCGAGGTCCGGGTAGCCGACCGGCAGCCGCATCAGGAACCGGTCGAGTTGGGCCTCCGGCAACCGGTAGGTGCCGGCCATCTCGATCGGGTTCTGCGTGGCGATCACCAGGAACGGTCGTGGCACCCCGTGTCGCACCGAGTCGACCGTCACAGTCCGCTCGGACATCACCTCCAGCAGCGCCGACTGCGTCTTGGGTGTGCCGCGGTTGATCTCGTCGGCGAGCACCACGTTGGCGAAGACGCCACCGGGGTGGAACGTGAACTGTTCCTGGCTCTGGTGGTAGACCTGCACGCCCGTCACATCGCCGGGCAGCAGGTCCGGGGTGAACTGGATCCGGCTGAAGCTGCCGCCGACACTGCGCGCAAGACATCGCGCCAGCGTGGTCTTGCCCAGCCCTGGAACGTCCTCGACGAGCAGATGGCCCTCGCACAGCAGTGCGGCAACGGCCAGCCGGACGACCTGCGGCTTACCGCGCACCACACGCTGGACGTTGTCGGCAATCCGTTGGTAGACCTCGGTAGCTGATGGCATTCGGTCCATCACGGTGCCCTCCATACGAGCTTGTTCGAGATGATCGTGGTGCCGTTGAAGGGGATCGACATCCACACGGTCTCACCGGGCACGTCGTAGTCCATGTCGTTGTGGGTCCCGTTGCCGCTGGAGTCGCTGGTGAAGAACTCGTGCGCGACATCGGGGTTGCTCGAGGAACTGAGGGTGAGCGTGTACGTCGTGTTCGGGGCGAACCCTGTCATGGTGGTGTCGACATCGGCACACTTCGGTGCGGCGCAGTTGCTCGAGGTGGTGGCCTGGCCCTCGCTGATGCTGATGGTCGTCGCGGGAACGGTCAGCGAGGTGGTGCCGGCCGCGCCCGTGAGTGTCCGACCGTCCTGGGTCC
>DASYBO010000263.1:0-2579 GCA_036500685.1 Pseudonocardiaceae bacterium | reverse complement strand
CCGACGCGGTGACCGGCCTGCCGGCCCGGCACATCGCCGGTGTCGACGCGGCCGGGCTGCGGTTGCGTCCCACCGATCCGAACACCCGGATCGGCCAGGTCGACATCTGGGCCGACCCGAACACCGGCCTCCCTGTCCAGGTCGAGGTGACCCAACGTGGCGCGGCCACTCCGGTGCTGCGCACTTCCTTCTCCGATGTCTCGTTCGGGACACCGGACGCGTCGGACCTGACACCGCCGACCGGCAGCGGTTCCGGGTTCACCGTGGCCAAGGTGCCCGACCTGCTCGGCGCGCTCGGCAATGTCAGCCGGTTCACCCGGCTGCCTGCGGAACTGGCCGGCTACCCGAGAGCGCCGCAGGTGCGGGGCCTGCCGCAGATCGCCCGGTACGGCACGGGTTTGACGACCTTCGTCGTCCTCGCGCTGCCCGCCGATGTCGGAGATTCCGCCCTTACGAGCGCGAAACAGGCCGGTGCGACGGCCATCGCGTTGCGGTTCGGTCAGGCCGAGTTGATCCAGGTGCCGCTGTTGACGGTGGCCGTGGAACACGTCGGCAGACGCAGCTATCTGATCGCGGGATTGGTGGACAGCACGGTGATCAGCAACGCCGCCCTTGACCTCGACACGTTCCGAGGACGGTTCCGATGATCCGCACCACCGCGCTGACCAAGCGCTTCGGCTCCGTGCTCGCCGTCGACGGCGTCGACCTCGACGTGCGCGAAGGAGACCGGTACGGGTTCCTCGGCCCCAACGGTTCCGGCAAGACCACGACCGTGCGGATGATCCTAGGCCTCGTCTACGCGACCAGCGGCGAGATCGAAGTACTCGGCAAGCCCGCACCCAAACAGCTCGCGTCGGTGCTGCCGAGGATCGGCGCGCTGGTCGAGGGACCCGCCGCGTATCCGCACCTGTCCGGTCGGACGAATCTGGCCATTCTGGACGCCGCAGGCAAGGGCGGGTCGCGGCGCACCAGGAAGGGGCGGATCGGCGAGGCGCTGGAACGGGTCGGGCTCGGCGGGGTGGATCGGCGTCCGGTCAAGGCCTACTCACTGGGCATGCGGCAACGGCTCGGCCTGGCCGCGGCCCTGCTGCGCACGCCGGAGCTGTTGGTACTGGACGAACCGACCAACGGGCTCGACCCGCGCGGCATCGCCGAAATCCGGGACCTGCTCATCGAACTCAACGCCAAGGGCACCACCGTGTTCCTGTCCTCGCACCTGCTGGCCGAGGTGGACCAGTTGTGCACCAGGGTCGGCATCGTCGACCGGGGCCGGCTGGTGTTGCAGGACCAACTGGACGCGGTGCGTCGGCCGACCGGCCTTGTCGTCGTCGACAGCCCGGACGCGGCCGAGATCGTCGGCCAGCTCGACGGTCAGGTGACCGGACGGGACGGGACGCGACTGGTGGTCCGGCACGACGATCCGGCCGAACTGAATGCGACGCTGGTGGGGAAGGGGTTCCGGATCGAGCAGTTGGCCGCCGAGCGGCGCACGTTGGAACAGGTCGTGTTCGAGGTGACCGGCGACGGCGCCGACCGAGTGGCGGGTGAGCGGTGATCCGGGTCGAGTTGGGCAAGCTGTTCCGACGACCGCGCACGCTGGTCAGCGTCGGGCTGCTCTGCCTGTTGCCGATCATCGTGGCGATCTTCCTGGCCACAACGCACATCGCGCCGCCACCGGGCCAGGGTGCCGCGTTCCTCTCAGCCGTGCTGGCCAACGGCGAGCTGTATCCGGCCGCCGCGCTCGCCCTTGTGCTGCCGGTGTTCCTGCCGGTCGCGGTGGCGGTGTTCGCCGGTGACGCGATCGCGGGCGAGGCCAACACCGGCACGCTGCGCTACCTGCTGATCCGGCCGGTCGGCCGAGGCAGGCTGCTGCTGGCGAAGCTGATTTCGGTGTGCGTGTTCGTGATCTTCGCGATCGCGCTCGTGGTGATCACCGCGCTGATCGCGGGCGTGCTGCTGTTCGGCACCGGGCACGCCGCCGCCGTCGGCCAGCCGGGCGGGCTGACCTCGTTGTCCGGCAACGCGTTGAGCCCGACCCAGCTGGTCCTTCGGCTGCTCGGCGCGATCGGCTACATCGTGCTGTCCATGCTCGGCGTCGGCACGGTCGCGCTGCTGTTCTCCACGCTGACCGACTCCGCTCTCGGCGCCGCACTCGGCACGCTGGCCGTCCTGATCCTCAGCGAGGTGCTGGACACCCTCGACGCGGCTTCGTCGGTAAAGCCGTACCTGCTCACCAACTACTGGCTGTCCTGGGTGGACTTCTTCCGCGAACCGGTGTTCTGGAACAACATCGAGCGCGGCGCCGGCCTTCAGGTCGTCTACATCGTGGTGTTGCTCGGCGCGGCCTGGGCGAACTTCTCCACCAAGGACGTCACCAGCTAGGCGCTGCCCTTCGCGCGCAGTGCCTGGCACTGCGCGGGATTCGGCGCGGTCACGCTCGGCGCACTCAACTCGGTCAACACGATCCCGGTGACCAGCGGATCGGTCGGCAGTTGGCTGTGCGCGACCTGTTCGCTCGGACACACCTGCTGCACCGGCACGTTCACCGCGCCCGCCAACCGAGCCGAATCCGGCGGCGT
>DASYBO010000262.1:0-20296 GCA_036500685.1 Pseudonocardiaceae bacterium | reverse complement strand
AGCGCGGCGATCGTCTCGAGCGCGCCCGGATCGGGGCTGCCGTCCGGGAACTGGTTCGACGCACTGGTGTTGCTGTCCACGTTCAGCGTACCGGTGACCACCGTGCCTGCCGCCGCGGTCGGCACCGGCGCCAGCGGCGCGCCCGACGCGGACCCGAAAATCCCGACGCCGCAAGCAGAAACGGCCGTCCCCATCGAGGCGAGGACATCAGCACCAGCGCGAACGCCCACCGCGCACCCCCTTCGTCCCAACGCGAAAAACGCGAAACAGCACGAGAGTAGCCTGGTGTCGCGGCCCGGCGATAATACTTAAGTTTTTAATTTCGGACCGTTCAATCAATTCTTCATTTCCCGAATTGAGGCATTTCTGCCAACCATTTCCCCTGTTCACGGCGGCACCGACCCGTCGCGACCCACCCCAACTGCCCAAGTTTTCCCGACTTTCGTATCTTGACCGGATCGGTGGGCCATGATGGTCTGCCGGACGAGTCCGCAGGACACAACCGTCCGGAGTGGACCACCGACGAGTTTTGTGGGGAAAGGGCTGATCGATGGGTACACGACGTACCGTGGTGGCCGGCTTATCGGCCACCGTCGTCGCGCTCGGCGTGCTGGCGGTCGTTCCGGCCGCCGCCGGCACGACCGCGGCCAAGGCGCAGGCTAGACATCACTTCACCGCCGCCGCGCAGCAGGTGGGCGCGCAGCCGACCGCGCAGGGCCGGGCCAAGGCCATGGAGCAGCTGCTGGCCGCCGAGGGCGCGGTCAAGGGCAGGGCCAACGCGTCGATGGCCGACGCGGCAACACTGTTCCCGAGGGCGAACGCCTATGGCGCGCCCACCGAATGGAACAACGGCATCACCGGCGCCGGCGTGACCGTCGCCGTGCTCGACTCCTTCGGCGACCCGAACATCGGGCAGGTGATGAGCAAGTTCGACACCGACGAGGGACTGCCGCCCGCGCAGGTGTCCCAGCTCCAGCCGGCCGGCGCCGTGCCGACCTGCGCCTCGCTGCAGAGCAGCAACCCGACCGCGTACTCCGACTGCCTCGGCTGGGCCGGCGAGACCGACCTCGACGTGGAGTCCGTGCACGAACTCGCGCCCAGCGCGAGCATCGTCATCGCGGCCACCCCGGTCGACGAGACCGAGGGCCTTGTCGGCCTGCCCGAGATGATGACCGCCATCGACTACCTGCGCGTGCACAAGCTCGTCAGCATCGTGTCGATGTCGTTCTACGCGAGCGAGGACACCTTCCCCTCGCACTCGTCCACGGCGCAGTTCCTCGACCCGACGCTGAAGAAGGCCAGCGCGGCCGGCATCACCCTGGTGGCCTGCTCCGGCGACAACGGGCCGACCAGCTGGCAGTCGGACGCCTCGTCGTTCTTCCCGTTCCGCGAAGGAGCCTGGCCCGCCGACACCCCCTACGTGACCGCGGTCGGGGGCTCCGCGTTCGCGGGCGAGAACCAGAACACCCGCCAGTTCCCGCCCACCTCACCGGCGCAGCGGGTCGCGACCCCGGACACCATGTGGAACATCAACGCGACCGTGGCCGAGAACAGCTCGACTGGCTCGGCCCTTTCCGCCGTGTACGCGCGGCCGTCCTGGCAGAACGGCGTCAAGAAGATCACCGGTAGCGCCATGCGGTCCTACCCGGACATCTCCATGCACGGCACCGACGGCACCTCCGAGGCCAGCCCGCTGATGGCCGGCGCGCTCGCGCTTGCCGTGCAGGCCAACCACGGCCACAACCTTGGCAACATCGACAAGGCCCTCTACACCAAGGTCGGGCCGGCCGGTGCCAAGGACGGCGTGCTCGACATCGTCAACGGCAGCAACCAGCTCAACCCGGTGGTGAGCACCGTCCCCGGTTTCACCGCGGGACCTGGCTACGACGTGCTGTCCGGTTGGGGCACCATCGACGACCTGTCGGTGTTCGTCCCCGATCTGGTCAAAGCCCTGAAGTAAAAGCATTTTCCCGGTGGGCCGCGTCGGGACGACGCGGCCCACCGTCGGATCAGAACCCGTAGTCGTTCGGATCGGGCGGGATCGGGTCGACACCGATGGCCCGAAGGTCCTTCTCGGTGAAGACCCGATCCGCGTTCTCGCCGAGCATGGCCGCGAGCAGCGTCGTCAACACGCGCAGGTGGATGGCCCTGGATTCGACGTTGCCGGCCTGGATTTTCTCCAGGTCGCCGAGCACGTCGCCCGCGATGCCGTGGTGGGCGAGTTGATCGAGCAGCAGCTCACCCTCGAGCAGGCCGTTGTCCGGGCTGACGATCGCCGCGTACGAGCGCGCCACGCCCTGGAACAGGATCTGCAGCGGTTCGGTCGGGCTGAACAGGTCGTCGATGTCCAGCCCGAACAGCCGTTGCAGCCCGCTGACCAGCTCCGACCGGTGACTGAACAGCGCCGAGGCGTATCCGGCGCGCTCGCCGTCCATGCCGGGCACCTCCCGGCTCAGCGCATCGACATACGCCAGCGCCAACGCCTCGCGATCGTAGCTGCGCACTCGATCAGTCTAGGGCGGGTCGCCCCGTTCGGCAGTCAGCCGATCTCGTCGAACTCGACGACCTGCCGCACCTCGACCGAGACCTCGCCGAAAAGGTCGGCGTAGGCCTGCGCGTAGGCGACGGCCTCGGCCCGGTCCTTGGCGTTGATCAGCGCGAACCCGCCGATGACCTCCTTGGCCTCGGTGAACGGGCCGTCGGTCGCCGTGTTCTGGCCGTTGCTCGTCTTGCGGACCAGCGCGCCCTTTTCGGACTTGTGCACGCCCTCGGCGGTGATCAGGACCCCCTTGGCCGCCCAGTCCTGAATGATCCCGCCCATCTTCTCGATGAACTCCGGGCTCGGGTTCCACGCCTCAGGGAGGCTCTCGTCCAGGCGGTGCATCATCAGAAAACGCATCGTTGCTCCTTGATCGCTGCCCGGCCGGGGTCCGGTCTTCCGGACACGTTGACCAGCCGTTATCGATGCGTCGAACAGGCTGCGGCCGAATCGACACGTCCGCGCCATTATTTTCGCCGGACTTCAGGCCAGCTTGCCGACCCCCGCGTAGACGGCCGAGCGCCACGGATCGCACACGTCCAGCTCACCCCGCCACTCCGCGCTGAACACCAGGCCCGGTTCCACCAGCTCGTAGCCGTCGAAGAACTCCTGGACCTCCGCGCGGGTCCGCATGACGGCGTCGGCCGTCGCCTGGCTGCTGTACTCAACGGCGAGTTCGTCAAGTTCCGGCCGGCCGTCCGCGGTGCCATGGCTCAGCGCGAGGTAGCTGCCCGGCACCGTGGCGTCCCGGTACGCCTTGACCATCTCGGCCGGGTTGTCGGCGCGGGGCATGAAGTGGATCACCGCGAACATCAGGACGGCCACCGGCCGGGAGAAGTCGAGCAGCGCCCGAGTCTTCCGATCGCCCAAGACCTCCGCCGGTTTGCGCACGTCCGCGCGCACGATGTCGGCGTTGGGCTCGTCGGCGAGCATCATCTCGCTGTGCGCGACCGCGACCGCCTCGTGGTCGACGTAGACCACCCGGCAGTCGGGGTTGATCTCCTGCACGACCTGATGCGTGTTGCCCACGGTCGGGATGCCGGAGCCGAGATCGAGGAACTGGTCGATGCCGGACTCGGCGAGAAACCGCACCGCCCGACGAAGGAAGCTGCGGTTCTCGATGACCACGAAGGCCGCGTCCGGGACGATCTCGATCAACCGCTTGGCCAGGACGCGGTCCACGTCGAAGTTGTTGGCCCCGCCGAGCAGGTAGTTATACACCCTGGCCGGGTTCGGCTTGCTGACGTCCACGTCCGACGGCACCCAACTGAGATCCTCGGCGGTCATTGCCTCAACTCCTCCTTCGCTGACGCCACAATCGAAACCCGTAGCTCAGACCTTCTTGCCGACGCCCGCGTAGACGCCGGACCGCCACGGATCGCACACTTCCAGCTCGCCCCGCCACTGCGGCGTGAACACCAGGCCCGGATCGAGCAGATCGTAGCCGTCGAAGAAGGTCATGATCTCGTCTCGACCACGCAAGGTGCCCCGCGCGCCGGCCTTGTTGCTGTACTCCTGCACGGCCTCGATCAGCTCGGGCCTGCCATCCATGGTGCCGTGGCTCATGGCCAGATAGCTGCCTGGCACGGTGAGGTCGCGATAGGCGCTGATGAGCTCGGCCGGGTGGTCGTCGGCATCCATGAAGTGGATCACCGCGAACATCAGGACGGCCACCGGCCGGGAGAAATCGAGCAGCGCCCGAGTCTTCCGATCGCCCAAGACCTCCGCCGGCTTGCGCACGTCCGCGCGCACGATGTCCGCCTGGTCGTTGTCGGCCAGCAGCAACTCGCTGTGCGCGACCGCGACCGCCTCCTGATCGACGTAGATCACCCGGCAGTCGGGGTTGATCTCCTGCGCCACCTCGTGCGTGTTGCCCACGGTCGGGATGCCCGAGCCGAGATCGAGGAACTGATCGATGCCGGACTCGGCGAGAAACCGCACCGCCCGACGAAGGAAGCTGCGGTTCTCGATGGCCACGAAAGCGACGTCCGGGATCATCTCGATCATCTTCTTGGCCAGCCCGCGGTCCACGTCGAAGTTGTTCGCCCCGCCGAGTAGATAGTCATAAACACGGGCCGGATTCGGCCTGCTGACGTCGACGTCCAACGGCACCCAGCTGAGGTCCTCGGCGGTCATCGACCCAACTCCTCCTCGCTACCCCAGGTGATCGGAAACCATCATGCACCATGCGGATGGCAAGTCGGTGATCTCTCACCGGGTTGGCGGACGGTAAGACGGTCGGTCACTCGATCGAGCGGCACCACCGAGGTCACTTTCAGTTGCGACTGACGCAACAGTGACACTGGCTGCCGAATGCTCCGTGGGGTTACCCAGCCCCGAGTGCTGTGCTAGGTTTCCGGTCCGTGATCTAATCGAGATCAGATAGAAATAGGCCATATGTCGTAACGTGGCTTCCCGCTTTTGCAAACACAGAAATGTTGATTATGACGCTGCGAGAGATATCCGATTTCCACCGGGTGACCGATCAGCGACGACGCCACATAGGACGGTTGATCGTCGCGATCGGACTGCCGCTGGCCATTATCGCCACGGTGGCCGCCGCGCTCACCTTGCGCAACGCCCATGGTGCCGGGTCGACGGCTGCCGACGCCGCCCCGGACCAGAACTGCTCGCTCATCGTTCCGGCGAATCCACTGTCCGCGACCGGGCTCGCCACCCCTTACCAGCTCACCGCGACCCAAACTTCCGCCGGTCCGTGCAATGAAGCCAATGCAGCCCAGTCCGCGTTCGTCGAGGCCACGATCGTCGATCCGGCCACCGGCGCGATGTCCGTGTATCGACCACTGATCATCGACCGGGGTAGCAGGCCCGGTGCCAACCCCGTCGCGCCGCGACTGCCGGGCGGCGCCGTCGTCGGGCTGTGGTTCGGGTTCAACGGGGGAAACCTCACGTTGCGTGCGCCCGATAGCGCACAATGCGTGAACGGCTGGCACGGATCGCTGTTCAGCCAGGTCGCCTCGTGCAACGGAGCCGCGTTTTTCACGGCCGCGAACACAGCGATTTCGCGGGGCAAACTGACCATTCCACAGCTCGGTACGGCCAAGGACGGTCAACCGTGCATGACCACGCGTGACTTCGGCCTGATCGACCAGGACCAGAGCGACAACGTGAACACCAGCTACCTTGTCATGGCGGACGGGCGCACCGCGCAGAACACCACCGCGAACGCTGCCAAGCTGACCGACGCGCAGGTGCTGGTCAACGGCAGCGACAACCTGCTGCTGGACGGGTTCGTCGATCCGGCGCTGGGCTGCCGGCCCTTCGCCGTACCGGACCTGACCAACCCGGGCAGCACGGTGTCCTCGCTGGCGCTGGACGAGCTGTTCGCCGCGGCGCGGCAGCAGGCGCCTGCCGCGCTGGTGCCGGTGAACGATCCGATGACCGAGGTCAACGGCGCGTTCAGCACGGCGAAGACCAACCTGTACCGGGTCAGTGTCGATCAGCCACCGGTTGGCACGGCCGGTGAGTCGCCGACCCAGTACTGCCGGAATCTGGTGACCGTCGGCATCAAGCGCACCCAGTTGGACAAGGCGCTGACCAGCGCGGGGCCCTCGCCGGACCCGGCTGCGGGCACGAACCTGTTCACCTTCCTTGCCCAGCGCCTTGCCGGTTCGTTCACCAATCTCGGCTGCGACAAGCTGCTGCACATCGCCAATCCGGTGCATCTGAGGACGAACAAGGCGGGTGTGACCATCGCCGCGACGTTCACCTTGCCCAGGTCGCACTGACGCCCTGAGGTCGCGAGCCGTTAACAGTTACCAAGAAGCAAAAATTGTGCGTTATTTGGTGGCGAATTGTCGGCTTGCGACCTCATCGCGTAGAGCGTTGACGGAGTTCACCAATACGCCATTCAATAGTCGGTTCCACCAATCAGCGAACTTCGGTAATGGTGTGAGACGGAAGTTCCGTCCATTTCCGTCAACCGAGGAGCACCTGCATGCTTCGCAACCGCACGCGCCGATTAGGACTTGCCGTCCTGACGGGCGCCGCGACCATCGCGGCCAGCTTGACCCCGATGCTGGCGCACGCCGCCGGCACCTACACCCTGCAGATACTGCCGGACCAGGGCGAGAGCGCGATCTACAACTTCGTCAACGGCGCGAAGTCCTCGATCGACGTGACCATGTACGAGTTACGCGACACCACGATGACCACCGACCTGGTCAACCGGGAGAAGGCCGGGGTCACCGTCCGGGTCATCCTGGACAACGCCCAGCAGTCGGTGAACAGTGCCGCGTACTCCGCGCTCACCGCGGGCGGGGTTGGCGTGACCTGGTCCTCCACCTCGTTCGTCTACACCCACCAGAAGACCATCACGGTGGACGAGGCCGAGTCCTACATCAGCACCGGCAACCTGGACACCAAGTACTACTCCACCTCCCGCGACTACGGCGTCTATGACACCGACGCGGCGGACGTCTCGGCGATCGTGTCCGTTTTCAACGCGGACTACGCCAAGACCTCGATCACTCCCGGCGACGGCGACGACCTGGTCTGGTCGCCGACCGACTCGCAGACCCACCTGCTCAGCCTGATCAACGGCGCCCAGCACACCCTGGACGTGCAGGAGGAGGAGTTCGGCGACACCGCCCTGGTCAACGCGATCGTGGCCGACGCCAACCGCGGCGTGACCGTGCGCGTGGTGGCCGAGAACGAGAACGGTACCTACGACACCGAGTTGAACCAGGTGACCTCGGCAGGCGGGAAGGTCACCACCTACACCTCCAGCACCGGTTTCTACATCCACGCCAAGGACATCGTCGCCGACTACGGCACGTCGACCGCGAAGGTGTTCCTCGGTTCGGAGAACTTCTCCGACAACTCGCTCACCCACAACCGTGAACTCGGCCTGATCATCAACGACGCCGGCGTCCTCAGTGGCGTCGAGGCGACCTTCACCGCCGACTTCAACCAGGTGCCCAGCGGCGGCACCGGCACGGAGACGGTGAACAACCCCGGCAACCAGACCGGCACGGTCGGCACGGCCTACGCGGGCCGGACGATCACGCTGAAGTTCACCGGCAGCGAGGACTACCAGGAGCAGACCTCGTTCGACATCAGCTGAGCAACCGGGTGCGGGGCCTGCCAACGGGCCCCGCACCCGCTCCTCATGCGGCCATTGTGGACGGACGAGATGGGCGACGCCGGTAGCTGTGCGGATCGATCAGCTGCGAGGTCGCGGTGAGCGGTTTGCCGTTCGTCTCGGGCGCCCAGTAGTAGGACGTCACCCCGCCGGTCAGCGAGACGATACCCATGATGATCAGCACCCAGGGCGTGCCGAGCCCATTCTGGATGATCGGCAGCAGGAACGTGCCGATGGCCGCCGCCGCGCGGCTCGCAGCGGTGGACACGCCGACGCCGGAGGCCCGCACCGAACTCGGGAAGACCTCCTCCGGATAGATCCCCGGCAGGATCGACATGATCCCGTAGGAGAACAGATAGCCGAAGAACGCGATCGCACCGACCGCGGTCGGCAACTGGCCGTAGGCCGCGGCGATCAGCAGGAACGCGCCGCAGACGAACATCGGCGCGATGAGGATCTTGCGCCGTCCGACCCGGTCGACCAGCCACCAGCCGATGGTGGCGCCGACCAACGCGATGATGGTGCCCAGCAACGCGCCGAGCAGCGCGTTCTTGCCGAGGCCGATGGCGCGCAGGATGTCCGGCTGGAAGAACGTGAGCGCGAAGTAGGGCAGCACGATCGCGCTCCAGAACGTGCACGCGAAGACCGTCCTGCGCAGATACTCCTTGGAGAACAGCAGGCCCCAGCGGGTGTCGAGCCGTTCCTCGTCGAGCAGGTCACCGAGGTCGGTGGTGTCCATGGCGGTGCGCATGATGTCCTGGGCCTCGTCGGTGCGGCCCTTGGCGATCAGCCAGCGCGGCGACTCGGGGAGACCATGCCGCATGAACAGGCAGATGATCGCCGGCACCGCGCTCGCGACCAGGATGAACCGCCAGGCGCCAGGCTCGTAGCTGTTGATCACGTAGCCGATCAGATACGCCACCACATAGCCGACGTTCCAGGCGATCTCCAGCAGGCCAAGGAAATTGCCCCGGCTCTTGGCCTGGGTGAACTCACCGAGCAGCGGAGAGCCGATGGAGTAGTCGGCGCCGACGGCAAGACCCATCACCAGACCCAGCGCGAACACCTGCCATGCGGACTGCACGAAGAACAGCAGCACCGCGCAGCCGAGGAAGACCGAGAGGTCGATGGTGAACATCGGCCGCCGCCCGATCCGGTCGGTGATGTAGCCGAGGAACAGGCCGCCGAAGAACGTGCCGATCAGCACCGATGCCGAGATCAGCGACTCCCACAGCGAACTGACGTGCAGCGCGTCGTGCGCACGACCGGCCAGCGCGGCGGCGAAGGTGGCGAACACGAACCCGTCGATGAACATGCCACCGCCGGTCGCCGCCGTCATCCTGCGCAGGAACGATCGCGCGTGCGGAGTCAGTTCGGGTTCTGTCGACCGCTTGACCGGCTCCCCTGCCATGCCACCACCTGATTTCCCTCGACCGTGTCGTCCTGTCCGCACTTCGGTACCCAAACTCGGGCATTCGTATACATTGCTCCTGATGATCGGTCCTGGCGAGCCAAGGCGGCCGTTTCTGATCGTGGACGCGGCCAATGTGGTCGGGTCGGTGCCGGACGGATGGTGGCGGGACCGGGCCGGCGCGACCGAGCGTCTGCGCGACGCCATTGCGTCATTGTCGGCCGACGGTTTGCCCGAATGGCCGCAGGATCCGCCGCTCGACGTCGTGCTCGTGGTGGAGGGCCGGGCCAAGGGCGTGACCGGCTCGGACACCGTGCGAGTGGTCGCGGCGGCCGGTTCGGGCGACGACACCATGGTCGACCTGGTGCGCACCGAGGGCGCGGACCGGCCGTGCGCGGTGGTGACCGCCGATCGGGAGCTGCGCGGACGGGTGCTCGCGCTGGGCGCCGACGTGCTCGGTCCGCGAACCGTCAGGCCAGGCCGGTGACCAGAGTGGTGGTGGCCAGGGTGCGCAGGTAGGCGTCGGCGTCGACGGTCCGGACCGCGTCGAGGCCCAGGTCGTGCTGGAGGATCACGAACGCGATCAGGCTGCCCATGACGGCGCGGGCGATCAGGTAGCCGCGATGCTCATGGCCGACCCGGCAGGCCCGCCGCGATCATGTGCACCGCGAGCACGGCGATGCCGACCGGCACGAGGTGCGCGAGCGTGATCAGCACGGTTGGCGCGGCGCCGCCGTTCGGCCACGGGCAGACTCGAGTGAAAGTAAGTCGGCACCCACTGATAAATTTCGGGAATCGGCCCGTTCCCCGAAACCGGGAAACGGGCCGATCAAACGCGCGATGACTACGTGAATTCGGTAAGCGGGAAGGACCGTACCGGTCGCGGCGGGATCAGGAAATTCTGCCGGCGAGTCGTGGTGATGAACCGTTCAAGGCCGTTGTCGTCCGGGTCGACCGCGAACTGAACCTGCAAATCCTGTGCGGCGGCGTTGGTGCGCATCTGCCGGAAGAACTCCGAAGTCGGAAAGTTCATGATGAACTCCAGTTTCGGCACCTTGCTGCCAGCCGCGATGTTGTTGCCACCTGGGAAATCCTGGTAGGCCGGCACATCAAGACCCGAGAAGCCGGGACCATCCATGCGCATGTGAATCGGCGTGCCGTCGGCTGCACGGGACGAGCGTTGCAATGCCGACTCGTGCCCGATGCGGTGCTGCCCGTTGAAGGTCTGGGTCTGTTGGACAGCGGCGGACGCGTTGGGGTCGAAGAGTCCACCGGCGTCCTGCGCATCCAGCATGGCGTCGTTGGTGCCCTGGAACGCGTTGGACACGAACGCCGGGCAGCCACCGTTGGTGAAGCCGTCGCTGGCATTGAACGGCGTCGGCAGGCCCGTCGTCGTGCCGACCGTGTTGCCGCGGAACATGTACATGATGCGCTCGGTGGCCGTCTCGCCGTCGGGGTGGCGGGGATCCTGGTTGGGCTGGGAGAAGAACTGGTGCAAGTCCAGCAGGACATGCGAGAAGTGCTGGATGGCGCCCTGCCCGAAGTAGTCGCCCTGCGTCGCGTCGGTGAGTTGGGCGGAACTGTTGCCGGCGAAGGTGCAGATCTGGGCGGGGCCGCTGGCGTTCGTCTGCTGGTCAAGGAAACCCATCCACATCGGCGAATGAGGGTTGATCTTGAACGCGAACTCGAAGTTGGCGTGGTCGGCCGTCCGACGGGGCAGCCCGGGCTGCACGAACTGAACTCGGGTGGTCTGGAAGTTGATCAGCCGGTTGAAACGTGGGGAGCTGAAGTTGAAACCGGCCAGGGAATTGCTGCCCTTCAACCAGGCCAGTACGTCGTTGAGATTGTTGAGCGAGTCGCTGCGCATGTGGAAGAGCATGTGGTTGCCCTCGATCGCCACATTGACGTTGAAGCGATCCTTGGTTTTGCCGGGAACGGGCGCGTTGGGGCCACCGACAAGACCGGCAACCACATCCGTGGGCATGGGTATCGCCTCGGCCAGCGCGTTGGTCGTGCCGTCCGGGTTCAGTCCGTTGCGAATCTGCGGCATGAACTGCTGGACCAGGCCCCCGTTGATCCCGCCGGGCAACATGTTGAAGTACGGGACGCCGTAGGAGGCGAAGGTGAAGATCCCGCTGGGGCTGAAGTCGTAGACCTCCTCGATCGTGTTCAGGGCATTGTCCAACGTCTCCTGGTCGTTCGGCGTCGGCGGGCGAGTCAGCACGGCCGGCACGAAGTAGCTGAACACCGGCGGGAGTTGGGCCATCACGCTGCCCGCGCCGTCGTTGAGTCTTACCGGCGCGTTGATGAAATCGCCGATGTCGAACTGGATGATCGGGAAGGGGCCGGCATTGTTGGGGGTGGTCCCGGTGGCCCTGTTGAGGATGGGACTGCTGGCCGCGACCGCGCGGCTCGGCGTGAAGGCACTCTGCTCGATCAACGCCAACTGAGTCGCGATGGCGATCCCGAATCCTGCTCTGATCGCGCTGCGCCGGCTCATGTGTAGACTCTTGAAGTCATCTAACGGCATGGTCACCTCTCACGCGTGGAATGGGTCGACAGCCTCGGCGCGTCATGTGCAGGACGACGTCACACGCCGCGATCCTGCGCTCGCGCAAGGCAGGATGGCAGCGGTTCTCGCGATTCTTGGACAAAGTTAGGGTGAAGATCGGGCTCGTTGTATGACACGAATCCCCTAGGCCGACACGAACCCACTAGGCGTACTGGATTCACCGTCCGCGACAAGACCGAGGCCGCTGGCCAGGATCAGTGCCTCGGCGCGATTGGTCGCGCCGAGCCGGGAGAACAGTTGGCGTTGCTCGCTCTGCACCGTCTTGATGGCGATGCCGAGACCCTGCGCGGTCTGCCGAACCGTGTGGCCACAGGCGATCGACGCGAGAATGTCGCGCTCGCGCCTGGTCAGCGTGACCGGTCTGGCCTGCGGTGCCCGCACCGCGAGCAGCCACGCCGAACGCATACTGTCCCGATCGACCAGCCCGAGCCGGGTCACCTCGGCCATGGCCTGCGCGCGGCTCTGCACACCCAACTTCGCGAAGATCCTGCGTTTGTGATTGACCACAGTATGCACGCTGATGCCCAGCGCGATGCCGATCTGCACCGCGGAACAGCCCGCACAGACCAAAACCAGCACCTCGTGTTCGCGCCCGGTCAACCCAACCGAACCGGCCGAGGCGCCGACAACCGTCTCCCGCAACGCGGCGCGCAACGTACCGAGCCCAGCGCCGACGCTGACCAACCGGTGCACCTGCCCGTCGAAGCGCCGCACCAGCCCGGTCGGATCGCCTGCCTCGTGCAGTCCGATCACCAACTGCCCCTTGCCACCCGCCGCCGCGCGTACCCGGCCGAGCAACACGGTCAGCTCCGGTCCGGCCGACTCGATCTCCAACACGATCACGTCCGGTCGGCAGCGCTCACATAATCGTGGCAGCTCAGCGAGCTTGTCGGTGACCCCGACCACCGCGAAACCGGGCGTGGACACCAGCCACTCGGCGAGTGCTTCCAACAGCAATCGTCTTCGATACTGCACCACGGCCGTGACCCGGCCGCGGGCACCATCGTCGAAGTCCACCATGACGACCGCCTGTCGCCGGTAGGAGCGAAGTAAAATAGGTTCACAAAGGGTAGCTACTCATCCGGTAATGTGGTTTAGACCCTGCCGGCCTAATTTCCGGTCAACAGTTGACAGGAACCCGACCGCGATATTGTCGAATGCTTTCGCGCGAGCGGCTGACTGAGCGTCGCCAGTCCGTATGACGACAGATGGACCAACGGCCCGGACGCTGAATGCCGGAGTGGCGACTGCCTGGCCAGTTGGGCGATTGTGGCGTTGAGTCGTGGCAGCAGCCGGTACTCCGCCGCACTGGTCCGGCACTGCCAGAAATGTGCGATTTGCCGTTTTAACCAACTACTGATAGATGACAATCGACAATTAACGAACTCGGGCAAAAAACAACAACGCACCGTACAGAATGCGACACCCGATCGATCTACCCGGCCTGCCGCCGTGATCAATGCTCCGTTGTCGCGAGTTGATCGAGCACGATCCGGAAAGTGCCTCGGTCCAGCGGTGTCGATTCCTCGGCGAGCCAGGCACCGATCGTGCGCACGAACCCCTCGGCGGTCAGCGGCGGGATCGCGACCTCGTCCTCGACGTCGGTGCTCAGCAGGCCCGCCCGGCTCGGATGCACGACAAGGACACCGCGCACGTCCACGTCGGGCAGCAGCCTGCGGTAGGCGGCGACGGCCCCGGGCAGGTACGCGGCCCCGCCGTGGAACCCGTGCCCGTTGCGGTAGATCGAGCCGTCGTCGTCGGCCTCGTAGTGGCCGGGCAGCCACATCTTGGACTCGACCAGCACCAGCCTGCGCCCGCGCAGCACGGCATGGTCCACGTCCGCGAAGACCGAACCGGGCCGGGTCAGCCCGTGAAATGCCCGAGTACCCGGCAACCGCAGCAGGTAGTCACCGATGGCCTGCGCGGTCACCCGCTCCGCCAACTGGTCCGGTTCATCGCCCGGCCGACCGAACTCGGTGCGCCCGCCCGTCTCCAGCAGGAAAGCCCGTTCCGCCCGTCGGGCCAGCAGATACTGCCGCGCCAGCCGCTGAATCGTGACAGCGCCCGCCGCGACCAGCGTCCACAACACGACCAGCACCGGAATCGAATCGACCGGCAACAGGATGGTCAGCAGCAACAACGCACACCAGGCCCCGAGCGCGCCGAGCACCTGCTCCCGGCTCGGCCCGGATCCGGGCAGCCTGCGGACCCGACCGCGCTGGTCCCACCAGGGCAGCGTGGCCGGGTCAAGGTCGAGCGCGGGCGGCACGAAGTCCTTGTCGTTGCCGAAGTCGCGCAACCGCCCGGCCCGTCCGGCCCGCCGCCACACCGGCGCGGTCGACCAGTTCCCGGCCCTGCGGGTCGGCATCGGCTGCGACCTCGGCATCGACCAGCGCAGCGACCGGTCGTAGGCCGCGCGCCGAATCGGGTCGACAAGTGCCTGGTACGCCTCGTTGAGGGCGTGGAAGTCGGTCCCGCTACCGCCCATGTCCGGGTGGATGCGCCGCGCCTTCGCGCGGTACGCGGACTTGATGTCGGACCGGGACGCGCTGCGGTCGACACCCAGCAGTTGGTAGTAGTCGACCGTGCTCACTCGTCGTTCACTCGCCCATCCGTGCCGTGGCGCTGTCGGATGACAATAAGCGAGCCGCCCCGGACCCGCGCGACCGGAGCCGATGACCGGCCCGCCGCACCGTCGTGCTAGCGGCGCCCCGCACGGCTGAACCGGCTACAGCCGTTCAGCGGCAGCCGAAAGCGAATCCGCTCTATATCTTCTTTTCATGCCAAGAAAAACTCGTCTCAGACGAAGATCGTTTGTCGTCCTCGCCGCCACCCTCGTCGGTTTGCTCGGCTTCGCCGCCCCCGCGTTCGCCAGCACCAGCCCGGAAATCTCCGTCACGGTCGGCTCGACGTCGGTGACAGTAGGCCAAACCGTCACCGTTACAGTGCAGTTCACGAATACCCAGGCCACGGACGTGAATTTCATCTACCAGTCGCTGAGCCCGGACTGGACCACGAGCAACGAAACCGGGATCGACTACGCCTTCCAGTCCTGCGCCGGCAATGACAGCTGGTGTAACCCGACCACCCAAACCGTTGCGTGGTACGACAATCCACCCATCGCGCCCAACGCGACGCAGACCGTCACCCTCACCTACGAGGTGCTCGCGGACTCCGCTTGCGGCAGCGACACGATTTCTTTCAATTTCTACGACTACGACGAATACAATAGCGATACGAACAACGAAGGTGCCTTGTTCGGCACATCGCCTGCGACCACGGTGAATTGTGCCTGATCCACACTCCCGCTGAATTAGTCGGTCAATCGTGTGCTCGTGCGGGCCGTGCCGCCTTGGCACAGCCCGCACCGTCACTTCACTACGCCCACGCAACTCTTTCGGGTGAATCTTGGCCACGATCGTGGCTGCGGGTCGGCTTCTCCAGTGCTACCTGATGCACGCCTATGGCCCGTAGACCCGTTGCTGGGCAACGGGAAGATCGGCATGGGCGAGATCGAAGGTGCCTCGCACGGACAAGTCATCGAACACCGAGAGGGCGCGCCGGCCGCGACGAGCGGTGGACCAGCCACGTAAGAGCCGATGCGCGCTGCGGCTGGGCGCGTAGTCGTCGATGGTGACGGATTCACACCGTCTACTTGGGCCGGTTCGGGGTGAGCAGGCCGCGGTTGAAGGCCTCGGCGACGGCGGCGGCGCGGTCGCTCACGCCGAGCTTGGTGTAGATGTTGAGCAGGTGGGTCTTGACGGTCGCCTCGCTGATGAACAGCTTCGCCGCCGCTTCCCGATTCGTCGTACCGGCGGCGACGAGTGCCAGTACCTCCAGCTCGCGCTGGCTCAGTGGGTCCTCCTCGGGTGTGCGGACCCGGGTGACCAGCCTGGTCGCCACGGCCGGCGAGAGCACGGACTGACCGGCCGCGGCGGCCTGGACCGCGCGCAGCAGTTCGGCGCGCGGCGCGTCCTTGAGCAGGTAGCCGGTGGCGCCCGCCTCGATGGCCGGCAGCACGTAGTTGTCGGTGTCGTAGGTGGTGAGCACCAGAACCTTGGCGGGCACTCGCAATCGGGCCAGTTCCTTGATGGCGGCGAGGCCGTCCATGCCGGGCATGCGCAGGTCCATCAGGATCACGTCCGGCTTGAGCGTTTGCGCGAGCCGGATCGCCTCGGCGCCGTCGGTGGCCTCGCCCAGCACGGTGAAGCCGGGATCGGTGGCGAACATGCCGCTCAGGCCGTCCCGGACGATCGGGTGGTCGTCGACGATCAGCAGAGTGATCATGCGCCCACTCCGGCCGGGACGCAGGCCGAGATGGCCGTGCCGAGTCCCGGTTCGGACTCCACCTGCAATGTGCCGCGCAGGCCCTCGATCCGTTGCCGCATCGCGATGAGGCCGAAGCCACCACTCATGCCATCGGTACCCCTCGAACCGGCGGAATCAGTCAGCTTCATCAGATCCTCCCGATCGGGATCGAAACCCCGTCCGTCGTCGCGCACGTCCAGCGCGACCTCGTGTTCCAAATAGGACAGTGTCACGCCGACCCTGCTGGCGCGCGCGTGCTTGGCCACGTTGGCCAGGGCCTCCTGTGCGGTGCGCAGGAGGGCGAGTTCCGCTTCCGGCGCGAGCGGCAGCACCGAGCCGGTCGTGGTGACCTGGGCGGTGATGCCGTGCAGCGCGGACCAGCGGCTCGCCACCTCGGTGAGGGCCTCGCTCAGCCGCGCGGTGCGCAGCGGTTCAGGGCGCAACGCGTGCACGGAACGGCGAGCCTCGGTCAGGCTCTCCCTGGCCAGTCCGGTCGCGGCGGTGATATGTCGCTGCCAGGCGTTGGGGTCGGCACTCGCGTGTTCGGCGGCCTGAAGTTGGGTGATGATGCCGGTCAGGCCCTGGGCCAGGGTGTCGTGGATCTCCCGCGCCATCCGCTGCCGCTCGTCCAGCACGCCTGCCTCCCGCGCCTGGTCCAGCAGTTGCTGGTGCAGCACGGCATTCTCGGCCAGCGACAGCGTGAGTCTGCTGTTGGCCTCGCTCAACGCCTGCAAGGTCTGGTTCCGTTCGTCGTTGCGTCGCGCCGCGCGCCACGCCAGCCAGGCGAGCCCGCACATCGGGCCCACGTTCACCAGCAGCACGCCGACGTAGGTGGCTACGCCGAGCACGGTGCTCCTGTCGATGCCGGAGGCCTGCGCGCTGCCGGCGAGCACGGCTATCGACCCGACCCCGAGCACCAGCCAGGGCCAGCGCAGCACCCGGAAGGAGTAGTAGTAGCCGGCGGGGGTGAAGGCGCCGAACCAGGAGCCACGCACGATCAGCAGCGCCGTGATCACCACCATCCCGGCGACGAACACCACCATCACCATCGGCCGATCGCGCCAGTCCGGGCGCAGCGTGAACATCGCGAGCATCCACACCGCGGCCACCAGGCACAGCACCAGGTCGATGAGCAGCGCCCCCGGCGCCGAGTGCTTGAACGCCACGCTCACCCCGGCGAGGATCAGCAGCAGCCCGTACGGGACGGTGTTCGCGACCCTCTCCCGGCCGGTGTTCGAGCCGTCGTCCAGCCAGCTGCGCGGCATGGGCTCGCTCATCCGCACCCTCTCCGATGACGTCTGTCCCCAACTCGACAATCTAGCGGTGACCAGGCCGAACGCCAGCTCTGCGTTCACTTGGCCGCGAAGGCCGAGCGCAGCGCCTTGCCGTTGACCAGGGCGACGACCCCGAGCAGGAGCAGTCCACACACGCCCTGTTCGATCTTGAGCCAGGTCGGGAAGGTGCCGGGCAGCGCGATGATCACCGCGATGGCCACGGTCATGACCGCCGAGACGAGGCGCAGCCGGAGGAAGGCCCTGCGGGAACCGCGTGCCGCCCGAACCACGAACGACAGCGTGAGCAGGGCGCTGGCCAGCACGATGATCGACCGGACCCACACCGCGTCGTTGACCATCGTGACGTTGTTTCGCAGTAGGACGATGGCGATCACGTTGGCGACGCTCACGCCGAGGTAGGTGCCGACCAGCGCCTTGACGTTGCGGAACGTACCGCTGTGCCGGGTGTCGATGGCGGCGGAGGAACGGTTCTGCGTTGTCATCATGTCGGGGTCCCTTTCCGGGATTCCGGTGGACGATCCCTTGTCGTCCGATGACCCAAGATTCGCAGTAACAGCCCCTGCGCCACATCGACCGGGAAGCCAGATCCCGCAGGTCAGCGGCTGATTCGCCGGATCAACCGATCGGTTGATGCGCGGTCAGCCCCGGCCTTCACTCAGCGTGCCATCGGCCAGAGTCAGCCAGCGGGCCACGCCGATCTCGGCCAGGAACCGGGTGTCGTGGCTGACCACCACGAACGCACCCTGGTAGGCGTTGAGCGCGCCGGTCAGCTGTTCGACGCTGGCCAGGTCGAGGTTGTTGGTCGGCTCGTCGAGCAGCAGCAGTTGCGGCGCTGGTTCGGCCAGCAGTACGCAGGCCAGGGTGGCGCGCAGCCGCTCACCGCCGGAGAGCACCCCGACCGGCAGGTGCGCGCGCTGGCCGCGGAACAGGAAGCGGGCCAAGGAGTTCAGCGCCTCCCCCTCAGCCAGTTCCGGCGCGAACGCGCGCAGGTTCACCAGTGTGGAGGCGTCCGGGTCGAGCAGGTCGAGCCGCTGCGACAGGTACGCGACCCGGCCCTTGGCCCGGCTGACCAGCCCACTGTCCGGTTCGGCCAGCCCGCCGAGCAGCCGCAGCAGCGTCGATTTGCCGACACCGTTCGCGCCGGTCAACGCGATCCGTTCGGGTCCGCGAATGTTCAGTTCGACGTCGTCGAGTACCTGCCGCTCGCCGAGCCGGACGCGCACCCGCACGGCGTGGCAGACGGTGCGTCCCGCCGGCACCGTCGTGTCCGGAAGGGACAGTGCCATTATCTTGTCCTCGCGCAGGGCGCGCCCGGCCTCGTCCAACCGCGCCTTCGCGGACTCCAGCCGTTGGCCGTGCATGTCGTTGGCCCGGCCCGCCGACTCCTCGGCATCGCGTTTCAGCTTGCCCTTGAGGATGCGCGGGAGGTCGGCGTTGTTGCGGGCGCCCGCACTGGCGCGCCGCGCGGCCCGTTCGCGCGCCTCCTGCAGTTCGCGTTTCTCCTGCTTGACCTGTTGTTCGGCGGTGCGGATGTTCTTCTCGGCCACTTCCCGCTCTGCCTGTTTCGCGGCCTCGTAGTCGGTGAAGTTGCCGCCGTAGAGGTTGATCCTGCCCCGGTCCAGTTCGGCGATCCGGTCCATCCTGTCGAGCATCTCGCGGTCGTGGCTGACCAGCAGCAGCGCGCCCTTCCAGTCGTCGAACACCGCCATCAGCTTCTCGCGCGCGGCCCGGTCGAGGTTGTTGGTCGGCTCGTCGAGCAGCAGCACGTCGGGTTGCTTCAACAGTTGCGCGGCAAGGCCGAGCGAGACGATCTGACCGCCGGACAACGTGCCGAGGCGCCGGTCCAGCGCGACGTCGCCGAGGCCGAGCCGGTCGAGTTCGGCGCGGGCGCGTTCCTCGATGTCCCAGTCGGATCCGATGACGGTGAAGTACTCCTCGGCGGTGTCGCCGGACTCGATCGCCGCAAGGGCGGCCACGATCGGCGCGATCTCCAGTACCTCGGCGACTGTCGGTTCATCGGTCAGCGGGAGGGTCTGCGGCAGGTAGCCGAGCACGCCGTCCACCGTCAGCGAGCCGCGCTGCGGCTGGTACTCACCTGCGATCAGCTTGAGCAGCGTGGATTTGCCGGCGCCGTTGGGCGCGACCAGTCCGGTGCGGCCGGTGCCGACGGTCGCACTGAGGTCGGCGAACACCGGAGTGCCGTCCGGCCAGGAAAAGGACAGGTTGGAGCACACGACAGCGGTTTTTGACACGGTGAAAACCCTCATCCGCGAAGGCGGGCGCACATGATCGCCCGAATGGTCAGGAGGACAACGAAGACAGGGCACGGCCCAAGGGGCGTGCGTCCGGGATCACCCGGAGATGTCGTCCTCAACCACCATGAAAGCCACCATACCTGGAGTGTCCAACCAAATAAGTCCGCGCGGATCACCCGTTCGTGCCTGGCCGTCCCCACGATGGCGGATGCCCCCGACCCGGCCGGACTGCCAGGCTCGACGGGCACCGCCGTCGACACGAGGGGCAACGCGATGACCGAGACGGTCCCCGCAACCGAGCCGACCACCGCGCAGGCCGAGATTCCCGCGACGCGGGACTGCCCGGCGCCCCCCAACCTGGAAGCCGCGCTGGCCAACACCGGTTGGGGCCTCCCGTCCGGTCTCGGCACCTCGGCCGCGCACATCTCGGACCTGCTTGCCCCGGCCGAACCCGGCTACGTCGAACGCGAATGGGGCGGCGGTTCGCACCCGCCGCTCTACGTCCCGGTCGCCGAACGCGCCAACGACGCGCTGGCCGAGGAGGTCGACCGCAGGCTGCTGGTGTGGGCGGGCGAGTGCGGGTTCACCGAGGACCAGGTGGAACTGGTGGGCAAGGCCGGATTCGGCAGGCTGGTCGTGCTCGCCCACGCCGACACCGACGACCCGGACCGGCTGCTGGTCGCCGCCCAGCTCAACGCGGCCTGGTGGGCGGCGGACGACCTGTACGCGGACGACACCGAACAGGGCGCCACCCCGACCGAACTACCGCCGAGGCTGGCCCTTGCCATGGCCGCGATGGATCCTGGCGCGCC
>DASYBO010000261.1:0-1876 GCA_036500685.1 Pseudonocardiaceae bacterium | reverse complement strand
CAACGCCGAGAAGACGACGGTCCGGATCGGCACGTTGATGCCGACACCCAGGGTGTCGGTGCCGCAGATCACCTTCAGCAGGCCGGCCTGGGCCAGCTGCTCCACCAGCCGCCTGTACTTGGGCAGCATGCCGGCGTGGTGAACGCCGATCCCGTGCCGGACCAGTCGCGACAGCGTCGTCCCGAACGCCGAAGAAAACCGGAACGCACCGATCATGTCGGCGATTGCGGCCTTCTCCTCCTTGGTGCTCACGTTGACACTCATCAGCGCCTGTGCCCGCTCCAGCGCCGAGGCCTGGGTGAAGTGGACGACGTAGATCGGCGCCTGCTTCGTGTTGAGCAGGTCGCCGATCGTCTCGTGCATCGGCGTGGTCGCGTAGTAGTAGTGCAGCGGAACCGGGCGCTCGGCGTTGGCCACCAGCGCCGTCGGCCGGCCGGTGCGCCGGGTGAGGTCCTCGCGGAGGAACGTGACGTCGCCGAGGGTGGCCGACATCAGCAGGAACTGGGCTCTGGGCAGTTCGAGCAGCGGCACCTGCCAGGCCCAGCCGCGGTCGGGATCGCCGTAGAAGTGGAATTCGTCCATGACCACGAGGCCCGTGTCGGCGCTCGCGCCCTCACGCAACGCGATGTTGGCCAGCACCTCCGCGGTGCATGTGATGATCGGCGCGTCCGCGTTGACCGCTGCGTCGCCGGTGAGCATGCCGACGTTGGCCGCGCCGAACACCCCGCATAGCGCGAAGAACTTCTCGCTGACCAGAGCCTTGATGGGCGCGGTGTAGTAGCTGCTCCGACCGGCCGCCAACGCCGCGTACAGCGCGCCGGTGGCCACCAGCGACTTGCCCGAGCCTGTCGGCGTGGCCACGATGACGTTTGCACCGCTGACCATCTCGATCAACGCTTCCTCCTGCGCCGGGTACAGCGCAGTGCCGTTCAACTCGGCCCATGCGGCGAAGGACGCGAACAGCTGGTCGGCATCGGCGCCCTTCGCGCGTAGCGCGGACAGGTCGCGAGCGTCGTCGAGCAGAGGGCAGCCAGCGGACGTCATTGTGGGGACCAGCGTGCCCGACGCAGTCAAGCGTCAACATGCGAGTCCCACTGACGACTAGGTCCGCTCGGCCAGCTCCGCCAGATGCTTCAGCGAGTTGTCCAGGTGCGAGTTGTCGAACGGCGGAAACTGGATGTGTCCCCTCGACTGCGCCGGCACCCCGGACCAGTCGTAGGTCAATGTGACCTCCGTCTTGGCCAGCCCCAGCGGCTCAAGGTCGTAGCGCCATATCCATCCGCCGAACTCGAGGTCGGCGTCACGGCTCGACGCACTGGTCATTGCACCGTCGGGGCCACTGCCCGGCTGCCACGCGATCGCGTTGGGCCGGTCGAACACCTCGATGCGGTTCGCCATTTCGTAGTCCTTGTCCGGGTGGTTGTCGTGGTACATCCCCATGCGGAAGATCTGACCGGTCGCGGTCAGGCGGTTACCGTCGCGGGATTCCCGCACCCATCCGGTGCCGTCGATCAACTCGTGTGTCGACGGGTCGGCCAGCACGTCGAAGACGATCGACGGGGGCATTGACGGTGGCCCTTGCGTTCACGGTGTCAGTCATCCAGATAGAGACCGCAACTTGGCGCCACCAGGGTTCTACGGCACTGACCGAGCGGCGGCACGGGTACGCGCACAGTCCGGGTCCACCCGACCGCGGATTGCCACCCATCACGCTGGCAAGCACATAACCTTCATCTTGTCCGCTGAATCGTAAGGAGCGCTGGTAATGCAGTGTTGTCCGTCGGGTACGTCGGTGGCACCCACTGCTTGCAGCAGAGCATCGGCGCACATGCGGACGAACTTGCCCGCAGGCGGTTTGGTTCCATGGCCGTCCTGT
>DASYBO010000260.1:0-22757 GCA_036500685.1 Pseudonocardiaceae bacterium | reverse complement strand
ATTCCGGTCCTATGTCGAGGGCGCGGGCAAGCGCGTCGTCCAGGTGCATTGCGCGTCTCCTGCTTCATGGTGGCGGTACCTCCATGAAAACAACGTCGCGAACGCCCGGCCAGCAAGATCCTCTCGCGTGCTTGCACAATCCTCGATAAGCGTTGGGTTTGGGCCTCGTCGAGCCGGAGGGTCGGTTACTATCGGCTGACAGTGTGTGGCAGGGAGCGGGTGGCTCGATGGTGAGCTCTGGTCTTTCTCGTTCCGCGGTGTCTTCTGGGGGCCAAGCCCCCGGGTCCCAGCCGGGAGGCTTCGCCCCGGACCCCCTTTTTTCTGGCGTCGTAGTAGTGAGGATCTGTGGCTGTGGGATCGGAAATCGAGCGGAAGTTCCTGTGCGAGCCGACTGCTGCCGTGCTCGACGGTGCCGCAACGCCGATCTGGCAGGGCTATCTGACCATCGGCGCGGATTCCGAGACCCGCGTGCGTCGCGCAGGCGGCAAGTACTCGCTGACCACGAAGCGTGGCAAGGGGTTGGTCCGCGGCGAGTGGGAGATCGAGTTGGACGCCGCACAGTTCGAGCAGATGTGGCCCGCCACCGAGGGCCTGCGGCTGAACAAGGTTCGGTACGAGGTGTCCCTCGACGCGGGCGAGTGCATCGTCGACGTCTACGAGGGCCAGCTGGCCGGTTTGCTGGTCGCCGAAGTGGAGTTCGACAGCGTCGAGGCGGCCGAGGCCTTCACGCCGCCTGGCTGGTTCGGGGCGGAGATCACCGGGGTCGCGCAGTACGCCAACCAGCGACTGGCCACGTTGACGGCGGCCGAAGTCGCCGCGCTGTCCGAGAGCTCATGAGTAAGCCTTGGCTTGCAGGGTGAACAGTTCTCGGTAGAGGCCGTCGTTGGCCATGAGTTCCTCGTGGGTGCCTTGTTCGGTGATGCGGCCGTGGTCGAGCACGATGATGCGGTCGACGTCGCGGATGTTGGCCAAGCGGTGGGTGATCAGGATCGTGGTGCGCGCCGCGCCGGTTGCGGTGCGCAGGCCGTTGAAGACGCGGGCTTCGGCTTTGGCGTCGAGGGCGGCGGTTGGTTCGTCGGCGACGAGAATGGTGGCGTTGCGGTAGATGCCTCGGGCGACGCTGATGCGCTGCCATTGGCCGCCGGAGAGGTCGGCGCCGTCGCGGAATTGTTTGGACAGGATCGTTTCGTCGCCGTGCTGGAGTTCGCTGAGCACTTCGTTGGCGCCGGATTGGGTGAGGGCGGCGTGCCAGTGGTCGTGTTCGGCATCGCGTGGGGGTAGGTGTCCTACCTTGATGTTGTTGGCAGCGGTCATCGGCCAGCGGGCGGGTTCCTGGGCGATGACGGCGATCTGCGCCTGCGCGGTTCTGGAGTCGACGGTGGCCAGGTCGACGTCGTCCCAGCGGACGGCGCCTTCGGTTGGTCGGTAGAGGCCGACGATGACCTTGGCCAGAGTGCTTTTGCCGGAACCGTTCTCGCCGACGAGGGCGATGATTTCCCCGCCGCGAATGGTCAGGTCGATCTCGCGCAGCGCGGGTTTGGTCTGGCCGGGATAGCTGAAGCTCGCGGAGGCCACGTGGATGGTCGACGGGTTGTGTGGTGCGGGTACGCCGATGTGCGGGCGGCGGTGTTCGTGTGCTTCAGCGAGGAGTCGTCGGTAGAAACCGATGTAGAACGAGTCCTCGTACAACGTGTTGATGGCGTGCATGGTCGTGGACAGCGCGCTGGACGCCTGGCGCATGGCGACCACCGCGGTGCCGGCCAGCGCGAGCGGCATGGCCTTGGTGTACAGCAACAAACCCAGCACGAGATAGGCCAGCGCGGAGCCGATGCCAGCCAGGGCGCGGCCGATGGTGCGGGTGCGGTTCTGTTGGCCGGCAAGGCGAATCGCTTCCTTGGTGATGTCGGAGGCGATGCGGCGGTTCTCGGCCAACAGGGTCGGTTGCAGGCCGAGGGCGTGCCGTTCGACGGCGACGTCGCGGGCGATCATCAGGTTTTCCACCACGTCCAGGCGCAGCATGCGGGAGACCATGCGCAGGAATGACGCATAGCCTTGTTTGGCGGCGCGCATCGCCGCCCAGGCGTCGGCGATGCTGGCCAGCAGCAGAACCGGGGCGAGCCACGGGTTCAGCACGGCGGCGGTGATCAGCGCGGCGGCCATCGAGATCAGCGCTGACGCGATGTCGGCGCAGCCGCGCACGCTGGTTTCGATCGACCGGATGCCGTGCTGACCGCCCTGCCGGACCAGTTCGCGGAAGTCCGCGTCTTCCCAGGCGATCAGGTCGACGTCGGCCAACCGGGCCTGGACTCCGTCCTGCGCGCCGCGCCGCACGTGTGGTTGGAGGGTGCCCTCGGTGGCGGCGACCGCGCTGTCCAGTAGGCCTCGGACCAGGTACGAGGTCATGACCAGGGCGATCGCCGGCAGCGATGCGATGACGCGTTGCGGGGTCGGGCCGGCCGCAAGCAGGGTGCTGAACACGTTCGTGGTGGCGAACAGGCCGAACGCGGTGGCGCACCCGGACGCGACGTGCACGATGCCGGCGACGGTGGTCAGGCGCGGCGACGTGCCCCAGGCCAGCCGGACGACCACGGCGATCGCGGCCGGCAGGGCGCGCACGGTGTGCCAGAAGCCGGCCGAGGCGACTTGTTCGTCGACCGCCGCCCATTTTGGCGGTTCCAGGGCGTCGACGCCGATGAGGGTGGGTTCGTCGGGCACGGGCACCATCCCGGGGGCGTCGTGCTGCGCGGCGGACGTGAACGATTCAGGCTATAGGCGCGCGGGTGGGCGTGGATAGCGGCAATTCGGGCGACCCCGCCACCGATGTGCTACAAGTTATTGACGTCAGTTCTGGACGCTGTAGAGTTTTAGTGGTCGGTCGGCACACCGCGGTGGGAGGATGACCTATGACCAGCCTGGCGAGCGAGCCCCGCGCGAGCGCCGATGCCGGGCCCGCGCAGGTCACGCGGGTCGAGTTCCGCACAGCCCCTGCCGACTATCGACACTGGCGGGTCGAAGTCGACGGTCCGGTCGCCACGCTGACCATGGATGTCGACGAAATGGGCGGACTCGTCCCCGGCTACGAGCTGAAGCTGAACTCCTACGACCTCGGTGTCGACATCGAGCTCTACGACGCGGTGCAGCGCCTGCGTTTCGAGCATCCCGAGGTGCGCACGGTAGTACTGACCAGCGGCAAGGACAAGATCTTCTGTGCCGGCGCGAACATTCGCATGCTCGCCGCCTCCGCGCACACCTGGAAGGTGAACTTCTGCAAGTTCACCAACGAGACCCGCAACGGCATGGAGGACGCCTCCGCCCATTCCGGGCAGACCTACGTCGCCGCGCTGAACGGGACCGCGTCGGGCGGCGGGTACGAATTGGCGTTGGCCTGCGAACACATCATGTTGGTCGATGACCGTTCCTCCGCGGTGTCGTTGCCGGAGTTGCCGCTGCTGGGGGTGCTGCCGGGGACCGGCGGGCTGACCAGGGTCGTGGACAAGCGGCGGGTCCGGCGCGACCGGGCCGACTACTTCGCCACCCGATCCGAAGGGCTCAGCGGCGGCAAGGCCGTGCAGTGGCGACTGGTCGACGAGGCCATCCCACGTCCGAAGTGGACGGAGATCGTCGCGCAGCGGGCGCTGGAGTTCGCCGGTCGGTCGAATCGGCCCCTCGACGCGGCGGGGATCGCGTTGACGCCGTTGGACAAGGATCGAGGCGACGCGGAGATTTCGTACAGGTATGTGTCCGCGATCCTGGACCGCGCTGGTGGGAGTGTGCGGATCGTGGTTCGCGGTCCGGAGGACGACGCGCCCGGCGACGTCGCGGCGATTCATGAACAGGGGGCGCGGTTCTGGTCGCTGGCCGTGACGCGCGAGTTGGACGATCTCATCCTTGACCTGCGCACCAACGAACCCGAGCTGGGGACCTGGGTGTTCGCCACCGAGGGCGACGCGGCGCGAGTGCTCGGATACGACGAGTTGCTGCTGGCGCACCGGGATTCGGACTGGCTGGCCAACGAGATCGTGCTCTACCTCAAGCGAACCTTGAAGCGGATCGATGTCACCAGTCGCAGCCTGGTCGCGTTGATCGAGCCGGGGAGTTGCTTCGCCGGGTCGTTGCTGGAGTTGGCGTTGGCGGCGGACCGGTCCTACCAGCTGTTCGGCGTGTTCGAGGACATCGACCCCGATGCCGAGCCCGCGACGATCACCGTCGGAGCGATGAACCTGGGGCCACTGCCGATGGGCAACGGGCTGACCAGGCTGGGCACCAGATTCTTCGGCGATGACGACGCGTTGGCGGCCGTCGGCGGTAGGGTTGGCGAGCCGTTGCCCGCCGAGGATGCTGAGCGACTGGGATTGGTGACCTTTGCGCCGGATGACATCGACTGGGCCGACGAGGTGCGGATCGCCATCGAGGAGCGGGCGAGCTTCAGCCCGGACGCCCTGACCGGCCTTGAGGCGAACTACCGCTTCGCCGGACCGGAAACCATCGAGACCAAGATCTTCGGGCGGCTCTCCGCCTGGCAGAACTGGATCTTCTATCGGCCCAACGCATCCGGCCCGGACGGCGCGCTGCGCAAGTTCGGGACCGGGCAACGGGCCGATTTCGACCGGAAGCGAGTCTGAGCCGATGACTACCGCCGCGGACTATTCGGAGAAGATCCCGAACAACGTCGAGCTGCGCGAAGACCGCAGGCTGCAACGTGCGCTGGAGTCGTGGCAGCCGAACTTCCTGAACTGGTGGGAAACCATGGGCCCCACCCTGCCCACTGACGACGTGTACCTGCGCACCGCGGTCAACGTCGGCCGGGAGGGCTGGGCGAATTTCGGGCACGTGCCGATGAAGGACTACCGGTGGGGCATCTTCCTGGCCGAGCGCGATCGCGATCGGCGCATCGCGTTCGGCGCGCACAAGGGCGAGCCCGCGTGGCAGAAGGTGCCCGGCGAGTACCGCGCCGAGTTGCGGCGACTGATCGTGATCCAGGGCGACACCGAGCCGGCTTCCGTTGAGCAGCAACGCAATCTGGGTGCGATCGCGCCGAGCCTCTACGACCTGCGCAACCTGTTCCAGGTCAACGTCGAGGAGGGGCGGCACCTGTGGGCCATGGTCTACCTGCTGCACGCCTACTTCGGTCGGGAAGGTCGTGAGGAGGCGGAGGAACTGCTGCGCCGCAATTCGGGCAGCGAGGACTCGCCGCGCATTCTCGGTGCGTTCAACGAGGAAACGCCGGACTGGCTCTCCTTCTACATGTTCACCTATTTCACCGACCGTGACGGTAAGTATCAGTTGGGCACGTTGAAGGAATCCGCGTTCGATCCGTTGTCGCGGACCTGCGAGTTCATGCTCAAGGAGGAGGCGCACCACATGTTCGTCGGCACCACTGGTGTCGACCGCGTCGTGGAGCGGACCGTGCAGGTGATGCAGGAGCTGGACACCGACGACGTCGTCCCGCACGGGGCCATTCCGTTGAACGTGATTCAGAAATATCTGAATTTCCACTACTCCGTGTCGCTGGACCTGTTCGGTTCCGAGACGTCGACAAATGTGGCGAACTATTTCACCGCCGGTTTGAAGGGGCGCTGGTCGGAGGAGCGGCGCAAGGACGACCACGTGCTCACCAGCGATTCGATCATGGTCGACGCCGTCAACGAAGGCGAGATCAGTCAGACCGAGGTGGCCGCGCTCGTCGGGTTGAACACGGACCTGCGCGGCGAGTACATCAGCGACTGCCAGAACGGCGTGAACCGGTGGAACAAGATCCTCGAAGAACACGGGATGCCGCAACGGCTGTACCTGCCGAGTGTCGCGTTCAACCGGCGGGTCGGCGCGTTCACCGGCATCGAGGCGACCCCGGGCGGTGAGCGGATCTCACCGGAGGAGTGGGAGCTGCGCAAGAACCAGTGGCTTCCCACCGATGTGGACAAGGCGCACGTGCGGTCGCTGATGCGGCCGGTGTACGAGCGCGGCAAGATCGCGGCCTGGATCGCCCCGCCGCGCCAGGGCATCAACGGCAAACCCTTCGACTACGACTACGTGCACCTCGCCTGAAATCGGGGCCCCCGCGCATGACCGAACTGTTCAACGCCACCACATATCTGCTGGACCGACACATCGACAACGGCGACGGCGACCGGTTGGCGCTGACCGGTGTCGGCGGGGAGTTGAGCTACGCGCAGCTGCATGACCGCGTGCTGCGCACCGCGACCGGATTGCGCGGGATCGGACTGCAAGCCGAGCAGCGGGTGCTGATGTTCATGGCGGACTCGCCGGATTTCGTCGTGGTCTTCCTGGCCGCGATGCGGATCGGGGCCGTGCCGGTCCCGGTGTCGACCATGTTGCGGGCGGCCGACCTGGCCGGGTTGCTGCGTGATTCGCGGGCCCGGTTCCTGGCCGTGACGAGCGAGTTCGTCGATGTCGCGAGTGCCGCCGTTGGTGCGGCGCCGGAGTTGGTGGGCGTGGTCGCCGGCGAGGGTGCTGTCGTCGCGGGGTTGCGCAATCACGCGTTGGCCGATCTGGCACGCGGAAAGCCGGACGGGGCACCGTATTCGACGACCGAGGACTCGCCGGCGTTCTGGCTCTACACGTCGGGCACGACCGGCGTGCCGAAGGGCGCCATGCATCGGCACGGCGCGATTCGGGTGGTCTGCCAGACCTACGGGTTCGGCGTGCTGGGCATCGACCGGGATGACCGGTGCCTGTCGGCCGCGAAGATGTTCTTCGCCTACGGGCTGGGGAATTCGCTGCTGATGCCGTTGTCGATCGGGGCGGCCACGATCCTGGAACCGTTGCCGGCCAAGCCGGAGGTCGTCGCCGAACGGTCGTCGACCTACGGTGCGACGCTGTTCTTCGCCGGACCGACGTTCTTCGCGAACATGGTTCGTGCTGAGTTGCCGAAGGATGCGCTCGCCGGTGTGCGGTTGGCGGTGTCGGCGGGAGAGACGTTGCCGGCCGCGCTCTACCAGCGGTGGACGGGGCATTTCGGGGTGGACATCCTGGATGGCATCGGAATGACCGAGATGCTGCACATCTTCCTGTCCAACCGGCCCGGCGAAGTGCGGCCGGGCAGCACGGGGGTCGCCGTGCCCGGATACGAACTGCGGATCCTGGACGACGCCGGGCGCGAGGTCGAACGGGGCGTTCCTGGCACGCTGTTCGTGCGCGGAACGTCGATGGCCACCGGGTACTGGTCCAGTTACACCGCATCGCAGCGGGTGTTCCAGGGCGAATGGCTACGCACCGGGGACACTTACGTGCGGGATGCCGACGGCTACTACACGTGCCTTGGCCGCACCGGGGACATGCTCAAGGCCAGCGGGATCTGGGTTTCACCTGGCGAGGTGGAGGGCAGGCTGCTGGCCCATGACGCCGTCGCGCAGGCTGTTGTCGTTGCCGCGCCGGACGCGGATGGCCTGGAGAAGCCGGTCGCATATGTTGTGCTGCAACCGGGACACGCGGTGACCGAGGCCGAGTTGATCGAGTTCTGCAGGGAAGGCATGCCCTCGTTCAAACGGCCGAGGAAGGTCGTTTTCGTGGACCGCTATCCGATGACCGCGACCGGGAAGATCCGGCGGGTCGAGCTACGCGCGCTGGCGGCGAACGTGCTGTTGGGCGGACCGGCCGAGGTGCCGGCTTAGGGCCGGCCCGCCACTGGTTTCAGCTGTGGTGGAACGTGTACAGGTCCGTGACGACCGCGCACACGCTCGGCTGGACGATCAGCACGCGCAGGTCGCCGGTGGCCGCGTCGTAGTCGTCGCCCTCCACCTCGAACGTGCCGGAGCAGATGCTGTTCAGCGGCAGCTGGCCCAGATCGACCACGTGTCCGGTGACGTCGCTGCCGTTCAGCGCCTGCGGCAGGTCGACCTCAAGCAGTTGCTTGGCGGTCGGGTACAGATCGGTGTTCGCGTCGTCGGCGGCGCAGAGCAGCGTGGTCGCCTTGAAGAAGGTGCAGCCTTGGATGTCGCGCATCGGGTGGTCCAGGTTGATCTGGAAACCCAGGTTCAGCGCGCCGCCGGTCTGCGGGGTCGACTTGTTCAGGATCGGCGTCGGGAAGACCAGGAACCGGGTCAGGGTGTCCCACTCGCCGTTGACCATCCACTGCGAGTCGGGGGAGACCGCGACCCAGGAGTTGTTCATCTCCTCGCCGGAGACCAACGTGTGCGTGTAGTCGTAGTGCGTGCCGGACGGGGTGGTCACCCGGAACAGCTTCGAGGTCGGGTTGCTGCCGCCGTACTGGTAGTCGTCGAAGATGTAGCCCTGGGAGGAATCCGGGTCGCCGATGTGCGTCCAGTTCTCCGCATAGAGGTCAGCCGGTACGGACAGGGTGCCGGTGTAGTACTGGTACGGGGTGCCGCCGGGTGGGTTGACCGTGGCCACGCCCTGGTTGTGGGTGAGCGTGAACTCGGTGGTGTCACCGATCTGGGTCCAGCCGTTGAGCGCGGCGGCGATGTGGGTGCCGGCGACCGCCTTGGCCTGCGGCGCCGCGTGGGGCGCGGCGTGCGGGGTTGCCGGGGTGGCGGCCGCGGCGGCCGCGGCGGCCGGGGCGCCGGCGATCAGGGTGGCCAGCACGGTCGCGCCGATCAGGAGTCCGGTCGCGCGGAGCTTCGGACGCGCCATGAGACGTGATCCCTTCCCATTGATGCCATCGGACAACGTGAAAAGGTTACGCATATGGCCTCGTCTGATCGCCCTACGTGTGGGTGAACGTATTCACTCACGCACGAACTGTTGGTGAAGAACCGCTCGGCGGCGCGTAGGCCCCTATGGGTCCACCCCTCCGACCTTCGCGACGTTGCGTCAACAATGATCACCGACTCGGGGATCCGGATCGATGCCGGCCAACCCGTTCGAGACATCAAACGTCTTAGAGTGAGCAGTAGCCGCGTTGCGGTGGACAACTCTCCGTGATCGAAGGGAAGCAGATCGTGGGCGGACTCGCTCAGTTGATCGGTTCCCTGCTGTCCTGGATCCACCAGGCCACCCCGAACATCTGCCCTGGCGCCTGGCCGTGGACGGTCAGCCTCGCCGGCGCGCTGCTGGCGATCTCGCCGCTGATCGGCGCCATCGCCGTCGCGTTGCTGCGCAAGGGCACCGGCAACAACTACGGCGCGGGCATGCTCGCCACTCTGGGCGGATTCGGCCTGTTCTTCGGGTTTGTCGTGCCCTGGATGTTCGCCGAACTCGCGTTCCAGGCGATCAACGACGCGCGGGTCGGCGGCGGCGTGCCCCTGTCCGGGCTGTCGGACAACATCTGCGTGTTCTCCGCGTTCGGCACCCAGGGGCAGTACCTGACCGGTGGGCAGATCGGTTACCAGGCGTTGACCGGGTCCAGCGGCAACACCGTCGAGTTCGTCGTGTACCTGGCCATGCTCGGCGTCGTGCCGCTGCTGAGCCTGTTCGCCGTGATCATGCAGCAGCGCGTCGCGCTGCGCAGGGGGCCTCGCTGGCCCGGTCGGATGATGTGGCTGCCGTTGCTGGCCTGCATGCTGTTCACGCTGCTGTTCCCGGCCAACCTGATGGCGCAGCTGTGGCTCGGATTCCTGCCCGCGAGCCTGCTCGGCGTCGTCGTGGTCATGCTGCTCGGCCAGCCCAGCTGGTCGGTCATCAATCGCCCGCCGCGGGCGGCGCAGCAACCACCGCCCTACCAACCCCAAGCCTATGAACCACCCCCGCCGATGACCCAGGCCCCACCGCTGGCGCAGCCGCCACCGCCACCTAGGCAACTCGCGCCGACCCGGATCGGGCCCGTGCCCGGCGTCCCGCTGGCGCTGCCCACCCCGCAGCCCGCACCACCGGTCGCCCAGCTCGCCGACACCCCCGGGCCGCTGCCCTTCCGCACCGGCGAGGCCACCGTGATCAGGTGGAACTCGGCGGGCGGCCGGTTCAAGCGCATCCGGCAACTCGGCCACGGCGGATTCGGCACAGTCTGGCTGGCGATGGACACCCAGCTCAACCGCACGGTCGCCCTCAAACTCGCGCACGCGCCCGAGGCCGACACCCAGGCGCGGATGCTCCGCGAAGCGCGCGCCCTCGCCGCCGTGCACCACCCCAACTGTGTACGGGTCTACGACATCATCGAGGAATCCGACGGCCTCGGCATCGTCATGGAGTACATCGACGGCCAGCCCCTCTCCGACATCGTCGGCGGAAACGGCCCCCTCGACGACGTCGCCGCCGCGCGACTCTGGGCGACCATGGCGGGCGCACTGGCCGACGCACACCTCAAACGCGTCCTGCACCGAGACGTCAAACCGGCGAACATCCTGCTGGACAACACCGGCGTCGCGCACCTGATCGACTTCGGCATCGCCAAAGCCAAGGGCGACGTCACCCTGACCGCCGCCGGCATGATGATGGGCACCCCCGACTTCCTCGCCCCGGAAACCGCGGAAACCGGCCTGTCCACGCCCGCCTCGGACGCCTGGCAACTCGCCGCCACGGTCAGCTACGCGCTCACCGGCCAACCCCCGCGCGGCCACCGCGCCAACCCGATGTCCGCGCTGATGGCCGCAGCGCAACGCCTCCCCAACACCCACCTGCCCGACCGCAGCGTGCACCGAGGACTGCTGATGGCCGCCCTCGACGCGGATCCGGCACGCAGGCCCACCCTCAACACCGTGCAGCGCCAACTCGGCGACTGGCTATCCGGCGGCGGCCACCGCCAGGACGGCCCGGTGACCATGATCGTCCCCAAGGCCGAGGCCAGCACGCGCCGCTTACGCTGAGTTATGCGACGATAAGCCGGTAGCGGAAGTGAAAGGAGATCAGCGGTGAGCGTTCTGCCCTGGCCTGATCACCTGGTGACGCTTGATGAATGGAAAGCGCTGCCTGAGGACACACGGTTCGGGATCGAGGTTGTTGAAGGAGTTCTGATCGTGGCGCCTCGCCCCGTTTCTCTTCACCAACGGGCCATCTACAGGCTGTGCACCCAGTTTGACGAGCAACTTCCTACGCGGTTCAGCCCGCTGCCGGAAGTTGAGGTGGTCCTCACCGGTAGTCCGCTTCTTACGGTTCGTGTCCCAGATGTCGCGGTCGTGGACGCCGAGTTGGTCGACACGAATCCGGCGCGATACAAGCCCAGCGATGTCTCCCTCGCCGTCGAGATGCTGTCCGAGGGAAGTGTGCGGACTGACCGGGTGACGAAGTTCGCCGAGTATGCCGAAGCGGGTATTCCGAATTACTGGATCGTCGACCTCGACGCGCCGGTGAGCCTGATCCGGTACCAGCTCATCGACGGTGATTACGAGCTGCTCGGCGAGCACACCGGCACGGTGAGCGGTGAACTCGACGGCAGTCCGATCACGCTCGACCTGACTGCCCTGACCACTCGCCGGCCTTAACAGTCAGCGTGTTCAGCAGGGCGTCGCGGATGCCTTTGCGCGAGGCGAAGACCAGCAGGAACATCGCCTCCCTTGCCAGCCGCTGCGGGTGCTCGTCGAGCAGGACGGAGCGGCTCCCGGTGTGTACGAGCAGTGCGCTGCTGGCTCGCACGGCCAGTTCGTCGGCCGCGGCGCGGGCCGCTGGGAGGTCGTCGGCACCTGCCGCGTCCAGTCGGGTTCGGCAGGCGGTGAGTTCGGCGTCCAGCGGGGTCGGGCCGAGCAGGCGGGTACAGCGGTTGACGACGCCCAGGGCCAGCGAGCCGTTGAAGCGCAGGCCGGCCGCGTCGCGCTCGGCCCATTCGGCATAGGGCTGCTCGCCGACGACTGCTTCGTTCGGGACGAACAGGCCGGTGAAGTGCGCGGTGACGGTGTTGCTCGCGGTGGCCGCGACCATCCGAAGTGGACTGCTGACGCTCAGCGCGTCGCTCTCCCGCGCGCTGATGATCGCGGAGATCAGGTTGTCGTGCTCGTCGCGCGCCATCACCAGCAGCAGGTCGATCATGCCCCACCCGGTGACCCACGGGGATTCACCGATGAGCTGGTAGCCACCCGGCACGGCCGTCGCCCGCAATCGAGGCGGGCCCGGCAACGTACCGCCGAGGGCGACGCCACCGCGTTGCTTGCCAAGTTCGAGGTCGTCGAGGAGTTCGTCGGCCAGCGGTGATCCGGCGACGCGGCGGGCTACGCCCTGGTGCTGGAGCCAGACGAACGAGGTGCTCAGACAGCCCGCCGCGAACGTCTCCGTGATCGCGCAGGCGGTGGGGAAGTCGATGTCAGTGGCGGGCGTCGACATGCCGTAGAAACCGGACTCGGCGAGAAGGTCCAAATGCGACGATGGGATTCGGCCTGTCATATCCACAGTGGACGCTGCCGGAAACAGTACGGTGTCGGCGATCTCGTTGGCCCTGGCCAGGGTTACCGCCATGAGGGAAGCCAGAGTTCGGCGTACCACTGCGACGCGGAAATGCTGTCACCGTTGAGGATCGGCCACAGCCACACAAAATTCGCCACCACCAACCCCACGTACAGGCCCACCACGAGGATCCCGGTTCGTCGCCGTTCGAAACTGGCCGTGGACTTACCCAGGATCTCGCCGAGTGGCAGCACCAACCCCAGAATCATGAACGCCACATCCGGCGTCATGTAGAAGAAGAACATCTGCCGGTCCAGGTTGAGGAACCAGGGCAGCAGGCCGGCCAGGTAGGCGACCAGCACGGTCAGGTATCGCCAGTCGTAGCGGCCGATCACGCGCCACAACGCCCAGCCCAGCATCGGGAACGCCAGCCACCACATCGCCGGGGTGCCGATCAGCATGGTCGCGCTGACGCAGTCGCTGGACCCGCAGGCCTGGGCGCCGCTCGAGTAGTAGTAGAGCATCGGACGCAGCCCCATCGGCCAGGTCCAGGGCTTGGACTCCCACGGATGCGGGCTGTTGGCCGGGGTGACCAGATGCTCATGGAAATTCAGCACGTTCTGGCTGTAGTGGACCAGATACCGCAACGCGTCCGGGGTCCAGGACAGGAACCAGGCCACCGGCTGCCCGGCTTGATACGGGTAGGTGCCGGCCACGCCATGCCGGTCCACACCGGTCTCGCTGGACAGCCACGCCCACCAACACCCCAGGTAGCACAGCACCGGGATGATGATCAGGCTCCAGAGCGCGGGCAGCAGGTCCCGCAGCAGCATGCCCCGAAACGGACGCGCGATGCCGGCCGCTTTGCGGGCGCGCCAGTCCCACAAGATCGTCAGCACGAAGAACGCGGCCAGCCAGTACAGGCCGTCCCACTTCACCGCGCAGGAGACGCCGATGCTGACCCCGGTGGCAAAGCGCCACCAGCGGAACCCGAGTCGGGGTCCGTAGCGGGTGTCGGTGGCGAACCCCTCCCGGACCGCGGTGCGCAGGCGTTCGCGCATCTGGTCGCGGTCGTTGAGCAGGCAGCCGAAACTGATCAGGACGAACAGGGCCAGGAACACGTCGAGCATGCCCATGCGGGCTTGGACGTGACTGAGCCCGTCGCAGATGAGCAGGACGCCGGCGACCGCGCCGAGCAGCGTGGAGCGGGTCAGGCGGCGGGCGATGCGGATGATCAGCAGGATCATCAGGGTGCCGGCCAGGGCGGACATGAACCGCCAGCCCATCCCGTTGTAGCCGAAGATCCATTCGCCGACCGCGATCAGGTACTTGCCGACCGGGGGGTGCACGGTCAGTTCGTAGCCGGGGTTGTCCTCGAAGCCGCCGTTGCGCAGCATCTGCCACGCTTGTGGCACGTAGTGCTTCTCGTCGAAGACCGGCGTGCCGTTGTCGGTGGGGGAGCCGAGGTTCTGGAAGCGGACGATGGCGCCGATCGCGGTGACGATGATCGTCGTGATCCAGCCGCGCAGCCGGTCGGTCGGCATGGGTTTGCCGAGCCGGTCGCTGGGTTCGCGCAGGGCGTTGTCGTCAGGTGGGGCGGGCGGGGGTGTGTCGCCGGGTTGAACCAGACCGAGCCCGTCGTCGTCGGCGTGCTGTTCGTCTTCGAGGTAGTAGTCCTCGTCGACCTCGGTGTCCGGGGCGAGCGTGCTGACGGTTCCGTATTCGTCGTCTGCCGTCTCGGTCGGTTCGCGCACGGCACCGATCGTAGGGTGGTCGCTGTGAAGCGTGAATCTGGATCGGGCAGGTTGGTGCTGGCCGCGACGCCTTTGGGCGACGCACGGGACGCTTCGCCGAAGCTGGTCGACATGATCGGCGGGGCGGATGTGGTCGCCGCCGAGGACACCCGCCGGTTTCGTGCGCTGGCGGCGGCGCTCGGCGTGTCACCGACCGGGCGTGTGGTCAGCTTCTACGACTCGGTCGAAATATCCAGAATGCCGGGCCTGCTGGAGGCGATCCGCGACGGGTCGACCGTCCTGTTGGTGACCGACGCGGGCATGCCGAGCGTGTCCGACCCTGGCTACCGGCTGGTGGCCGCATGCATCGCCGAGGATCTCGACGTGACCTGCGTGCCGGGGCCGTCCGCGGTGACCACGGCGCTCGCCCTGTCCGGGTTGCCGAGCGACCGGTTCTGCTTCGAGGGCTTCGCTCCGCGCAAATCAGGTGAGCGCCGTCGCTGGTTCGAGCAGTTGGCAACCGAACAGCGGACGTGCGTGTTCTTCGAATCGCCGCACCGGCTGGCCGCGACCCTCGCGGACGCGGCCGAGGTGCTGGGCGCCGAGCGTGCCGCCGCCGTGTGCCGGGAGCTCACCAAGACCTACGAAGAGGTGCGCCGGGGCGGACTCGGCGAGTTGGCGGAATGGGCCGAGGAGGGCGTGCGCGGCGAGGTGACGGTCGTCCTGGCCGGTGCGCCCGCCCCGACGGCCGTCGACGTGGACGATCTGACCGGGGTCGTCGAGGGGTTGGTCGCGGAGGGCCGGCGGCTCAAGGACGCGGTCGCGGACGTCGCGGGCTCGGCCGACGTGGGCAAGAAGGCGCTGTACGACGCGGTGTTGGCGGCGCGGGTCAAGCGTTGAGCCGCCCAGCGTGGCGTGGCGCCGAGCTGGCGTGGCGCCGAGCTGGCGTGGCGCCCAGCCGGCGTGGCGCCCAGCCGGCGTGGCGAGGCGTGGTCGGTCGCCACGCCGGGTTCCCCAGTTCTTGCCGAGGGTCGGTCAGTTCTTGCCGAGGTCGGCCAGGTAGTCGAGGACGGCCGAACCTTGAGCCGGGTCCGCGATGAGGCCGATGTGGCCGTCGGGGCGGATCAGGAACAGGGTGGGCTCGGTGACCGCGTACTCGCGGTGTGCGTATCCGTCGACATCCAGCACGTCGACATGCGGCACGTCGACATTGACAACGTCCGCACCGGCGATGTGCAGCATGTTGACATTGCACTGGGTGTAGTTTTCGACCAGGTGGCCTGTCGTGATGTCGCCGTGCTTGGCGAGGGCCGCTTCGACTGTTTCGCGGGTTTCCTGGCCGAAGCCGAGGAGGGTGAAGTTGGGCTGGCGGAACAGGTCGAACAGGCGGACGGGGTCGCCGGTCGCGGTCTGGCAAGGGGCGTCGGGGGCGCGGTCGCCCGCTCGCGGGGCGCCTTCCGGGCGTTCGACGAGGGTCTTGGCCAGTGGGCTCCACCGGTAGCCGAGCGCCAACTGGCCTTGTTGGAGCTCACCGCGCGGCCGGAAGCCGCCCGTGGTCCCGCCGTTGACCTCGTTGCCGATCGACCGCAACTCCCTGGCGCTGACGCCGAGCGTCCACTCGGCGATCGGCACCCGCTCATCGTTGTAGCTGTCCAGCAGCGCCGCGTCGGCATTGCCGGACAACACCAGCGCCAGTTTCCAGCCGAGGTTGTGCGCGTCCTGGATACCGGTGTTCATGCCGAGTCCGCCTGCCGGCGGGTGGACATGCGCGGCGTCGCCGGCGAGGAAGACGCGGTCGAAGCGGAACTTCTCGACCATGCGCACATTGATCCGGTACGTGGACAGCCAACTCGCGTCGGACAGCGTCACGCCCGGAATAGTGGCGATCTCGTCGAAGATGTCCTGGAACAGTTCGACGGTGGGCGGTGGCAGTTCGCCCGTCTCGTTGAAGTCGGACATGCGCACGGCCTGGAACTGCCAGGCCGGCCAGTCGCGGAATGGGCACAGGGCCACGAAACCCTTGGCCGAGTCGGTCCACATGTACCAGGCGTCCGGTTCCAGTCCCTCGACCAGCACATCGCCGATGAGCATGGCCTGCGGCCCGCTTTCGCCCTCGAACGCCACGTCGACCGACTTGCGGACGGTGCTGCGGCCGCCGTCGCAGCCGACCAGGTAGTCGGCGAGGATCTCGTCGCCGGTGCGCAGGGTCGCGGTGACGGCGTCGGCGGTCTGGGTGAATTCGGTCAGTTCGGTGCCGAGTTCGACGGTGATCCCGTATTCCGCCAATTTTTCCCGGAGGATTTCCTCGACGCGCCATTGCGCGATGAGAATTCCCGTTTCATAGGGGATTCCGGGGGTCGGGTGGAGGTTTTTGTTCTGGTCGCCGTCGGCGACCAGTTCGCCGTTGACCCAGCGGCGGTAGGCGAGGTGGTCCCAGCCGGAGCGTTCGACCTGGTCCTGGACGCCGAGGTTGTCGAACACCTCACGGCTGCGCGGCGCCAATCCCTTGCCGCGCGAGCCCGCGAAGTATTTTGGCGACTTGTCGATGATCCGAACCGCGACATCCCGGGCAGCCAATTCGACGGCCAGGGTGAGGCCGGTCGGGCCGGCACCGACGATGAGCACATTCGTGCGAGACATTCTTCCCCCAAAGAAGTATTTCCGTCGTAATTACTATACGGGAATACTTGATCGAGGGGTGGGTGATCAGCCGCCGGTGCCGGGCATGGTGCCGACCTGGTCGTCCGGCGGGGCGCTGATGGTCACCGGCGCGCCCCAGTTGGCGTAGGTGATCGTCGAGACGCCGCCCGAACCGGGCGCCGCGGACAGCGAGGGCATGTTGATCGTGGTCTGCAGCGGCAGGCCGTGGCTGTCCAGCCAGACCTCGACCGGATAGTTCTGCAGGCCTTGCTGTTTGGCCATGCCGAGCATCTGCTTCATGGTCGGGTCGGCCTCGTTGGCGATCATCTTGTCGATGTCGACGGTGACCTTGTAGTGCGTGGTGGTCTGGCCGTTGAGCTGCTCGGTGTCGGTACCGGTCAGCGTGCCGCCCGCCTCCAGGTTCTTGATCATCTGGCTCGGGTCGGCGTTTTGCTTGATGCTGTTGACCAACGCGCCGAAGATCTGGTCCCCCGGGTTGGACGTGTTGTTCGGGTCGATCTTGACCCACGGCTTGTTGGTCAAGGCTTGCATGCCGGGAATCTGCACGTAGAACACGTTGTTCACGAGCAGCACCTGCTCGCTGCCGGCCGCTGTGTTCAGCGTCATCTTCTCGGCGACCGGGTCACCGAACTTGATCGAACCGGAGGTCGTGCCGGCCCCGTTCTTCATCGTGACCTGGACCGTTGTCGCCTGCTCGACGCTGTTGCCGACCAGGTTGGACAGGTCTGAGACGGTCTTCACCTCGGAACCGAGCTGGCTGCCGGCACCCCCCTGGCTGCCGCCGCCGGAAGAACCGGTCGCGGTCGGTGAACCCGCGACGGTGCTGCTGCACCCGGCCAGCATCCCGAGGCCGGCCACCAGCGCCGCACCCACCACCAACGACTTTGCCCGCATTCTCGTCATTCCCCTTGTGACAGACCGCCATGACCAAAAGTCGGTTCGAACGGTATCAGTACGCCTCCGACGCGGGTGGGTGGTTTTCGGTTCCGTCCGAGGTCACGATGCCGGCACGGGAGAGCAGCAAGCGACGCAGCGAAGCCAGCCTGCCCTCGGTCGCGGTGCCCTCCGCGACCACCTCGTCGAGGCGGCAGTCCGGGTCCTGGGGCGGGCCGAGGTGACCGCACATCGGCGGGCACTCCTCCGCCCGTTCGACGAACTCGTCGAACGCGCTGACGATGTCGGCCGGGGTGATGTGCGCGAGGCCGAACGAGCGCACACCAGGCGTGTCGACGACCCAGCCACCATCGGGCAGCGGCAGCGCGACCGCGGTGACCGAGGTGTGCCGGCCCTTGCCGACCGAGCTGACCTCGCCGATGCGTCGCGCGGCATCCGGGACCAGCACGTTGACCAGCGTGGACTTGCCTACGCCGGAATGCCCGACCAGCGCTGAGACCCGGTCGACGAGCAACTCGCGCAAGGCGTCCGGCGGACGGTCGCGGCGGGTGACGACCACGGTCACGTCGAGGTCGGCGTACGCGGCGAGCAGCTCGTCCGGGCTGGCCAGGTCGGACTTGGTCAGGCACAGGATCGCTGAAAGGCCGCCCGCGTACGCGGCGACCAGGGCGCGGTCGATGAACCCGGAGCGCGGCGGCGGATCGGCCAGTGCGGCGACGATGACCAGGTCCTGCGCGTTGGCCACCACGATCCGTTCGAACGGATCGGTGTCGTCGGCGGTGCGGCGCAGCACGCTGGACCGCTCGGCGACGCGCACGATTCGCGCGAGCGTGTCGGGTTGGCCGCTGACGTCGCCGACGATGTCGACGAGGTCGCCGACGACGATGGGGGTGCGGCCGAGTTCCCTCGCGCGCATGGCCACGATGAGGCGGTTCGGGTCCTGGTCGAGCGCGCAGGTCCACCGGCCGCGGTCGACGCCGACGATCATGGCGCTGCTGGCTTCCGCGTGGTCCGGTCGGCGTTTGCTCCTTGGCCTCGTCCCCTTGCCGGGCCGGATTCGCACATCGGACTCGTCGAGCCGATGCCAGTCGTTGCCGCTCACGCCGAAACCAGCTCGCTCACGCGCCGGAAACCTCCATTGTGGATTCCTCGGCCAGCATTCGCCGCCACATTCCTGGAAAGTCCGGGAGGGTCTTGCTGGTGGTGGCGATGTCGTCGATCTCGATGCCGGGCACGACGAGGCCGATGATCGCGCCCGCGGTCGCCATGCGGTGATCCGCGTAGGCGCGCCACGGACCGGCGTGCAGCGGACGGGGCCGGATGGTCAGGCCGTCCTCGGTCTCCTCGGCGTCGCCGCCGAGCGCGCGGATCTCGTTGACCAGCGCGGCGAGCCGGTCGGTTTCGTGGCCACGCAGGTGCGCGATGCCACGCAACCGGGACGGGCTCTCGGCGAACACCGCGAGCGCGGCGATGGTCGGGGTCAGCTCGCCGATGTCGTGCAGGTCGGTGTCCACTCCGGACAGTGTGCCGGTACCGCCGACGGTGAGGCCGGTGTCGTCGAGGGTGACCGTGGCGCCCATCTCGGTGAGCACGGCGCGAATGCCGTCGCCGGGTTGGGTGGTCGAGGCGGGCCAGCCGGTGACGGTGACCGAGCCGCCGGTGACCACGGCCGCGGCCAGGAACGGCGTCGCGTTGGAGAGGTCGGGCTCGATGTCCCAGTGGCGGCCCCCGATCGGGCCGGGCGCGACCCGCCAGGTGTTGGGCTCGGTGTCGTCGACCTCGACCCCGGCGCCGCGCAGCATGTCCACGGTCATCTCGATGTGCGGCATGGACGGCACCGGCTTGCCGTCGTGGTGCACGGTGACGCCGTTGGTGTAGCGCGCGCCGGAGAGCAGCAGGCCCGAAACGAACTGCGACGACGCGGACGCGTCGATCGTGACTGTACCTCCAGGTACAGAACTTTCTCCGTGCACGACGAATGGCAAAGCGTTGCCGGTGATGTTGACGCCGAGCGCGCGCAACGCGTTGAGCACGGTGTCCATCGGCCGTTTGCGGGCCTGCTCGTCGCCGTCGAAGGCGATCTCGCCGGACGCGATGGCTGCGGCGGGCGGGACGAAGCGCATGACGGTGCCGGCCAGGCCGCAGGCGATGTCGGTGGGGCCGCGCAGTTCGTGCGGGGTGACCAGCCAGTCGCCGTCCGGAGCCTCGGTCACGTCGACGCCCAGGGCCCGCAGGGCTTGTGCCATCAGGTCGGTGTCGCGGCTGCGCAGCGGGCGGTGCAGCACGGAGGGCGCGTCGGCCAGCGCGGCTAGCAGCAGGGCCCGGTTGGTGATCGACTTGGAGCCCGGCACCGCGACGACCGTGCGCACCGGCCCCCTTGCCGTGGGTGCTGGCCATGGTTGCGTCATGTACTGATGATCCCGCACTCGCCGCGCGGACCGCATACCGCTCGCCGACCAGGGCGTAACGTGTCAGGATCTCCGTAGGAGCCACTTCTTGATGAGGTGAATGCCCGTGTGCGGTAGGTACGCCGCGAAGAAGGACCCGGCGTTGCTGGCGGCCGAGTTCGACGCGGTCGACACGACCGAGGGCGACGCGCCCGGGCCGGACTACAACGTGGCCCCGACCAAGGCAGTCGTCGCGGTGGTGGAGCGGCACCCGCGCGATGAAGAGGGGCAGCCCGACCCGGAGCGCACCGAGCGCAGCCTGCGAGTGATGCGCTGGGGCCTGGTGCCGCACTGGGCGAAGGACCGCAAGGCCGGCGCGAAGATGATCAACGCGCGCGCCGAGTCGGCCGCGACCAAACCGGCCTTCCGCACGTCGATGACCAAGCGCCGGTGCATCGTGCCGGCCGACGGCTGGTTCGAGTGGAAGCGCGATGGCGCGACCAAGCAGGCCATGTACATGACAAGGCCGGACGGGGCGAGCCTGGCCATGGCCGGACTCTGGTCCACCTGGCACGACCCGAAGGGGGATCCGGACGCGCCGCCGCTGGTGACCTGCGCGGTCATCACCACCGACGCGCTCGGCCAACTCACCGAGGTGCACGACCGGATGCCGGTGCTGCTCACCCCGCGGAACTGGGCCGACTGGCTCGACCCGGACCGCGCCGACGCCGCCGACCTGCTGACCAGCCCGGACATGGCGCTGATCGAGTCGCTCGAGCTGCGGCCGGTGTCCAGCGCGGTGAACAGCGTGCGCAACAACGGGCCGGAACTGATCGAGCGGATCGACCCCGTGCCGAACCTCGACGAGGCGCCCACCCTGTTCGATCCGGCGACGAGCTGATCATGACGACCACGATGGTCGACACCCCGCACGGACCGGCGCGGGCCGAACTGCACTGCTCCGAGGAGGGCCGGGCCGCGCTGCTGCTCGGCCACGGCGCCGGCGGCGGGCTCGCCGCGCCCGATCTGGTGGCGACCACCCGCGCGGCGACCGCTGCCGGCGTGCACGTCGCCCTGGTCGAGCAGCCCTACCGGGTCGCGGGCCGACGGGCGCCGGCGCCGGCCAAACAGCTGGACGCGGCCTGGCTGGCCGTTGCCGAGGAGCTCGGCGAACGGTGGTTCGCGGACCTGCCGCTGGTGTTCGGCGGCCGCTCGTCCGGCGCGCGCGTCGCCTGCCGCACGGCCGGGCCTGGGCAGGCGGTAGCCGTGTTGTGCCTGGCCTTCCCGGTGCATCCGCCGGGCAAGCCGGACCGGAGCCGGATGCCGGAACTGGACGCGGTCGAGGTGCCGGCCCTGGTCGTGCAGGGCGAGACCGACCCGTTCGGGCGGCCGGAATCCGCACATCACCGCGAACTGGTGCTGCTGCGCGGCGACCACTCGCTCAAGGCCGATGTGGACGGCATCGGGCGGGCCGTCGAGGAGTGGCTGGGGCGAGTGCTGCGGCCGCTGGACTCGGTCCCTGCCTGACGCGGTTGTCTGACGGGTCTGGCCGACGGCTGGCTGAACGGGGCCGGCCAAATGGCTGGTCAGGCGGCGATCCGAGCCACCTTGGCCGAGGCGAGGCGGATCAGGTCGGCCGGGGCGAGTTCGATTTCCAGGCCGCGCCTGCCGCCGCTGCAGAACACCGTCTCGAACTGCTCGATGGACGCGTCCAACACCACTGGCAAGCGTTTGCGCTGACCGAGCGGCGAGATGCCGCCCGCGACGTAACCGGTCGCCCGCTCCGCCGCGCTGACCTCGGCCATCTTGGCCTTCTTGCCGCCGACCGCGGCCGCCAGCGCCTTCAGGTCCAGGTGGCCGGCGACCGGCACGACGCCGACGGTCAGTGCGCCGTCGACCTCGGCGACCAGCGTCTTGAACACCCGCTCCGGCGCGATGCCCAACGCCTCGGTGGCCTCGAGTCCGTAGCCGGCGCCCGTGCGCGCGTCGTGGTCGTAGCTGTGGACGGTGTGCGGCACGCGCTGCCTGGCCAGTAGCGCGGTCGCGGGGGTGCCCTGTCCTGGCATAGCCGGGAATCTTAGGACTGACCCGGGTGTTGTCGCGTACGTGGTAGTCGACGTAGCAAGTGTGCCGCCAATGCTTCGGCAGGCGACCTTTCCCACACTGGGCGATCGGGATACGAATCGCCCCGAACCGGGCCGGGTATCCTCTCTGCTGTCCCCGGCAGTGAGGAGGGGGACGCCGGCAGTAGCCGTCGGCCGGACCGGTCGACGGGGAGGGAGCCAGGTGCCAGGTAGTCAGGCAAGCACGCCCGAGTCGACCCCGCGCGAGTCGCCGGTTCTCGAGCCGACCGCGGACGCGTCGGCCGAACGGGAACAGGCGGAACTGGCGGGCCGGTTCGAGCGCGAGGCCATGCCACTGCTCGACCAGCTGTACTCGGCCGCCCTGCGGATGACCCGCAACCCGGCCGACGCCGAGGACCTGGTGCAGGAGACCTACCTCAAGGCCTACGCGGCCTTCGCCTCGTTCGCCGCGGGCACGAACCTCAAGGCCTGGCTGTACCGGATTCTCACCAATACCTACATCAACGGCTATCGCAAGCGGCAGCGTCAACCGCTGCAGTCCGCGACGGACGAGATCACCGACTGGCAGCTGGCCAGGGCGGGTGAGCACTCGTCGGTCGGGCTGCGCTCGGCCGAGGTCGAGGCAATGGACCGGTTGCCCGACAACGACGTGAAGTTCGCCCTCCAGCAGTTGCCTGAGGAGTTCCGGCTGGCGGTCTACCTGGCCGACGTCGAAGGGTTCGCCTACAAGGAGATCGCCGACATCATGGGCACGCCGATCGGCACCGTGATGT
>DASYBO010000259.1:0-6331 GCA_036500685.1 Pseudonocardiaceae bacterium | reverse complement strand
ACGCCGGGCAAGGCCCTGCGCAACCTGGCCAGGTACGTGTGCAGGGTCCCCTTGGCACGGCTCGGCGGTTCGCCTGCCCACACGCGGTCGATCAGTTCGTCGACCGAGATCCCGTTGTTGGCCTCGACCAGCAACACTGCGAGCACACACTGCTGACGGGCATGGCCGATGTCGATCCGCCGGCCCCCGCGATCTGCCTCGATCCCACCGAAGAGCCGGAACCCGACGGACTCATCAGACACTGGCAATCCTGTCCTGGTCGGCCGAAACTCCATCCAGTTGGCGCTGGACCCGGTGGGCGTCCGGGAGCCGGTGCTGCACGCGGTAGAGCCGCAACGCCTCGCGCCATGCCGTCGTCGCCCCTGCCGCGTCCCCGAGCGCGTCGTTGGCTTGTCCGAGCCGATCAAGGGTATCCGCTTCGAAGTACGGATTTCCGAGTTCGCGGCGCAGTGCCAAGGCTTGCTGAAGGTGTTCGCGAGCCTTGTCGGGTTCGCCTCGTTGCTGGGCCAGGTAGCCGAGGCTGTCCAGGGTCGCGGCCTCGCCCTCGCGGTCGAGTTGGGTGCGGTGCATGGCCAGCGCGAGGTCGAGGTGTTCGCGCGCGGTCGCCTGCTCGTCGAGTCGGGCGGCGTACCAGCCGACGACGCTGTGCGCGCGACCGGCCCAGATCGGGTCGTCCAGTTCGTCGAACAGGCGCAGCGCCTCGGTGGACGCGGCCAGCGCGCGCCGGTCGTCGCCGCGCCGCTCCCACACTCGCCCGATCGCCCACAGCGTCCTGGCCTGCGCGTCCTTCGCGCCCGCCGCCTCGGCGATGCGCAGCGCGGTCTCCAGGTGGCCCAGCGCCTCGTCCACCTGGCCGGTTCTGGTCAGCGCGTCGCCGAGGTGCCGCAGCACCGTGGCCAGCACCTCGTTCGCGCACAGCCGCAGGGCGGCGGGCAGCGCGGTCGACCAGATGCGCACAGTGTCGGCCTGCCGGCCGCGCCGGTAGGCGAAGGTGTTCAGCACCCACGCCAGTTGCCAGACCAGCTCGGACCAGCCGTTCTCGGCGGCGAGCTGCTGCGCGGCGAAGAGGTTGGCGTGTTCCGCGTCGAACCAGGCCCAGGCCTGCGCCTGGGTGGTCGGCCCGGCCGTGGATCCGTCGACGCCGGTCAACGTGATCGGTGGACGGTCCGGATAGATCAGCCGGTCGGCCGCATAACCGGTACGCAGGTAGCCGCCGACCACCCGGCGCAGCGCCGCGGTGCGGTCGGCCGGGGCCAGCTCGGTGTCGGCCCGCTCGGCCGCGTAGAGCCGGACCAGGTCGTGCAGGCGGAAGCGGTCCGGGGTGGGCTGGTCGAGCAGCGACGCCCGCTCCAGCGCCCGCAGGAGGCTGCGCGTCGTGGCGGGCGGCCTGCCGAGCAGGTCGGCGGCGGCCCTCAGCCCGATGTCCGCGCCGGGCGCGATGCCGAGCAGGCAGAACGCGTCCGCGGCGTCGGCCGGCAGCGCTCGGTGCGACCAGGACAGCACGGCCCGCACGCTGGTGTGCGGATCCTGCGCCAACGCCCCGAGCCGAGTGGTCGCGTCGCGCAGTTCCTCGGCCAGTACGGCCAGCGGAAACTCCGGATGCATCCGCGCCCGACCGGCCACGATGCCCAACGCCAGCGGCAGCCCGGCGCAGCCTGCGAGCAGTTCCCGCACGGCCACCGCCTGCCTGGCCAGGCTTTCCGCGCCGAGCCGATCGGCCAGCAGCGCCCGCGCGTCCGGTTCGCCGAACACGTCCAGCCGCACCACCCTGGCACCGTGCGCGGTGACCAGCCCGGTCAGCCGGTCGCGGCTGGTCACCAGCACCGTGCAGGTCGGGCTGCCGGGCAGCAGCGGGACGACCTGGGCGGCGTCCGCCGCGTTGTCCAGCACGATCAGCATCCGCCGGTCCGCGACCAGGCTCCGGTACAGCGCGGTCTGCGCGTCCAGGTCGGCGGGCACCGCGTCCGGGTCGACGCTCAGCGCGTCCAGCAGGGTCCTGACCGCCTCCCTCGGCGGCGTCGGCCGGTCGGTCGGGTCGAAGCCGCGCAGGTTCACGAACAGCTGCCCGTCCGGGAACCGGTGCAGGTTGCGGTGCGCCCAGTGCAGCGTCAGCCAGGTCTTGCCCATGCCGCCCGCGCCGCCGACGGCCGAGACGATCACCGTGTCTCCGGCCGCCTCCTGCGCGGCGACAACGGCGCTGAGCTGGGCCAGTTCCGTGGTGCGGCCCGTGAAGGAGGTCGGCGCGGCCGGCAGTTGGTGCGGCACCGGCGCTGCTCGGACGCCGTCGGTCGCGGGCCGGTTCAGCGTCGGGTCGGCGGTGAGGATCCGCTGGTGCAGTTCGCGCAGGGCCGCGCTCGGGTCGATGCCCAGCTCCTCCACCAGCGCCAGCCTGGTCCGCTCGTAGTGCGTGAGGGCCTCGGCCTGCCGACCTGCGCGGTAGAGGGCCAGCATGAACTGGCCGGCCAGCCGCTCGTCCAGCGGCCGCTGGACGATCCGGTTGCCGAGCGTCGGCAGCAGTGTGGCCTCCCGGCCCCGCCGCAGCAGCGTGTCCGCGTGGTCGAGTTCGGCGGCCAACCGCTGCTTGTCCACCGTCGCCCGGATCCCGGCCAGCCACGGTGTGTCAAGGCCGGCGAACAGCTGGCCCCGGCACAGCGCCAGCGCTTCGGTGAACAACTCGGCGGCCTGTTCGTCGGTGGCCTCACCGGCCCTGGTCAGCAGGGCGCGGAAGCGGTGCAGGTCGACGGTGTCCGGGTCGGCGACGAGCAGGTAGCTGTGTCCGCGCCGGGCGATCCGGGTGCCGGTGTCGGCCAAGGCCCTGCGCAGCCTGGTCAGATAGCTGTGCAGGCTCTCCCGCACCCGGTGCGGCCGCTGTTCGGACCACACCCGGTCGATCAGCTCGTCGATCGCGATCGGGGAGTTGGCGTCGACGAGTAGCGCCGCGAGTACGCACTGTTGGCGGGCGTGGCCGATGTCGAGCGGGAGGCCGTCGAGGCGGGCCTCGACGCTGCCGAACAGCTGGAATTCGACCGTCACGTGGTCCGCCCTCCTCGCGCGACATACGCAGGGATAACCGCTTTGACCTGCTCATTCAAGGGGAAATCAAGAAACACCTCGGATCGGGCGAGCATCGTTACGAATACGGCGGTCCACCGAGGGGGAATGGATCGCCCTGGGGGTGAGACGCATCGAGGACGACCCCCCTCGGTCGAGCTCCCGCGTCGTGTTGCTACCCCCGATGGCAGCACGCCGGGCGTGGTCGTGGCCGGGTGACCGGCCGCGACCACACTCGTCTGGGCAGTTCGTAGCCAGATGGTGAGGATGCCCGTTTTTATACCATTTTTGCGCGGTTGACGATCCTCGCGAACGTGGCCGATGCGCGTCACTGGGGGCGCGGATCTTCCGCTCGACATCGTTGGGGGCAGACGATGACAGGGGCAATTGACAGTATTGACAGCGTTGACGGCTGCGCCGAGTACGGCACCGACCCCCCGGTCGGATTCGAGTTCCGGCTGCTCGGCCCGCTGTCGGTCACCTATCGCGGTCAGCAGGTGCCGGTCGGCGCGCCCAAACACCGGGCCCTGCTGGCCTCGCTGGTGGTGGACGCGAACCGGGTCGTGCCGGTGGACACGCTGGTCGAACGGCTCTGGGGCGAACGAGCGCCGAGCGGCGCGCGGGTGACCCTGCAGAACCACGTGATGCGGCTGCGCAGGGTGCTGGCCTCGGTCGCCGCGGCCGACCCGGTGCTCACCGCGCCCGACGGCTACCTGCTCGCCGCCGCCGACGACCGGGTCGACGTGCGCCGCTTCGACATCCTTCTGGAGCGCGCCAGCGCCGTGCTGGCCGAACACGACCCGGCAAGGGCCCGCCCGCTGCTGGTGGAGGCACTGGAGCTGTGGCGCGGCGACGCGCTGGTCGACATCCGCTCGGACGCCCTGCACCGCGAGATCGTGCCCGCGCTGGCCGAGCGCAGGCTGCGCGCCGTCGAACTGCGCGTCGACGTGGACCTGCGGCTCGGCCGGCACGCGCAGCTCGTCGCCGAACTTGCCGAGTTGACCGCGCGCCACCCGTTGCGCGAGGGCCTGTGGACCGCCCGGCTGCTGGCCTTGTACCGCTCCGGCCGCCAAGCCGAGGCGCTCGCCGCGTACCGCAGCGTGAGCGGCCTGCTCGCCCACGACCTCGGCATCGACCCCGGTCCGGCCCTTCGCGACATGCACCGCGCCGTACTGGCCAACGATCCCGCGCTGAGCGCGCCGAGGACGCAACGGGTGCCGGTGACCGGCCGCGCGCCGACACGGTCCACACGGGACGATCTGCCCGCGCAGCTGCCCGATTTCATCGGCAGGTCAACCGAACTCGACGCACTGCTCGCCCTGCCGGTCCGGGCCCGCACCGCACTCGTCGCGACCATCGACGGCATGCCGGGGGTCGGCAAGACCGCGTTGGCCGTGCGGGCCGCGCACCAACTCGCCGCGCGCTACCCGGACGCACGGCTCTACGTCGACCTGCACGGGCACAGTCCGCGCGAACAACCGTTGCGGCCCTTCGCCGTGCTCGGCGGCCTGTTGCAGGCGCTCGGCGTCGCCGAGAGCACGCTTCCGTCCACTGTGGAGGAACGGTCCGCGTTGCTGCGGATGACACTGGCCGACCGCAGGGCGCTGATGGTGCTGGACGACGCGGCGAGTGCCGCGCAGGTCCGCCCGTTGCTGCCCGGCACCTCTGGCTGCCTGGTACTGGTCACCAGCCGACGCCGACTGACCGATGTGGACGCCGCGCTCGTACTGTCCCTCGACGTGCTTGCGCCGGCCGCGGCGATCGGCCTGTTCGAGCGGATCACCGGCGTCGAGGGGTCGGAGGCCGGCCGCGAGGTGGTGCGGCGCTGCGGCTACCTGCCGCTGGCCATCCGGATCGCCGCCGCGAAACTGCGCACCCGACCGGCCTGGACCGTGCAGCACCTGCTGAGCAGGCTGCGCTCGCGCAACCGGCTCACCGAACTCGCGGTCGGCGACCGCAGCGTGCTCACCGCGTTCGACACCTCCTACCAGCGTCTCGGCCCGGCCCAGCAGGGCCTGTTCCGGCTGCTCGGCAGGCTGCCATCGGGCGGGTTCGACCTGCCGTCGGCGGCAGCAGCGGCCGGCCTGCCGCTGTTGGAGACCGAGCGGCTGCTCGAGGATCTGCTCGACGCCCAGCTGCTCGACGCGCCCGAGCCGACGCGCTACCGCGCACACGAGCTGATCCGCGAGTACGCCGGTATCCTCGAGCACACGTACGCGGCCCATTCGGCGTGACCGGGGCCACCCTCGCACGTTAGCGAGGGGGGCGTTTTGACCCTGCCGGGGGACGACGGGTATCTTCTTGGGGTAGTTGTGCGGAGCCCGGCGCGAAGCGTGTTTCAGTGCGCGGCCGTGCTTGCATCCCTGGAACGGGATACAACCGCCGCGACGACACCCCAGACGCAAGTGATGACGAGGTAGATCCGTGCGCACGTACAGCCCAAAGCCCGGCGAGGTGACCCGCGCCTGGCATGTGATCGACGCCGAGGACGTGGTGCTCGGCCGGCTTGCCACGCAGGCCGCCACGCTGCTGCGCGGCAAGCACAAGCCCACCTATGCGCCGCATGTGGACACCGGCGACTTCGTGGTCATCATCAACGCGGAGAAGGTGGCCCTCACCGGTAACAAGCGCGACCAGGCGTTTGTCTACCGGCACAGCGGCTACCCGGGTGGTCTGCGCAAGCGCTCGTTCGGCGAGATGCTGGACAAGCAGCCCGACCGCCTCCTTGAGCAGGCCATCAAGGGCATGCTGCCGCACAACCGGCTCGGCAGGGCCATGGGCAGCAAGCTGAAGGTGTACGCGGGCCCCGAGCACCCGCACGCTGCCCAGCAGCCCAAGCCGTTCAAGATCATCGACCAGAGCAAGGCGAGCCGATGACCAGCGCCGAGAACACTGAGGAAACGCCCGTGACCACTCCGGCTGAGACCGCCCCCGAGGCCGAGGCCGTCGAGACCCCGGCCGTCGAGACCCCGGCCGCCGAGGCGCCCGCTGTCGAGACGCCCGCCGCCGAGGTGCCCGCCACCGAGACACCAGCCGACGAGGCGTCCGCTGACGAGACGCCCGCCGCCGAGGCCGAGGCCAAGCCCGTCCGGGTCGTCATCCCGGCCGGCAAGCCCATTCAGACGGTCGGCCGCCGCAAGCAGGCCATCGTCCGCGTTCGGCTGATGCCCGGCACCGGCAAGTTCACCCTCAACGGCCGCAGCCTCGAGGAGTACTTCCCGAACAAGGTGCACCAGCAGCTCATCCGCGAGCCCCTGGTGACCGTCGAGAAGCCCGAGTC
>DASYBO010000258.1:0-39015 GCA_036500685.1 Pseudonocardiaceae bacterium | reverse complement strand
TGGATGTCCAACCCGGCCTGGCACAGCACGGTGTGGCAGACCTACGACTACGACCTCGACGTGAACGGCAGCTACTACGGATCCCGCAAGGGCTGCGAACCGCACCACGTCCAGGCCGACCTGTCGAGCTGGCAGGTGACCGCGCTCAACCACACCCCGACCCCGCTGACCGGCGCCAACGTCTCCGCCCAGCTCTACGACCTGACCGGCAACAACCTCGGAATGTCGCAACAGGCGAATGTTAACATTCCTACATCCAACGCATCGCCGGTGTTCGTGGTGCCGTTCGACCCGTCGCTGCCCGCCCTGCACCTCCTGCGGCTGACCATGACCGACAGCAAGGGCACCGTGCTCTCCGAGAACACCTACTGGCGCTACCGCGCCGACACCGACATGCAGGCCCTCAACCAGGTGCCGACCACCCAGGTGTCCGGGTCGCTCTCCCAGCACGGCGGCACGTACTCCACGACGCTGCGCAACACGGGCACGAGCGTCGCGGCGATGATCCGGCTGTCGTTGCGCACCGACAACGGCAACACCCGAGTGCTGCCGACCCTCTACAGCGACAACTACTTCTGGTTGCTGCCTGGCGAGTCCAAGCAGGTCACCATCTCGCCGCGGGTGTCAGCCCACGGCGCGTCTCTGCTGGTGGAGGGCTACAACATCAGCAATACCACCGTGCACTGAGCGTGAGCAGCTGAGCGAGGCGGCACCGACCGTGTGCCGCCTCGCCGCATATTCCTGACCCCTTAGATGGTGACCACCATCCATTTCTCTGGCTTAGATGCTGGGTGCACCTGTCCGCCCACGGCGCGTACAGCGTCGGCAAGGCCGGCACGTCGGCTACCTGGACACCACGATGAACGAATCGGCCCCGGCCGACCAGAAGCAGGACCCGGCCGGCGTGGCCAAGGCCGCGTTGGACGGCATCGCGGATGGCGCCACCGAGATCATCGTTGACGACCTGAGCAAGTGGGCCAGGCAGAACCTGGCCGCTGCCAAGTAGTTCAGCTCGGATCGCAGGTGCCGGGGAGTCGAATCGTGACGAGGAGACCGCCGGTTGGGCGGGGTGTCAGATCGAGGGTCCCGTCGTGAGCTCGGACGATGCTGTCCACAATGGCCAGCCCGAGGCCGACGCCCGCGTGCTCGTCGGTGCGTACGCGTTCTGTTCCGCGTTTGAAGGGTTCGGTGAGGGTTGGGACCAGTTCCGGCGGGAGCCGAGGTCCGGTGTTCTCCACTCGCAGCAGGCTCGCGTCGGGTAGCGATTCGGTGTGGACCGTTACGGTGCCGCCTGCGGGGATGTTGTGGACGATGGCGTTCTGGACGAGGTTCGTCACCATCCGCAGCAGGAGCGGCGCGGAGCCGACGGTCTGGGTTGTCTCGCCGGCGACATCGAGTGTGATCCGGCGCTTTTCGGCGAGGGGAAGCAGCGTTTCGGCAGCCTCTTCCGCGATGAGGGAGAGGTCGACGGGTTCGCGGGCGAAGTTCCCTCGGTCGGTGCGGCTGAGCAGCAGCAGGGCTTCGGTGAGGTCGATCGCCCGTGTGTTGACGGTGTGGAGGCGTTCGATGAGTTCGCCCCGGTCCCGCGTTGGGTCGTTGCGGGCGACGTCGAGGAGCGTCTGCGCGATGGCCAGCGGGGTGCGCAGTTCGTGGGATGCGTTGGCGGCGAATCGTTGCTGTTCGTCAACCTGGGATTCGAGTTGCTGAAGCATCGTGTCGAACCCGTCGGCGAGTTCGCGGAACTCATCGTTGCGGCCCGGTAGCCGGATTCGGTGGGACAGTGATCCGTTGGCGGCGATCCGTGCCGCGTCGGCGATCCGGGTGAGTGGCGCGAGCATCCGGCCGGCGAGGATCCACCCTCCCACGAGACCGAACACCAGCAGGAAAGCCAGTGCCATGGCGGCGTCGCGGGCGAAGATGCGCACGAGGAGATAGCGGTTGGGCGAGATCCCGAGAAGGCCCTGGGAGCTGTCAGGAACGTAGCGCAATATCGACACCCACACGACAGCCACCAGCAGAGCACCTGCGAGCATGAGAAATCCGGCGTAGCTGATGGTGAGTTTGAGTCGGACGCTGAGCCCTGGGTGTCTATTCATGAGCACTGTCGGTGTCGATTCGGTAGCCGACGCCGGGCATCGTGGCGATGAGCCATGGTGCGCCGAGTCGTTTGCGCAAGGCGGAGACGGTGATGCGGACGGCGTTGGTGAAGGGATCGACGTTCTCGTCCCAGGCCCGCGCCAGTAGGTCTTCCGCGCTGACGACACCGCCTTCGGCGCCGACGAGGACTTCGAGCACGGCGAACTGCTTGCGGGTGAGCGCGACGTAGCGTCCGTCGCGGAAGACCTCCCGGCGGAACGGATCCAGCCGCAGGCCCGCGATCTCCCGAACCGGAGGCCGGGCGTGCGCGCGCCTTCGATCCAGCGCGCGCAGCCGCATGACGAGTTCCCGAAGCTCGAACGGTTTGGTGAGGTAGTCGTCGGCGCCGAGCCCGAATCCCGAGGCTTTGTCGTCGATCCGGTCGGCAGCGGTGAGCATGAGGATCGGCATACCGCTGCCGGAGGCGACGATTCGTCGGGCGATCTCGTCACCGGAAGGCCCTGGAATGTCGCGGTCGAGGACCGCGATCTCGTAGGAATTGATGCTGAGCAGTTCCAGCGCGGTGTTGCCATCGCCCGCGATGTCGGCGGCGATCGCTTCCAGCCGGAGACCGTCACGGACCGCTTCGGCCAGGTAGGGCTCGTCCTCCACGATCAGCACGCGCATACCCCGAGTCTAGGCAACACGGCATATCACCCATATAAGCCCTGGCCCCGGCGCGGCTCAGGAGGACTTCTTGCCGGTGACGGCCTGCGTCTCCTGAGCGATGATGTCCACCAGCGGCGCACCGTCGACGTTGCTCAGGATGACGCCGACCCAGTCGGTGTTCGGATAGATGCTCCAGTTGGCGGCACTGCCGGGGTTGACGCCTGCTCGCTCGAATATCCACTGGCCGTTGGTGATCGTGACCGCCATCAGGTAGGCCGCGAACGACGAGTCGGCGGGGACTGTGTCGGCAGTGGACACCGCGCCGCCCTGGATCTGCGGCGCGAGGGGCATTTTGGCCCCGGTGAGCAGGTCGGCGTAGGGCCGGTCCAGCACCGTGCCGTCGCTCAGCCCGCGCGCGAACCGAACCAGGTCCGACGCGGTGGCGAAGCCGTCGTAGTCGATGAACCCGCGGGCCGGGTTCTTGCCGAGTTGGTTCGGGTCCACGCTGCCCTTGTCCAGGTTGCGGACGGCGTCCACCAGGCTGCCGTCGGCCTGCAGCATGTACGAGTGCGCGATGTGCTCCTCGGTGAGCCACTGCGGTCTGGTGTAGTACGCCGAGCCGGTCATGCCGCAGCGCCCGAAAATGTTTTCCTGCACATAGTCCCAGTACGTCTGGCCGGTCACCGCCTCCAAGATCTGGATGGGGATGACGAAACTGGCGCCGGAGTGGTTGTCGAGGCCGGTGCCGGGAGTGAACCCCAGCGTCGCCTGCCGGGTCCACTGCGCGTAGTACGCCCGCACCTCTTCCCGGCTGTTGAAGATGCGTTGCACGTCATCGTCCGGGGTGATCAGCCCGGAAGTGCCGACGAACATGTGGTGGATGGTCACCTGCTCGGCGATGTCCTTGGCGAAGCCCGTCAGGTAGGTGCCCACCGTGTCCGACAGCTTCACCTTGCCCTCCTGCACCAACTGCAGGATGGCGACCGCGCAGAGCGGGATGCCCGCCGAACTGAGGCTGACCGCGACGTCCTCGTTGTTGGGGATCCCCTTCTCCCTGTCGGCCATGCCATAGCTGCGCGACAGCACCGTCCGGCCTCGGTGCGACAGCAGCACCACGCCGGAGAACTTGCCCTGTGCGGCCAATTCCGCGACGTACCGGTCGTAGGCCCCGCCGGGCAGGCAGTCCGGTGGGATGTCGGCGTCGGTGAGGGCCGGGTCGGCATGGCCGAGCGGGGCGCCGATCAGCGAGGCGCCGGCCACGACGCCGGCAGCCGCCAACCCGCCCCACCCCAGCAGCCTCCGCCGGCCGATACCACGTACGGAATCTGAATCCATTCCCATACGGCCACTGAAGACCTCCGACTGTTGCCGTGGCGTATGCGATTTTCGATACGTCCGCGATATACCTCAGCGAACAGGCCCTCGCATGCCCGACACGGGAAGCCGTTTCGGGCCGTAGAACTCCGACTCGTGGCTGACGATGTCCGAGCCGATCCGAAGTTCGGCGAATTCGTCGAACAGCAGGTTGAGCGCGATCTCGGTCTCCAGCCGGGCAAGTGGCGCGCCGAGGCAGAAGTGGATGCCGTGGCCGAAAGCGAGATGCCGGCCGGCATCGCGGGTGGGTTCGAAGCTTTCGGGATCGGTGAACTGTCGCTCGTCGTGGTGCGCGGACAGCACCGAGAGCGTGACCAGCGCGTTGGCGGGCACAAGCTCGCCCGCGATCACCACCTCCTCGGTGGTGAGCCTGCGAGCGTGCGGAATCGGCGGCCGCATCCGCAGTACTTCCTCGATCGCTGCCGGGATCAGGCTCCGGTCGGCGCGCAGCCTGTCGGCGACGGCCGGATGATCCCGTAGGCACAGCAACGCATTGCCGATGAGCAGGGTCGTCGTGACGTATCCGGCGGTGAGCAGCGCACTGGCGAACGCCGACACCTGCGCGTCGTTCAGCCGCGCACCGTCGACCTCGCCGGAGATCAGCACGGTGAGCAGATCATCGGCCGGGCGCGCCCGTCGTTGCCGAACCAAATCGGCAAGGTAGTAGTCAAGATCCTTGGTGGCCGCCGTGACCATGGCCGCCAACTCGTCCTGCGGCACGCCGGGTTCGACGCGCAGGGCGAACGCGCGGTCGGCGCAGTCGCGGAAGAACGCCCAGTCGGCCGGGCTGACGCCGAGCAGTTCGGCGATGACGATGATCGGCAGCGGATAGGCGAGGGCCTCGGCGATATCGAATTCCCCTTCCGGCATCGCCGAAACCAGTTCTCTCGCCGTGTCCTCGATCCGTCCGCGCAGGCCCTGGATCGTGGCCGGGGTGAACGCGCGGCTGACCAACTGGCGCAGCGGTCGGTGCGCGGGCGGGTCGAGCCACATCAGGCTGACGCTGAGCTTGTCCGCACCCAGGAAGGGCATGGCTCGGCCGAAGTCGGAGGAGAACCGACGTGGATCGGCCAGGATCGCCTGCACGTCGGCGTGCCGGAACACGTGCCGGGCACCACTCTCGTCGACCCACAGTGGTGTTTCGACGCGCATCCGCGCCAGCCACGGCAGGAGTTCCGGATCGGTCAACTGCGGCATCATCTGCTCCCCCTAGACCGACGAGACTATTTTTCGACCGAGCGGTCTAACCGTAGCACGGCCCGCGTCGGTGTAACAACCAACGACCGACCAGGTCCAATTCGGCGAGTTCTGTCAATGTCAAATGATGCGTCTTTGTTTTGGGTGATTTCCGATGGACAGAATCGGCAATGGTGCCCAACCATTGGCGCGTCGAGCTTTCTCACCTGTGGAGGAACTCCATGAAGCGGATCGCCGCATCATTAGGCGTGCTCGCCGCGGTTGTTGTGGTGCCAATGGCCTTGGCCGGCACCGCGTACGCCGACATTCCCTTCGGGCAACCGATCAACGGCAACTCGACCTATTACAACGACGCGGGCTACGGCGCCTGCGGCACTCAGATCGACGCCTCGTCGCAGTTGCTCGTCGCGGTTTCCTACACCTACTGGACCACGGCAAATCCCAACGACGATCCGCTCTGCCAGGGCGTTTCCGTGCAGGTCACCTACAACGGAACGACGATCACGGTGCCGGTCGAGGACAAGTGCCCCAGCTGCGACAGCGGCCACATCGACCTCAGCCAGCCCGCGTTCGCGGAACTGGCCGACACCGGCCTCGGCAACATCCCGGTGACCTGGGAATTCGTCCATTCCTGAGCCGCATTGCGCTACCGTGGTGGCTGAAACGTTTTAAGCGCACCACGGGACGAGGATCGCGATGACCATCAGTGAGCTGCTGCCGGCCCGGACCCGGCGCCGCACCAGAATCGGCCTGGTCGCGGGCGGCCTCGGCACCTACTGGCCGCAGTTCCCCGGCCTGCTGCCGCAGTTGCAGGAATCCGCCCGCTACGTGGCCGAGCGCTTCGGCGAGCTGAACGCCGATGTCGTCGACGTCGGGTTCGTCTCGGACGCCAAGGACGGCGCCGCGGCGGCGGAGAAGCTGCGCGCCGCCGACTGCGATCTGATCGTGCTCTTCCTGGCCACCTACCTCACCTCGTCGATGGTGCTGCCGATCGCCAAGCGCACCAACACCCCGGTCCTCGTGCTCGATCTGCAACCGTCCGAGCGGATGGACCACGAGCGGTTCGACACCGGCGCCTGGCTCGCCTATTGCGGCCAATGCCCCGTGCCCGAACTCGGCAACGTCTTCCGGCGCGCGGGCATCGGCTTCCGCTCGGTTTCCGGTTACCTGCGACAGGAATCGGCCTGGCGGCGGATCGGCCGCTGGGTCGACGCCGCGCACGTCCGGGCCGCGCTGCGGCACGCGCGGCACGGGCTGATGGGCCACGTCTACCCCGGCATGCTGGACGTGTCCACCGACCTCACCCTCCTGCCGACAACCTTCGGTTCACACGTCGAGGTACTGGAGTTCGACGACCTGCGGGTGCGGGTCGAGGAGGTCACCGAGGCGCAGACCGACGACCGCGTCGAACTGGCCAGGAAACTGTTCACAGTGGACGATTCGGTGCAGCAGGAAGATTTCGCCTGGGGCGCCAGGGTTTCCGTCGCGCTGGACCGGCTCGTCGACGACTTCGAGCTGGACTCCCTCGCCTACTACCATCGCGGGCTGGCAGGCGAACAGCACGAACGGCTCGGCGCCGGCATGATCCTGGGCGCATCGCTGCTCACCGCGCGCGGCATCCCGGCGGCGGGCGAGTACGAGCTGCGCACGTCGCTCGCGCAGCTGGTCACCCAGTCGGTCGGCGCGGGCGGGTCGTTCTGCGAGATCCAGGCGTTGAACTTCACCGACAACGTGGTCGAGATGGGCCACGACGGACCGGCGCACCTCGCGGTGTCCGCACGCGATCCGCTGCTCCGCGGGCTCGGCGTCTACCACGGCAAACGCGGCTGGGGCGTGAGCGTCGAGTTCGACGTGCGGCCCGGCCCGGTCACCCTGCTCGGGCTCGGCCAGGATCGGGACGGCACGCTGGCGTTCATCGCGGCGGAGGGCACCGTGGTGCCGGGACCCCTGCTGGCCATCGGCAACACAACGTCCAGAGTGGACTTCGGCCGCGACCCCGGCGAATGGGTGGATGCCTGGAGCGCCACGGGTGTCGGCCACCACTGGTCGCTGTCGGTCGGGCACCGGGCGGCGACCTACGCGGCCGCCGCCGACCTCCTCGGGATCCCGTTCCGCTCGGTCTAGAACACGTACGGTCACAGTGGTCAGCGAGACTGGTCAACCAGGGTTTGGGTGCCGAGCACCATCGCAAGGGCAAGGCGCTCGGCGTCCTCGGTACCTGGCTCGGCCGTGAGGATCATGATCCGCACATCGCTACCGGTGGTGACGGTGAGGATGTCGCAGTCCAGGGTCAGCGTGCCCACCTGTGGATGGTCGATGGTCTTGCGACCGGCCACATGCCCACCGACCGCGCCGGCATCCCACAGCTCGGCGAATCGAGCGCTGTTCGCCCGCAGGTCCGCGATCAGCCGCTGGAGCCGCGGGTCATCCGGATACCGGGCGGCGGCCGCCCGCAAGTCCGCTACCTGCACCGTTTCCAGCGCCCGCAGGGATTCCGGGGTATGCCTGGTCCGATTGCGCGGGCCGACGAAATTGCGCCATACCGAATTGCGCTCGTTTCCGCGCAAGCCCGACGGGTCGCCCATCACGGCGGCGTACGCCGCGTTGGCGACCAACAGCGTCCAGGACGAGTCGGAGACCGCGACCGGCGTGCCGACCAGCCGGTCCAACAGGCGCTGAATGCTCGGGGTCAGGTGCGCCGGCATCGTTTCCGGGCCGGGCACGGCAAGTCCGGCCAACTGGAACAGATGCGCCCGCTCGGGTCCGGACAGCCGCAGCGCTCTGGCCAGTGCCTCGACCACCTGGGCGGACGGGTTCGTCGCCCGGCCTTGCTCCAGTCGGGTGATGTAGTCGACGGAGATCCCGGCCAACATCGCCAACTCCTCGCGACGCAACCCGGCCGTCCGCCGCGGCCCGCCGCTCGGCAACCCGGCGGCCTGCGGCGCGACCCGGTCCCGCCAACGGTGCACCGCCGCGCCGAACTCCCTGCTCGCCATGCCTCCAGTGTGCCGCGCCGGCGGCCGGACCGCCTGGTACCACCAGTCCCAGGAAGACCGGACGACTGGCTGACCACGGCGAACCGCACCAATCTTGACGCATGACAACCACACTGATCACCGGAGCCAACAAGGGACTCGGCTTCGAAACCGCCCGTCAGCTGATCGCGGCCGGGCACACCGTGTACCTGGGCAGCCGCGACCGGGCGCGCGGGCAACGCGCCGCGAACGAACTCGGCGCGCGACTGGTTCTGCTCGACGTCACCGAGGACGCCTCGGTCGAGGCGGCGGCGAAGACCGTCGAGGCCGACGGCGGCCTGGACGTGCTGATCAACAACGCCGGCATCGAAGCCCGCATCGCGAACGCCGGCGTGCCGAGCGCGGGTGAGACAACGGCCGACCTGGTCCGCGAAGTCTTCGAGACGAACGTCTTCGGCCTTGTCCGCGTCACGCACGCGTTCCTGCCGCTGCTGAGCCGGTCCGCCGCGCCGGTCGTGGTGAACGTCAGCAGCGGGCTGGCGTCGCTCACCGTGATGACCACCCCGGACACGCCGGGCTACGCCTATCCCGGCCTCGCCTACCCGGCGTCGAAGACCACAGTGAACATGCTCACCGTCCAGTACGCCAAGGCATTCCCTCGGATGCGGATCAACGCGGTCGAGCCCGGCTTCACCAAGACCGACCTGAACATGAACACCGGAATCCAGACCGTGCAGCAGGGCGCCGAGATCATCGTGCGGACGGCGCGGATCGGCCCGGACGGTCCGACCGGCGGCTACTTCCACGCGGGAGGAACGCTCCCCTGGTGACCACCAGGATTTCCGGGCGCGGTGAGCGGAACCGGGGGCCACACTCGCCCGTCCCAGGTATATGCGAGTAGATCCAGGTGGCGGCGACGGTTTCCAGGTTGATCCGGCACAGCTCGGCGGCGTCGCAGGAGAGTTGGGTCGGGCCTACGACGACTTCAACACGGCGATCACCGACTATGCCGGAGCCGCGTGTTACAGCCAGTCGGACTTCGGCGACTTCGGCATGGGCCCGGCCTGGTCCAATTTCGAGGGCGCGTGGGCCGGTGAGATGAACGTGCTCGACTCGGCGATCGACGAGCTGATCACGAAGGTCGGCACCACCGCGATCAACTACCGCGACAACGAGGGCGACGTGGCCGGCTCGTTCAGCCGGATCGGAGCGAAATGAGCGCCCTCTCCGATCTGGAATCGGCCAGATTCATGATCACGTTCACCGCCTGGGCTGGACCGGCCGCGCTGGCGGTGGCCATCGAGGAAGGGTTGGCTCCGCCCGCGCCGACCGGGTCGCCGTCGGTGATCGCCGCCCAGGCCGCCGCCTACGCCACGACCGCCGCCCAGTGCGGTGTCGTGGCCAAGGACATCAGCGCGGTCGCCACCGGTTCGCTGCCGCGGGCGTGGCGGGGCGCGGTCGCGGAAACCGCGGCGCAGGCCGTGAGCGCGGTCGGTGCCGACGTGCAGAACATGCAGACGGTCCTGGAGAAGGTGGTGCCGGCCCTGCGGACCTGGGCCAATGACCTGGCGAAGGCGCAGGCCGCCGACCAGACCGGCGTGGCGATCCTCAACGAGGCCATGAAGTCGTTGGCGTTTCTCGGCATCGAGCCGTGGAACCTGCCGACCGTGATGCAGCAGGCCACCGACGGCGTGGACCTGCGCATCGCCGCGGCCCAACTGGCGCAGAGCACCGGCACCAGCACGGCCAGCCTGCTCAACCAGCTCGCCGACCAGGCCAGGGCCGAGCGGGTTGCCGAGAACAGCATGGATCCGTTGTCCGCGGTGGTGCTGGCGACCGAGACCAATCCCGGCGGCACGGTCGATGGCGGCAAGATCCTCACCGAGAACGAACTGGCCCGCGGCTCCCAGGTGCTCGACGGCATGTCCGCGTCGGACCAGGCCTCGTTCCAGCAACTCCTTGCGCAGTGCCAGTCGCCGCAGGAGGCCGCGTACCTGTGGAAGGCGCTCGCGGCAGGCCATTCATTGTCCCAGGTGCAGCAGTTCGACGCCGCGATCCATCCGCACGGCAACGACCCGACCTGGCTGGCCGGACACCTCACCCCGGACATGAGCACCGGCAACAACGAGACGTCGACCGCGAGCTTCCTGACCTACCAGGGCCAGCAGTTGGGCAACCTGGACCACCAGGGGCTTGGCATCTACGACCAGGGCAACGTCAACGACTGCGTGGCCGCCTCAACGGTCGTCGCGCAGGCAGGCTTGGACCCGGTCACCATGCTGAACCTGACCACCGGCGGCACAGCCAACGGTGACGACAGCCCGGCCGCGTTCCACCAACGCCTGCAGAACATGTACGTGCAGCAGTACATCGAGGGCCAGCACGCCGACGGCGACCCGAACACGTATCCCAAAGTGGACAGCGGTCTCGGCACGTCCGGCGAGAACGTGTTAGCCAACCAGGATCTCAACCCCGGCACCGGTTCGCAGTACCACTATGTGGGCATGGGCAGCGACTCGGACCGGCAGAACGCGCTGCCCGGCATCGAGCAGGCGGTCGACGCCGGCAAGCCGGTGCCGATCGACGTCACCAACGGCAACGAGGGCCACCAGATGATGATCATCGGGCATGACGGTGACAAACTGGAGGTCTACAACCCCTGGGGCTACACCTCGTGGGTGACCGAGAGCCAGTTCGTCAACAATCAACTGGGCAGCCTCACCAGCACCGGCGGTGACGGCTCGCTGAAGACCGCGGACGGACTGGAGCTCCCGCAGTGAACCCCGAGACGACCATCCGGCCTGACAGCGAACTGGCCGGGCTGGACATCAACACGGTCATCGCCGCCGGCATGACCGGCGACGACTCGGCCCGCAGAACCATGTTCACCTCAGGCGCGATCGCCGCCGCGCTACGCATCGAACCCCACGGCATCGGCCCGTACCCCGTGCGCTTCCTGGCCGGCTACGTTCGCGCGGCCGGTCGCGCCGCCGCCCTCGAACTGCCCGAGCCGCTGGTCGGCGCCGAACCAGCCGCCCTGGTCCGACAGTGGCTCACCGCTGCGTCCACAGTGGACGCCGGTCTGACCGGTGACCAGGCATTCGCACAGTGGCTGGACATGGTCGCCGCGCTGATCGCGATCCGCAGGCGAGCCCGGTGACCCGCCGACTCGTCATCGCCGCCGCCCTGCTCCTCGCCCTAGTGTCGGCCTGCGGCAGCACCTCCCCGCAGTCGAACACGCCCACCGCGACCATCAGGCTGTCCATACCCAGCCCATCGGACCTGCCCGACATCGTCAGGACCGTGCGCCTGTCCGTCGGCCAGACCCTCGGCGTCCTGAGCGCCCACAGCGACGCGGCCGGCTACTGGAAACAGACCGGCAGTGGCAACAACGCCGTGCTGACCCAGGACGGCCCGGCGACCGTCACCCGCGACTGCCCGACCGACGTGGTCGGCTGTGGCTCGACCAGCCAGCAGCTCTACCGCGCGGCATCGGCCGGCACCAGCACCGTGGTGTGGAGTTTCCTCGGCCTCGGGCCGGGACTCGTCAAACCCGGCCAGCCCGCCATGCCGTGCCAAGGCATCCCCCACCAGCAGTGCCCGGTCGGCCTGGTGCGGATCACCGTCTCCGTCAGCTAGGCTGGCGATGTGTTGGGGGGTGGAGATTCCGGTGGTCCGCTCGGCTGGACCGCGCCGCCGCGCATGATCGGCGGACACGCCACCGGAGCGCTGGTCATCGCTCGGTCGGACGGGCTCGTGGTGGCCCTACGGCAAATCCTGGCCTACCCGACCGGTTTCGAGATCGAGATCGAGGCCCACGCGCGCGGCGCTTCGCCCGGTGGCCCGCCACCCGATCCGTCGGAGGTCCACACGCATGGACAGCCGGATTTCCGGCTCCGGCTCGCTGACGGCACGGACGTGCGAGAGGGCGACAAGATCGGCTTTCGCGGCGGACATGGACCGATGCTGGTGCTCAGCTCGGCCGGGAGCAGTTGGGGCAGCGACCCGACTGGCCGTGAGGATTTCCGCTTGACCTTGTGGGCATGGCCGCTGCCGCCGCCGGGGCCGCTCACCCTGATCTCTACCTGGCCACGTCGCGGGCTCGACGAGACCTACCTCGCCCTTGACGGGGAGGCGATTCGCGCGGCGGCCCTGCGAGCCGAGCCTTTCTGGACAATGGAGTCCTGAGCCTCAGAACAGCGCGTGCTACCCATGCTACGAGGTCTTGCGGCGGTAGGTGACGATGGCGAACCCGTAGGCGACGATGAGGATGCCGACGCACCAGGCCAATGCGATCCAGATGTCGGAGCCAAGCGGCTGCTCGGCGAACAGATCGCGGATCGCGTTCACGATGGACGTCGCCGGCTGATGCTCGGCGAAGGCGCGGACCGGACCGGGCATGGTGCCGGTGGGTACGAAGGCCGAGCTGATGAACGGCAGGAAGGTGAGCGGGTAGGAGAACGCGCTCGCGCCGTCGCTGGTTTTCGCGGTGAGACCGGGAATGACGGCGATCCAGGTCAGAGTCAGGGTGAACAGGATCAGGATGGCGGCAACCGCGAGCCAGGCCAGCACGCCCGCTCCCGAGCGGAAGCCCATCGCGAAGGCGACGACCACGACGACCATGAGCGAGATCAGGTTGGCGACCAGCGAGGTCAACACGTGTCCCCACAGCACGCCCGACCGGGCGATCGGCATGGACTGAAATCGCTCGAAGATGCCGCTCCGCATGTCCTGGAAGAGCCGGAATGCGGTGTAGGAGATGCCGGAAGCGATCGTGATGAGCAGTATGCCGGGCAGCAGGTAGTTCACGTAGGCGCCCGATCCGTGTTGGATCGCGCCGCCGAAGACGTAGACGAACAGCAGCATGAAGGCGATCGGCATGACCGCCGTCGTGATGATGGTGTCCGGGCTGCGGGCGATGTGGCGCAGTGACCGTCCCAAGAGGATGGACGTGTCGCCGAAGAAATGCTTGCTCATCGTTGTACCTCACTCTTCTTTCCGCCGTCGCCGACGATCGCGAAGAAGACGTCCTCCAGGGTTGGCTGTTTCTCGACGTATTCGGCCTTGGCCGGTGGGAGCAGTTGCTTGAGTTCGGTGAGGGTGCCGTTCACGATGATCCGTCCTTCGTGGAGGATCGCGATCCGGTCGGCGAGTTGTTCGGCCTCGTCCAGGTACTGGGTCGTGAGCAACACCGTCGTGCCGCGCTCGGCGAGCTTCTTGACGGCCTGCCACACGTCGATGCGCGCCTGGGGGTCGAGCCCGGTCGTCGGCTCGTCGAGGAAGATGACCTGCGGGTTCCCGATCAGGCTCATCGCGATGTCAAGGCGGCGACGCATACCTCCCGAATACGTCGACACCTTCCGCGTGGCCGCATCGTTCAGTGAGAAACGTGCGAGCAGGTCATCCGCGATCGCGCTCGGGTGTGTGAGGTGCCGCAACCGGGCTACCAGCACCAGATTCTCCCGGCCGCTGAGGATCTCGTCGACGGCGGCGAACTGGCCGGTGAGGCTGATGGATTCACGTACCGCCGCCGATCGTCCGGCGACGTCGAAGCCGTTGACGCTCGCAGTTCCCGCGTCGGCTTTGAGCAGTGTGGACAGAATGCGCACGACCGTGGTCTTGCCGGCCCCGTTGGAGCCGAGCAGCGCGAAGATGCTGCCTCGCGCCACATCGAAGTCAACTCCGCGCAAAACATGCAGCGTCTTGTACGACTTTTCCAGTCCTCGCACCAGGATGACCGGTTCGGAGGTCCTGTGCATGGTCAACGGACCCTCTCCTGTTCTCGGCACGCGCGAATGCGGATCGCCGATCGCTGAATGACCAACGGTCAGAACCTATCTGCGGTCTTGCCGAGTCAGGAAATGTCGATGCTCGCAGCAATGGACTGTTCATGCAGGTCGACCACGAATATTCGTTGCATCAGCCGTAGGATTATTGCAACGAGGAGGTCTGACATGCCTGGTTCCCGACTCACTCGCCGCGACCGACGAGTCATCGCCGCCGGCCTTGCCGACGGGCTCGGCTACGCCGAGATCGCCCGCAGGCTGGCCCGGCCGACCTCGACCGTCAGTCGCGAGGTCACGCGTAACGGCGGCCGCGACGGCTATGAGCCCGACGCGGCCCACCGCGCTACGAAACGGCGCGTACACCAACGTAAGCCCGGCGCGGAAAGCGCGGTGGGCCCGAGCCGACGCCCGGCAACCGCACACGCCGTCGAACGGCAGCTGGCCACGACCCTGATCGGCACCGGACTTCCCACCATGTCGGGGCGGATGCTCGCCGCCCTACTCACCACTGATGAAGCCGATATGAGCGCGGCAGAGCTGGCACAACATCTGCGGGTAAGCCCCGCGTCGGTCTCCAAATCGGTCGGACATCTCGAAGGCGAGGGCCTGATCCGCCGCGTGCGGATCACCAAGAGTCGAGCCAGCCGATACGACGTTGGCCCCGACGCGTGGTTCCAGGCGTTCCTAGCCAGCGCGCAGCGAAACCATCAGCTCGCAGACACCGCGCGCCGGGGATCCGATCTTCTGGGTCGCTCCACACCCGCCGGCGCCCGTCTTCACGCGCTGAGCCGATTCCACCAGCAGCTCACCAACGACCTCATCGAACGAGCCCGACACTGGCGACACGTACTCACCGACACCCCGGCATCCGGCTGACAGGACGCAGCTGTTCGCTATGCGCGGAGGTGGTCGCGCAGCACCTTGGCGACCCTGGCCATCAGCACCTCTGCCTCGGGCTGGACGGCAGCGGGGACGCGGGACTCGGTGAGGGCGGCGACGGCGTAGGTCTGCCCGTCGGCATGGCTGACCACGCCGACCTCGTGGCGCAGGTTGAGCAGCGTGCCGGTCTTGGACGACCAGCGGGTCGCGTCGGAACTGAAGTCGGGGCTCAGCCGCTGCCGCAACAGGTTCTCGCCCATCAGCTCGCGCACCCGCGCGGCCACCTCGGAATCTATTGTGGACGGACACCAGAGCGCGCCGAGCAGGTCCACGTAGGCGCGAGCCGAGCCGGAGCTGGCTCTGGTCACGTCCAGCTGTGGGATCACGTGTCCACGGCCCTCGGTGGCCGCGCCGATGGCCAGCGAGTGCGCGAGATGCACCTGGGCGCGGTCGAATCGTTCGGCCGGGGTCTCGCTGAGCTCGCCTGCGGTGTGCCGGACCGCGATGCCGGCCACGCCCCATTCGCGCAGTCGCGCGGTCACCTGGGCGGCCGGGGTCAACGTGAACAGCGCGTCCGAAGCCGATTCGTCGCTGATGGCCACGCTCAGGTAGAGCAAGTCGTCGATGGCGGCCCGTGCGGGATGCCGGAACTTGGTCAGGCCGGTCGGCCCCGGAACGGTGCTGCGGCCCGGTTGGACCTCGATCTGGGTGGCCCCGTCGAGTTCGCCGCGCCGGATCCGGTCCAGGGTCACAGCGGCGAGCGGGACCTTGGCCAGCGACGCGCTCGGGAACTCCAGGTCCGGGTCGATGCCGATCTCGCGGCCGGTGGTCAGGTCGCGCACCAGAAACGAGCCGCGCAGGCCGCCGTCGTCGAGTTCGGCGCGCAGTCGCCGGATCAAGGTTTCGCTGTGCATCAAGCGTCCTCCCTCGTGGGGACACCGAGGCAGCGTTCGATGCCCTGCCCCAGTCTGGTGCGCAGCGCTTCTGCGTCCTCGCCGAGACCCGCCGCGATGTCGTACCCGCGCGCAAGGTCGACCTCACCGATCCGCCGCCAGCCGAGGCCCAGTTCGTCGGCCTGTTCGGCTGAGCACAGCAGGAGGTCCGCCGAGCCGAAGACCGTGGCGACGGCCGAGGTGAGCGAGCCGGCGACCGCGACCTGAGCGGGTTGCAGGCCGATCGAATCGCGGACCCGGATGAGCCGGTCGCGCAGGTGCGGCACGTCGTCCTCGGGTTGGATCCAGACCCGACGCGGTGCGCGACCGGACCGGCCGACGCGCAGGGTTTCCAGATGCAGCACGGCCGCCTTCGGCGCGAGCCCGCCTGCCACGCCCAGCGGCACCGTCCACGTACCGTCCTCGGCGGGCACCGCGACGACGGCGGCGCGCACCTGCTGGGTGCGGACCAGGTCGGCGCGGTCGGCGGGAGCGGCGCGGCGGAATTCGAGGTGCACGGCAAGGGCGCGGGCCTCGGCGTCGAGTTCGGCCAGGGCGCGGGTGGTGCAGGTGTCCGGGACGGCGAGCAGCAGCGGGCGCAGTTTGGCCAGCTCCGCGTCGTGCGCCATGGCGTCCGCGAGTTGGACGAGGCGTTTGGCCGACGGCAGCATGTCGCGGCCGAACGGGGTCAGCACCGCGCGACGGGTGGAGCGGTCGAACAGGCGCTCGCCGAGGTGCCGTTCGAGTGCGGCGATCCGCCTGCTGGCCACCGGCTGCGGGATGTGCGCGGCGGCCGCGCCCGCGGTGAAGCTCCCTGCCTCGCTCACGCCGACGAACGCCCGGCAGCTGCCGATCAAGTCCACGACCACACAGTATGCCGAATTGGCATCACAATGCGCATCAGTGTCTTGGACAACATGAAAGCCGCGCGCCAGAGTTGATCGCATGACCTGGACCAGTGGATCTCGATGAACCGTCGCGCCCTGCTGCTCGGCGGCCTCGCCCTCGCGGCAACCGCCTGCGCCCCGACGCCGACCGCCCAGTCGCCCGTCCGCACCACCCCCACAACCACTACGGCTCCCCCGCCGGACCCGCGTTTCGCGACGCTGGAACGCCAGTACGGGACGCGCCTGGGCGTGTACGCCGTAGCGACCGGTTCCGGCGCGAGCATCGAATACCGCGCGGACGAACGCTTCGCGTTCTGTTCCACGTTCAAGGCGCTCGCCGCGGCCGCGGTCCTCCAGCGACACCCACTGTCCTACTTGGACACCGTGGTGCACTACACCAAGGCCGACGTCGACTCGATCTCGCCGATCACCCAGCAACACATCGGCACCGGCATGACCATCCGCGACCTGTGCGACGCCGCGATCCGCTACAGCGACGGCACAGCGGGCAACCTGTTGGTGCGCGACATCGGCGGACCGGCCGCGTTCACCGCGTACCTGCGCGGTCTCGGTGACACGACGAGTCAGCTGGACGACTACGAGCCCGCGCTCAACGACGAGCCGCCGGGCAGTCCGAGGGACACCACGACGGCGCGCGCGATCGCGGGGGCCTACCGGCAGGTCGTGCTCGGCAACGCGCTGACCTCGGACAAACGCGCGCTGATCGTGGATTGGTTGCGGCGCAACACGACCGGCGCGGCCGACATCCGCGCGGGCGTGCCGAGCGACTGGGCCGTCGCCGACAAGACCGGGCACAGCGACTACGGCCGCGCCAACGACATCGCGGTGGCCTGGCCGCCGACCGGCGCACCCTACGTCATCGCGGTGCTGACCGACCGCGTCGGCTACAACACGCCCTCGCAGTACCCGATCATCGCCGCCGCCGCGCGCTATGTGACATCAGTGCTGCGTTAGCCGGCGCCGAGGCAGATGAACGGGCGCCGGAACGGATCGACCGCCGTCGCCTGAGCCAACGCGGTCGCGGCGGGCGCGCCCGCGGCGAGTTGGCGGTGGTAGTCGTTCATCGCCGCCGACGCGGCCTGGTCGCCGACCCGACTCACCGCGGCCGTCACGGTTCGCCCGCCCGCGGACAGCAGCGCGCCCGCGAACCCGAGCGCCTCGTCGCCCGGCCGGATCCGGGACAGCGCCAGCTCGCACGCCGCGAGCACAACGTGTCGGGGCGGGCGGCGGAGTCGGATCATCTCGTGGGCGAACAGCGCACCGTCGAGCAGCTCCAGCCGGGAGAACAACGCGTTCTCCGGCTCATGCGCGCCGTGCGCGGCGACATGCGCGAGCGCGGCGCCGTCCAGTGCTGTGAGCACCCGTTCGACGGTCGCCTCCGACACGCTGATCGTCTCGGCGCCGGGGTGATACCGGCCAAGGCCGGTCAACTCGCCGATCGCCGCCGACAGGTTCGGTCCGCCGACCAGCACGGTCTGGCCTGCTTCGGTGTCGGACCGGTGCGCGGTCAGCCACGCCGTGGCCGAGGGCGCCACCACCACCGGCCTGCCCCGCAATCGCGGCAGCGCACCCCACGCGACCGCGTACAGGGCGCCGGTCGGAATGATCACCAACTCGCGGTCGGCGATCAACGGTTCGAGCGGACGCAGCAGCCGGTCGTCCAGGATCCCGACCCTGCGCACCGCCGAGTTGGTGACCGCCCGCACCAACGGTTGGGGCAGCAGATCCGGGGCGAGCACGTCGAGATCGGCATGCAAGTCCTGCGCCGCTTCGGCGATTCCGCTCGCCTCGCCCAGCGGCACCAAGCGAACCGCGCCGCCGACGATGACAACGGCCATCATCACATCGTCGGTGACCAGGAAACTGATCATCGCCCGTTCGTCCAGTTCGGCGATGACCTCGCCGATGGTCGCGATCGGTCGTGGCTGGCCCCACGGGCTGTCCCGCCAACCGCCCTGGGTGACCTCCCGAGCGAGCGCGGCATGCCGGGTGACCAGGTCCCGGCTCGGCCGACCGTTGAGGTGGGCCTGCTGCAGTTGTCGGCTCAGATAGCGGTATTCCGACACCTTCTCGGCCAGTACCGGGTCCTCCGGCGCGGGCAGCGGCTGGTAGCGGTACACCTGCGCCCTGGTCCGCTCCAGCCAGCCGAACAATGCCCGAGCGGGCGAACGGTCCTGCTCGACGACCAGCCGCACCGCCAGTTGGCCAAGCGCCCCTCCGTGCATCGCGGTGCCGGACACCAGTTCGGCTCCGCCCATCCGGTCGCGGATCCGCCCCAGTTCGGCGAGACCGGCACTGGCCTGGGCGAACGCGCGCCGTCGGTCGCCCTTGGCAACGGCGAGTTCGGCGCGGCAGAGCCTGCGCAGCATGCGTTGGTCGACCTGGGTCACCCGGCGCGGTTTCGGTACGAGCGCGAGCTGTTCGGCCGCTGCGGACACCCGCCCCCGGCACAGCTCCAGTCGCACCACGAGCATCCGCGCGGTGCCGGACTGGTCGATCAGGTCGAGGCCCGCGAGCGTGCCGGCCAGCGCGAGCGCCCTGCCGACGAGTTTCGGCGGTACCCGGCGGTTTCCGAGCGCCTCGTCCGCGTCCGCGCGCAGCCGAACCAGTGCGGCCTCCGCGGCCAGCGAATCGTTGCCGTGCCGGTGAAAACGACGGCGCGCCGATTCGGCCCAGGTCCGGGCCCCGGTCAGATCGCCCTCGCCGAGTGCGGCGGCCGCGCGGAGCAGTTCGGCCTCGGCGACGTTGTGGTGGTTGCGCAGCCGCTGCAGTTCAGGCAGCGCCTCGTCCAGCTGCCGGGCCGCCTCCTCGGTGAGCCCGGCGGTGAGCAGCGTCTGCGCCTGGTCCATCCGAAGTTTCGGCAGGCCGCTCGGGATCAGTTCGGCATAGCTGGCCAGCGCCTTCTCGTAGTAGGCAAGGGCTTGCGGGATGTCGCCGACCCGCCAGGCGACGGCCGCGAGACCGTGCAGCGCCTTGGCACCCGCGACGGACAGCGGCCCCTGATCGACACGACTGTCGGTGCGGCCGGACGCGACGATCTGCAGCATCCGCCGGTAATCGCGGGTAGCAGGCCCCGGATGACCGGCGGCATTGTTCATGCTGGCCCGGTTCATCAGGCTGATCGCCAACCTGACGTGCCCGGATCCCCCTGCTGCGTATGACCGTTCGCGCAGGGCGATGGCGATGCCCAACTGGGCGATGCTGTCTTCCCAGCGATTCGCCCGCCCCAGCACCAAACCACGCTGGCTGGCGATCGCGGGCGTCAGATCCAGCTGAATCTCGTCTGCCACCTCGGGCAGCAGCTTTTCCGCCGTATCAAGAAGTTCCAGCGCGCTGTCGGTGTCGCGGGTCTCGGCCTCCGACGGCGCCAGGGTGACCAGTACCCGGATGCGGATTCCGATCGCTTCCGGGTCCGTGTCCTGCTCGATCAGCCGGAGCGCCCTTCGCAAGAATCGTGCGCCCTCAGCCAGCCGCCAGGCGTTGTTGGCTTCCCACCCTCGCCAATACAGCTCGTCCGCTTGCCGCCGTCGCCGGACGCGTGCCGCTTGCGGTGTCTCTGCCACTGCTCTATGTCACCACATCCGGTACTCACCGCAACACCGCCGGGCCGAGGCGACCCGATCGCGTCGGCCCGGCGGTGACGATCAGACCTGTGCCGGGTCGTCGCAACCCATCGGGCCGCAGTTGTCCGGTGTCGTCGTGGTCGGCTCGGCCCCGTGTGCGGGCGCCCCGCCGAATTCCTTCTCGATGGTGTCGCCAATGTCCGTGAGGCCAACCTTGACCGCCTGGCCTGCGGCTTCCACATCACCGATCGCGTTGCTCATGATATTTCCCTCCCGATTTCAACCCCTTGACTCGCATCGAGCGGTTCGCTCGACGCGATCCCTCCTTCGGCCGCCGGTACCCTCCACGCCCGGCGGTATGCCCAGTCCACGCACCGTGAACACCCGCCATGTCGGTACGGCAAGTGGGTGGGCCTACGCTGTGAATTATGCCCAATGGAGTAGCGCCGCGCAGCCAAATTTCACATTAAGTCAAAGGATGTGCAGAGCGGGCATGATGCGCGTTCGATCTTGTTTCCGACATTGGTGTTCCACAGGTCGAACACCGTACGTTCACTCGATTCGAAATCGGTTAATGCCGCCTATCGCCCGCTGCGGCGCGTAGCCAGAACGAAACCCAGGAACGCAATGGACGCCACCGCTCGGCGACGGCTCGATAGCTGTCGTCGGGCGCGTCTTCCGGCAGGCCGTAGGCGGCGCGGACAGCGGCCAGCAGGCGAGGTTCGCTGGTGGCGAACACGTCGGGAGCGCCAGCACCCCGGATCAGCACCAGACCGGCCGAGAACGCGCCGATGCCGGGCAACTCTCGCAGCGTGGCAAGGGCTTCGTCCTCGGGCACCGCGCGCAGCGCCGCAGCGGTCAGCGTCTCCTCGATCGCGGCGGTGGCCAGGTCGCGGATGCGGGCCGCCTTGACCGGGTTGACCGAGGGCAGGCTGGGCGCGGCGAGCAGGACTCGCGGTGCCGGAAAGGCGCGCAGTTCACGACCGTCCACAGTCACCGGTGTCCCGTACGCGTCGGTGATGCGCTGCTTGACCATCGACGCGGTGTGCATGGATGACCGCTGGCTCAGCACCGCCCAGCACGCGGCCTCCCACGGCGACCAGAAACAGACCGGCCGCAACCCTGGCGCCGCCTCGATCAGTCGCGCCACCACCGGCTCTCGGCCCGCGATCTCGTCGGCGGCGGTGCCGTCGACATCCAGCGAGAAGATCCGCGCCACCTGCGCCGGCAGGCTCTCCTCGGCGCTGCCCGGACCGACCACCGTGACATCGACGCGGTCGCCGGACTGCGCGACCCGCACACCGACCGGTCGCCAGTCGTGTTCTGCGCAGTACGCGAACCGCAGCACGTCATCTCGCGCGGGCAGTCGCGCGGCCGGCCACGCCTCGAGAAACTCGATCGAACGCGACAGAGCGAAGCGGCCTGCGGGCTCGATGGTGAAGCGTTGCTCGTTCACGTTGAGTTAGCCCCCTAATGTGTATTAGCAGGCTAACACTCTGCGCTACGCTAGCGCCATGAGCTCCCATGTGCATCCGAACGAATCGATCGGGTTCGCGCTGAAACGGTTGCAGCAGGTCCTGCGAACGCGCATGGACGCCACCCTGGCCACGTACGCGCTCACCACACCGCAGTACGCGGTCCTCGCGCTGCTGGCCGAACACCCCGGCACCTCCAACGCCGAACTCGCCCGCCGCTCGTTCGTCGCCGCGCCCACGATGCTGCGCATCCTCGACGGCCTGACCGAGGCCGGCCTCATCACCCGCGCCGACCCGGCGCCCGAACACCGCGTCCGCGGCACGGCACTGACCAACCTCGGCCGCAAACGGCTCACCCAGGCATCACCGCACGTGCAGAACTTCGAAAACCTGCTCCTCGCGAATGCCGAACCCGATCACGTCGACATCATCATGAAATGGCTGCGCGTCTGCGCGGACCAACTCGGCGAACAACCGTTGTCCTGAAAGCCGAGAACCCGTGCCACCGCGATGAAACGGTGGCACGGGATCGCTGTCGGTTGCTACTCAGAGCTGGTAGAAGTCCGCGTAGTGGTCAGGCGAATACCACACAACGCCGCTGTTCATGTCGACGACGATGCGCACGGCATCCCGGTGAGCGCCGCAGGCGCGCGGGTTGACGTCGAACTCCTGGAACGAGTCGCCCTGGGGCAGCTGGCCGTCGTCGTTGTAGTACGTGCCGCCGGCGTAGTTGCATTCGCCGTCGGGCCAGTTGTACCAGCCACGATGGCTTGGGTAACCGAGGGAATTCCAGGTCGAGTTGGCCGAACGGGCCGTGTCACAACCGGAGATGGTGCACGAGCCGACCACGGAGGCATGCGCGGCCGGGACCGCAACGAGGGCGAAGCCGGCCATGGACCCGACGGCGGTGAATGTCAGAGTGAGTCGCTTGAGCCATGTGAGGCGCGAATGTTGTTTCGTACGCACAGTTGTCTCCTTGCAGGGGGCGACAGACCAACAAACCATAGTGAGTTTCCCCAACGCCTCAACAGCCAAACATTTGCCAAAAATGAATGAATTCTGTTAAAACCCGTAATGGCCAACGAAGATCTTGTGCTGGTTCAATTGGCTTCAACTGTTAACAGATAGCCGGATGTCTTACCTCGCAACACGTGCGGCGATCCGGTCGGACTCAGTATTCCGGCAGTTCCAGATCGGTGGCGCCTCGGTGCCGAGCAGGCCGGAATGCCGGCGTCCCAGAACGCCTCGACGATCTCGACCGAGTTCGCGTGCGCCATCGTCAAAAATAGTGCAGCGAATCCACCAGACGCTGGATGTCCGGCCCGAGGGGACGATCGACCAGAACGGGTGGCACCAGGTCGGCGAGTCGGTCGTAGGTGCTGGCCAGGGCCGGTGCGCTCGGCCGGCCGCGTAGGCGGTGCGCCTGCGCGGCGCCGATCAGCTCGCAGGCGATGATGGTGCGCAGCCTGCCCATGGCCGCGCGCAGCTGCTCCCCCGCCGCCCAGGCGAAGGCCTGCACGTCTTCCTGTCCTGCGGAGGTGTCGATCGAACCGAGCGTCGCGGGGGTGGCGAGCAGGCGGAGTTGGTGGAGTTCGCCGACGGCGCGCTTGTGCATCGGCGACAGGCCGGCCTGCGGGCCTGGGTCGACGGCGAGCTGGGCGTTGAGGCCGCTGAACTGGGGATCCAGCATCCGGTGCAGTCGCTGCGCGCTGATCTCGCCGAGGTGCACGAGTGCCGCGGTGACCGCGTCCATGCGCAGGCCGAGGCCGGCCGCGTGGTAGCCGGCGGTCGAGACGAACGCGCCGTCCAGGAACGCGGGCGAGTCGGTGGGGGTGTCGAGGAGCACTTCGGCGGCCTCGGCGAGGTCGTCGAGGGTGTGGACGGCGTGGGCGATGGCTTGTGGGCCTACCCGCAGCGATACCGGCGCCTGCACGACGCCCGTTCGGATCGGTGCGCCTTCGGTGCGTGCGCGGATTTCGGTCAGGACCGCGGCGAGTACCGGGTCGGGGCCGGCAAGGCGGGGGTCGTAGATGGCGCGCGGGGCGCCGAGGGCGTCGATGGTCAGCGCGGTCGCGAGCCGGTGCAGGTCGACGACCGTTCGGGCTTGCGCGCCGCGCATGATCGAGTGGGTCAGGGCCAGGGGTGAGCCTTGGATCAGGCTCACGCCTTCCTTGGGGCGCAACGTGATCGGGCGGACGCCGCGTCGGGTGAGTTCGGCCGACGCGGAAGTTTCCATGCCGTCGACGAGGACGGTGCCGATGCCGAGGAAGGTTTGAAAGGCGTGTGCCAGCGGGATGATCTCGCCCGCGCTGCCCAATCCGTCGCGGGGTACGGCGGGGATGAAGCCGTCGTTGATCCGGTCGACCAGGAACCGTACGAGGTCGGCGGATACGCCGGTGGTCGGCGCGAGGAAACCGCGCAGGCGCACGGCAAGCAGTGCGCGCACGTCCGGTTCGGGCAGCCACGGCTTGCCGCCGACCGCTCGGCCGATCAGCAGGTTGGCCTGCTGACCGGCCTGTTGCTTGTCGTCGAGCGGGACGCCGACCATGCGGCCCATGCCGGTGTGCACGCCGTAGACAGGGCCTTCGGCCGCGCGCAGCGCCGCGTCCACCTTGGCCCGGTTGGCGACGACGCCGGCCACGTCGGACTCGGTCAGGTGCACCGGCGCGCCGTTGGCGATGGCCAGGATGTCGCTGCTGTTCAGTTCGGTCACACCTTGCTGATCGCGTCGATGATGCGGGGGCGCAACTCGGCCGCACTCACCACCGCGTCGACCGAGCCGACCTCGACCGCACGATGCACGCTGTGCACCCGGTCGAACTCGGTACCCACATCCGACAGCTTCTCCGCCCGCACCGCCGACCGCACCTCGGCGAGTTGCGCGGCCAGTTCGGCCCGTTCCGCACCGGATGCGGCGGCCAGGCGGGCCTCGGCCTCGGTCACCCGGCTGTCGGTCGCGGTGCGCTGGTTGACCTCGGCGGTGAACACCACCGCGGCGGCCGGCGCCCCGCCGAGCACCGAGGCGAACGAGCCCTCGACCGCGAGCACGGTCATGGACGGGTTGAGTGCCTTGGAGAACACTACGAACGCGCCACCGTGATAGCGGGAGATCACGCAGAACACGATCGGGCCACGGAAGTTCACGATCGCCCGACCGATCTCCGCACCGTACTCGAGTTGCAGCTTGCGCAGCGACTCCGGTGAGCCGTCGAAACCGGAGAGGTTGGCCAGCACGACGAGGGGGCGGTTGCCGCTGGCCGCGTTGATCGCCCTGGCAGCCTTCTTCGACGACCGCGGGAACAGGGTGCCTGCGGTGTAGGTGTCGGGTCCGTCGGTGGGCGGGAAACCCCGGCGCGGGACCGAGCGGGATTCGATCCCGAGCAGGCACACCGGCGCCCCGCCCAGATGCACGTCCTGCACCACGGCGGTGTCCGCGTCGGCCATGCCGGCCCACCGTTCCAGCACATCGTGGTCCTGGTCGGATACCGCGCGCATCACGGTGCGGATGTCGAAGGCCTTCTTGCGGTCCGGGTTCGCGGTCGTCGAGAAGATCTCGCCGACGGTGGTGAAGTCGCTGCCGGCCAGCACGTGCGGGTAGCCGGAGATGTCCCGGTCGGTCGGGTCGGTGGTGCCGGCGTTGCGGGGGCCGACCTCGCCGGGTGCGACGTAGGTGTGCTCGTAGTGGGCCATCAGCACGTCGCGGGCGGCGGAGAGGTTGGGTGCCCAGTACTGGGCCTGGCCGTTGGGGCCCATGATCCGGTCGTAGCCGCCGATGCCGAAGTTGTCCTCGGCCGAGACGCTGCCGGAGAAATCCAGGGCCTGTTTGCCGGTCAGCACCATCGCCGAGTCCGGAGTCATCACCAGGATGCCCTTGGTATGCATGAGCATGGTGGCCTCGGCGTTCCAGTACGGCTGCGCGCCGACGTTGATACCGGCGACCACGATGTTGATCTCACCGCCGTCCTGGGTGAACTCCACGATGCGCTTGAGCGCGGCGGCGACCCAGTCCATGTTCTCGGTGCCCGAGGACATCGAGATCCGCGCCCCGGAGGACAACGCGAACCATTCCAGCGGCAGACCGCGCTGCTGCGCCAGGTCCAGCGCGGCGATGACCCGCGAGCATTCCGGTTCGGACAGGGCGCCGAGGGATTTGGTCGGGTCACCGAGGAGCACGACCCTGGACACGCCCTCGGGGTGGAGGTCGGTCGGGGTGCTGACGACGCCGGCGACGATGGCGGCGCTGTTGTGGCCGCGCGGTCGGTCGACCGGGACGAGCTTGCCGCCGTCGAGGTCGTATTCGGCGAAGTCGCCGGTTGGGCCTGCGAGCATCGCGGTGAGTTCGTACGGGTAGACGGTGCCGCGCCTGCTGGCTCGCAGCACTTTCTGGCGGTAGTCGTCCAGCGGTTGGATCGGCTCGGTTGGCCGCTCGCCCACCTGGACACGTACGTCGGAGTCGTTGTCGTAGCCGATGCGCACGGCGATGTCGGCCAGTTCGCGAGTGTGCGGGTCGCGCCTGCGGGCGAGGAACATGACCTCTTCCAGGCCGGCGCCTTCCGTGGTGGGCAGGACGCGTTCGGCGAGCATGTTCAGTTCTTCGCCGGTGATCTCGCTGGCCGGCCAGACGTAGATGAGGATCCGGTTGGTGTCGAAGCGTTTGTGCGCCGGCCGGTCGGACTGGACCTTGCGGATCGCGTCAAGGCAGGCGGCCAGGGTGTCCTCGGCGGCGGGCAGCGCGACCAGCCTGCCATCGCTGTCCCGCAACGGGGTCAGGTCGCGCACCTGGGCCATGGCGACGAGGCGTTCGTCGGACGGGTTCTTCGGCGCGACGCAGCGGAACAGGTAGACCTCCTCGTCGGCGGAGGGCAGCCGGTTGAGGTCGAAGTGCCGCAGCCGTTCCAGCTGCATCCGGTGCGCGATCAGCGGGTGCAGGCCACGGATCAGGCGTTCCTCGGCGATGCCGGTGGTGGAGGGCCGGAAGGTGAAGTGGTGGTGCATGACCGCGCCGCTGCGGCCGGCGACCGTGGTGGTGACCCGACGGAGTTGGGTCGGCAGCGGCCGGGCGGAGAGGACCTCGCGCAGTTCGGCGGCCATCGCGTCCGGGTCGTCCGGCTGGTGGTCCCAGGTGAGGTAGATGTCGGCGGCGACGTCGTCGGTGATGGCCAGTTCGTTGATGGCCCGCACGACGTCGGGCAGGGCGGCGAAATCGACGCCGGTGGTGAGCACGGCCGACCGGCCGCCCTCCTCCTGGTGCTCGGCGATGACGAACGTGCAGCCCGCGGCCTCGCTGACCCGCAGGTCGTGCAGGGACTTGTTGCCGTAGTAGCGGCGGGTGAGCACTTCGAGCAGCGGCGCGAGGCCGGCGTTCTTGCGGTCGATGCGCTGGCCGAGCAGCCGGACCAGCGGTTCGGCGCTGCCAACCATCGCGGCGATCCGCTCGGTGCGGTCCGGCGCGTCCGGGTTGGCGTCGAGGTAGCCGAGTTGCTTGCGCACGTTGGAGTAGACGTGGGCGCGGTTGCGGCGCAGCATCGGCTGGGCGAACCAGCGGAACACCACCGACCGGGCGAGGTCGGCGACGGCCGGGAAGCGCAGCTGGGTGGCGGCGACCACGTGTTCGAGGGTGAGGCCCGCGGTTTCCAGCAGCGGTTCGCCGGGGGGCGCCTCGGTCAGCCACTGCCGCAGCAGCGCGGTGACCAGGGCGGCGTCCTGGGAGGCGCGGCGTTGCGCGAGGAAGATCCGGAAGACCGCGTTCTCGAGTTCCGGGGTGCGCTCCAGGTCGGTGACGCCGTAGTGGCCGAGGGCCTGGGTGAGGCGCTGTTGGAATGCCTCGGGCAGGCCTGCGCGGTCCGCGTCCAGGCTTTGCAGGTAGGCGTGCAGGTATTCGCGCGGGCTGTGCATCTGGGCGACGGACTTGACTTCGGTGCCGGCCGGGCGGTTGCGGGTCAGTTCGGACAGGTCGGCGAACACTTCCAGCAGTTCGACTTCGTGGGCCAGCGGCCGGTTGCCACCTACCTGGGCCCGAGCCGCGACGTAGTTCTTGAGTACGCGGCGGCCGTCCAGTGGGTCAGCGTCGAAGCCGAGCAGCAGGCCGCGCAGGTCGCGCAGGCCAGTGGCGACGCGCTCGGCGGCGGGGCGGTTGGTCAGCTCGGCGGGCAGGTCGATCTCGACGTCGGTCGCGGTGTCCTGGTCGGTGCTGTCGCTGTCGTCGTCGCCGAGGGGTTCCAGGCGCAGCAGTGGCGCGCCGGTCTCGACCAGGCTGCCGACCGCGACCGAGCATTCGCGCAGGCGTGCGCGGAACGGCGCTCGCAGCACGGTCTCCATCTTCATCGACTCCAGCACCAGCACGGGCGCGTCGGCCTCGACCTCGGCGCCGACCGCGAGCGGGGTGGCGACGACCAGTGCGGGCGCGGGCGCGCGGACCACGCCGCCCTCGTCGTGGCTGATCCGGTGCGCGACGCCGTCGACCTCGACCAGATGGGTCGGCCCGTGCGTGTCGGTGACGACCCGGAACCGGGTGCCGTTGACGGCGACCTGGCCGGTCTGCCGGTCGAACCGTTCGAGTTCGACGTCGGCGGCGTGCGGGGCGCCGTTGCCGGCGCCGACCGCGATCCGGAACCGGTGCGGCGCGACCCTGCCGACGTGCACGCGGTAACTGGCGCCACGCAGCTTCAGTTCGATCGGCCGGTCTGTGTCCAGCTGCACCTGCGGGCGGCCGCCGTGCGCGGTGACCAGCAGTTGCTGGCGGGCGATCTCCTCCGCGTCCTCGTAAGCCTCGATCGCGGCGACGGCCAGCGCGACCGAGGAGCCGCGATGCGCGACCAGCCTGCCCTCACCGCGAACCCGGTCGATCCAGCCGGTGTCGGCGCTCGCGTCGATGACTTCGGGCTGGTCGAGCAGGTCGAGCACGAAGCTCTTGTTGGTGGCGCCACCGGCGATGATCACGATGGTCTCGGTCATCGCGCGGCGCAGGCGGCTCAGCGCCTCGTCGCGGTCGTGGCCGTAGGCGATGATCTTGGCGATCATCGAGTCGAAGTCGCCGGGGATGGTGTCGCCTTCGCTGACGCCCGTGTCGACTCGGATACCGGGGCCGGTCGGCAGGTCGAGCCGGACGATGCGGCCGGGGGACGGCGCGAAGTCGCGGTCCGGGTCCTCGGCGTTGAGCCGTGCCTCGATGGCGTGCCCGAGTTCGGCGGGCGGACGCCCTTCCAGCTTGCCGCCCGCCGCGATGTGCAGCTGGGCCTTGACCAGGTCGATGCCGGTGGTTGCCTCGGTGATGGGGTGCTCGACCTGCAGTCGCGTGTTCACCTCCAGGAACGCGAAGCGCTGCTCGCCGGGGTGGTACAGGAACTCGACGGTGCCGGCACCTCGGTAGCCGACGGCCAGCGCGAGGCGCTCGGCGGCGGCCTTGAGCTCGTCGGTCTGGGCCTTGCTGAGCACGGGCGAGGAGGACTCCTCGATGACCTTCTGGTTGCGCCGCTGCACCGAGCAGTCCCGCACGCCCAGCGCCCACGCGGAGCCCTGGCCGTCCGCGATCACCTGGACCTCGACGTGCCGCGCGCCGGTGATAAGACGTTCCAGGAACACAACGCCGCTGCCGAACGCGCGCTCGGCCTCCATGCGGGTCCGCTCGTAGGCGTCGACCAGGCTTTCCTCGGAATCGATCATCCGGATGCCCCGGCCGCCGCCGCCCGCGGTCGCCTTGAGCATCAGCGGGTAGCCGACCTCGGCCGCGACCCGCTTGGCGGTGTCGAGGTCGTCGACGGCGCCCCGGCTCCACGGCGCGACCGGGACGTCGACCTCCTCGGCGATCAGCTTGGAGCCGATCTTGTCGCCGAGCTTGCGCATGGCCTCGGGGGTCGGGCCGACGAACGTCACGCCGAGGCGCTCGCACAGTTCGGCGAAGGCCGGATCCTCCGCGACGAAACCCCAGCCGACCCAGGCCGCGTCCGCGCCGCTCTCGCGCAGCGCGCGCTCCAGCACGGCCAGGTCGAGGTAGGGGCGGTTGGCGGCAAGGCCGAGGTCGTAGCCGAGGTCGGCCTCACGGACGAAGGTGGCCGTCCGGTCGGCGTCGGTATAGAACGCGACAGTCTCGATATGGGTCCCGGTCTCGGCCGAGAGTTCCCGGACAGCGTGGATCAGCCGCATCGCGGCTTCTCCACGGTTGACGATGGCGACGCGACTGAACACCGACCGAGCCCTCCTGCACCAGACATGGGGCTGGGCGACCGCGCCCGCTCCCCCGAACACTCCTCCTGAACACTCTCGTGTTCCAGGCTGTAATGAAAGGCTGGCGGCGACAGTGCGCATTGCCTGAACTTGTCGGGACCAGCCAAAAGATCATCCCGCTCACCTCGGGTCGCCGCTCGGTAGGGTCGGGCCATGGCCGATACGGACGTCGCGATCGTCGGTGCGGGGCCTGCTGGCTGCGCGGCGGCGCTGGGCGCGCTGCGAGCCAGGCCGGACGCGCGGGTGCTGCTCATCGACGCCGCGGCGTTTCCCAGGGACAAGGTGTGCGGCGACGGTATCGCACCGCAGGCGTTGGACGTGCTCGCCGCGCTCGGCGTGGACCCGGACGGGTTGGTGGCGAGTTCGGCGCCGATCGCGCGGCTGCGGTTGTGTTCGCCGCGTGGTGCGGTCGCGGCGCGAACAACGGTCCGAACGGGGTTCGTCGTGCCGCGAACGGTGTTCGACGAACGGCTGGTGCGCGCCGCGGTCGCCGCCGGCGCGGTGTTACGACGTCATTCCGTGCGCGGGCTGAGCATCGGTGACCGCGAGGTCGTGCTGGACGACGGCACCACGGCGGGCGTGGTGATCGGCGCGGATGGCGCCGAATCCGTTGTTCGTCGGGCGATCGGTGTTCGTGCCGGGAAGTCGGGGACGGTGGCATTGGCGATCCGGGGCTATGCGCCCGCCGACCCGTGGCCTACCGGCGAACAGCTCCTGCGGATGACCGCGACGAACTGGCCCGCCTACGCCTGGGTGTTCCCGATCGGCGACGGCAGCGCCAATGTCGGCTACGGCGAGATCCTCCGTGACACGCCCCTGTCCCGCGCGCATCTCGAACAGCGGCTGCACGCCCTGCTCCCCGACGCGCGGCCGACGGAGTTGCGCGCGCACCGGCTGCCGCTGTCCACCGGGCGACCCGCGGTCGCGCACGGTCGGGTGCTGCTGGTCGGCGACGCTGCCGCGCTGATCAATCCGCTCACCGGTGAGGGCATCTTCTACGCGGTCGCCTCCGGTGCGCTGGCTGGCGCGGCGGCGGTTGGAGCGGAGCCGGCGCGGACGTACGAACGTGCGCTCGACGCGCGGCTCGGCCGGCATCTGCGGCACACCGACTTCGCCGCCGCGTTGACCCGAACGCCACGGCTGATCGACGCGGCCGTCGCCGCTGCCGCGCCGGATCAGCGGATGTTCGACACGCTCGTCGATCTCGGGCTCGGTGACGGCCGGTTGGACACGCGGAGCCTGCTGCGCACCGCGCGCCACCTCCTCACGGCTTACGCGTAAGCACAAGCCGGCCCAGTAGGTTGACCCTGATCTCGGCGTCACGGAAGCCGGCTTCGGCGGCTTCGGCGGCGAGGTCTTCCGCGGTCCTGCCGAACGACGCGTGCTGTTGTTCGAGGACCAACCGGTCAAGTAGACCGCGCACATTCGGTCCGTCCTCTTCGGACACCGGCGGGAACAGTTCCTGCACCAGCAGCAATCCGCCGGGGCGCAGCGCGCGGAAGATCACGGCAAGGGTGTCCGCGCGGGTGCTCGGGTCGAAGAACGGCTGGGCCCAGAACGAGATCTCGAACGCGGATTCCTCGGTCAGCGTGCGCGCGTCGGCGGTGCGGATCTCGACGCGGTCCGCGACGCCCGCTTCTTCGGCGCGGCGCCGGGTTTCGACGGCGACCTCCGGCACGACCTCGATCGCGACCGCGCGCAGGTCGCCGTACATGGTGGCCGTGGTCAGCACGGCAGCGCCGATCCCGCAGCCCACGTCGAGCAGCGGCCCGCCCTTTTCGAGTCGGGCGCGGTATTCGGGTATCGACGCGTAGAGGGCCTGGTAGAGCTGTTGCGCATCCTCGGTCGGCCCGATGCCCCAGTCCCGCGCCACGACCAGCGCCTGCTGGCCGGTCATGCCGTCCTCCCGGCCGGTCGCCAGCGCGACGCGGCCGCGCACGAGGTCGAGGCCGTCGAGCGTCTCGCCGAGGTCGACTCCGGTGGTGCCGGCCACGAGCGCGTCGAAGGTCGGGCTCAGCCGGAAGACGCCTGCCTTGCCCTCGGTGACGCCGGCCCCAGTGAGCACGGCGAGGACGTTCGCGACCTGCTCGACCGGGGCACCGCCGATGGTGGCCAGGTCCTCGGCCGTTGCCTCCTGGCGCAGCCGGGTCAGCCAACCGGCCCGGTGCACGGCGCGGACGAGTTCGATCAACTCCGCGCCTTCGGACCAGGTCTTGAGTTGGGCGCGGGCGGCCAACGCGGTCCGCAGTCGGGCCAGGCCCTCGGGCCTTTCGTCGTCGATCACTGTTGTCCCTCGGGTTCGTCCGCTGATCATCCGTTGGTGAGCCTAGGGGGATTCGCGCGGTCGCGTCCGATATCGGTGGGGTTCTGGATGTCGTCGAGTAGCCGCTCCTGATCCAGGACTGGGCCAGTCCGATGATCCTGAGTGTCCGGGCCGCTACCTTGTGCGATGGTGTCCTTTGGCACAGGGGTCAGGGGTCGTTATGGGAGAGGAAGTCGCGGCGGCTGCCCGGTTCCGCGACGTGTTCGCGGTCGGCGAGTTCCGCGCGCTCTGGTTGGCCTACGGGCAATCCAGGATCGGCGACCAGCTGGCCCGGATCGCGTTGTCCGTGCTGGTGTACGACCGGACGCAGTCGGCGGTCTGGGCAGCCCTCACCTATGCCATGACGATCCTGCCGAACCTGGTCGGCGGCGCGCTGCTGTCCGGGCTGGCCGACCGGTTCGATCGCCGGTCGGTGATGGTGCTCGCCGATCTCGTGCGGGCCGTGCTGGTCGCGGTGATGGTGGTGCCCGGCCTGCCGATCGCGGTGCTGGTGGTGCTGCTGTGCCTGGTGCAGTTGCCGTTCGCGCCGTTCGCCTCGGCGCGTGGCGCGATGCTGCCCTCGATCCTGTCCGGCGACCGGTTCATGGTCGGGCTCGCGGTCATGCGCACCACCGACCAGCTCGGCCTGGTCGGCGGGATCGCAGTCGGCGCGACCCTGGTGACGTTCCTCGGCACGCACACCACGCTGGCGATCGACGCGGGCACGTTCGTCCTGTCCGCGCTGCTGGTCCGGTTCGGGGTTCGCCGGCATCGGCCCGACAGGGCGTCACCGCCAGGCTGGTTGGCGATGGTGCGCGGCGGGTTCGTGCTGGTCGGCCGCGACCCGCAGTTGCGCGCGCTGGTCGCGTTGGCCTGCGTCAACGGGTTCTACGTCGTGCCCGAATCGCTCGCGGTGCCCTACGCGGCGCAGATCCACGGCGGCACGGCCGCGGTCGGCTGGCTGCTCGGCGGCATTCCGGCCGGGTCGGTGCTGGGCATGCTGTGGCTCAAACGCTTACGGCCCGACCTGCGGCTTCGGCTGATGGTGCCGCTGGCCGTCGCGACCTGCGCGGTGCTGATCCCGACCGCGTTGGTGCCGGGCCTTGTGCTGTCGGTGACGCTGTGGACGGTGTCCGGTGTGTTCGCCGCGCACGACATGGTGGTGCAGGGCGCGTTCGTGCAACGCGTGCCCGACGCGTCCCGTGGCCAGGCGATCGGCCTGGCCAGCGCGGCGATGCAGACCGCACAGGGGATCGGCATCGTGCTCGGCGGCGTGCTCGCGCAGGCGTGGACACCCGCACTGGTCGTCGGGCTGGCCGGCGCCGCCGGTGTGCTCGCCGCCCTCGCCGCTTCGATCGCGTGGCTGCGCGGCATCGCCCCTTCCGAGCGCGGAGCGGGGCGAAGCCGACGGTCCAGCCAGGGTTATCGCAGCTGAGAAGACGGTGTTCGATTTGTCGTGGCCCCCCGCTCACGCGTTGCTAGGACTCACCAGGTGTTCTCCCGCATGGCGTGTTCACCTCCCACCAGATCAGTCGCCCACCCCCGGTGGGCCATCCGGGTACGGTTTCCATGGTCGCTCATCAGCGCTGATCCCATCGGTCCCAGGTCGGTTACGCTGATTCGCAGACGTACGACCGTCAACGAGCGAGGGCCGTGGGGTGGGCAGACCAGGGCGGTGGGTTCGCGGCTTCGAACTGTGGGCCGTTCCCCGGTACGTCCTGAGCTACGTCCTGGTCGTGGACCTGCTGGCCGCGCTGGCCATCGCAGCGACCGCTGGTCTGCTGCCCATCACCGGAACGGACTGGTCGCGGCTGGCCGTGCTGGCCGGCTGCGCGGTCGCACACATCGAACTGTCCCGGTCGATCGAACGGGAACGCAAGCTCACGGCCGGGTCCGGGCCGTTCGTGGACGGGCTGACGCCGTGGCACTTCGCCGCGGTGCTGGTGCTGCCGGCGCCATTGGCCGCCGCACTGGTCGTATTCACCCAAACGTATGTCTGGTTCCGGGTGTGGCGCGGCAGGCGCCCGCTCTACAAGTGGGTGTTCTCCGCGGCGACGGTGCTGCTGGCCACGCAGGCCTCGGCGGTCCTGCTGATGGCCGGACCCGGTGCGCATCCGGGCATTCCGGTCGGGTGGGTCGGTATCGGGTTGGTGCTGGCGGTCGCGGTCGTGCGCTGGCTGATCAACTACTCGCTGATCCTCGGTGCGATCCTGGTGTCCTCGCCCGACCTGCCGGCCGGGAAGCTGTTCAGCGGGTTCGGCGAGCAGATCTTCGAGGCGGGCGCGATGGGCATCGGCCTTGCCGCGGCCGGCCTCATCCAACTCGATCCCCGACTGCTGATCGGTGTGGTGATCGGGTTGATCGCGCTGCATCGCGGCGTGCTGCTGCCCCAGTTGCGGCAGGCGTCGCGCACCGACGACAAGACCGGCCTCTACACGCCGGCCTGGTGGCACGAGATCGCGACCAGCGCGCTGCAACGCGCGATCGACGCGCGCACCAGCTTGGCCGTGCTCATGCTCGACCTCGATCATTTCAAGCAACTCAACGACGCCTACGGTCACCTCGCCGGTGACCGGGTGCTGCGTGGGGTGGCGGAAGCGATCAACTCCTCCGTGCGCAGTTACGACGCGACCTGCCGTTGGGGCGGCGAGGAGTTCGCCGTACTGCTGCCCGAGGTCGACGCCGATGCGCTGTACACGATCGCCGAACGCATCCGTCGCCAGGTGCGCACCCTCGTCGTGGACGCGACCACGACAGCGGGACTCGACGCGCAGATCACCGAGTTGACCATCTCGATCGGCGGCGCGATCTACCCCGGCCCCGGCATCACCGATCTCGGTGATCTGCAACTGGCCGCAGACTCGGCTCTCTACGCCGCCAAGAACAACGGCCGCGATCGCGTGCATCTCGCCGCACCTCCCGGATTCGACCGGCTCACCGAATCGGACTGACTACCGGCGCCGCCCATCACGGGCGGCGCCGGCAACTCGTCGGATCAGTAGCGGAACTGCTGGACCTCGTCGCCGCCGGGCGCGAACGTCCAACCGGTCCGGGCGACCGGATCGAGTTGGACCGAGCGTTCGGTCGACGCGTTGTACTCCCCGCCGAAGCGCCCGTTGCCGAAGCCGAACCCGGACACCGTGGCGACCGTCTTGCCGGTGGCCAGGTCGACGACCGCGAGCTGGCTGGTGGCGTTGTTGTCCGAGAGCGCGCCGAGCACGTTGCCGAACCGCGGCGTGCTGGGCGGGGTCTGGAACGCGACAAGGCCCAGGTGGTGCACGGAGTCGACGGCGAGGCCGAGCGCGGGCTGTTGCCTGACCGCGATCGGGCTGCCCTCGGCGAGCGGGTTGCCGGACACCGGGACCAGGTTGGTGGTGCCGGCGATGTTCACGCTGAACGAGCGGTAGGACATCTGGTAGAGGGTGCCGCTGCCGGAGTCGTCCGCGATCGCGTCGGAACAGCCGTCGGACGAGGTGGCCGCGGTGGCCGTGCCGGTGTCGATGTTGACACTGGCGACGTTGGCGGCGCCGCCGTTGAAGCAGATCAGGCCGCCGCCGACGTGCGAGAGCAGCACCGCGCCGGTGGCCTGGTCGATGTCGATCAGGCTGTACTTGCCGGCCGGCGTGCCCGACGGGTCGCCAGGGATGGCCGAGCCGACCGTGCCGGTGGCCAGGTCGACCGGGAGCACCAGGTCGGCCTTGTCGCTGGCGCGCCGGACGAGCACGGCACCGCGATGGCGGGTGGTGTCGACCCGGCCGCCGCTCGCCTGTTCGCCTGCCGGACCGGGCACGTCGGCGACGAGTTGCCCGTTCGCGGTGTTGTAGGTGGCCAGCGACCAGGAACCAGCGCTGTGCCAGTGCAGCAAGAGTGTCCGTTGTGCGCCCGCGTCGACGCCGAGCACGTCGTAGCCGCCGCTGCCGGAGGTGTCGGTGGCCAGCACGGTGCTGTAGGTGCCGGTCGCGGGCTGGTACTCGCGGACGGATTCGGCGCCGGATGGATCGCGGACCGAGACGACCGAGGGACCGGTTGTCGCGGCGCCGAAGCTGGCCACGGTGCCGTCGTTCGGGGTGATGCCGTCGTCGAAGATCAGCTGCGAGGTCGGCGATGCCTGCCCGATGATGTGTCCATTGTGGTCGGTGGCGAACACACGGACGTTGTAGGCAAGGGAACCGGTGAGGCCGAGCGTGGCCGCGTCGAACTGGGCGACGCCTGCGGAGTTGCCGAGTTGTTGGTAGGCAACGGAACCGGCGTCGACGCCGTCATGGTCGCGCACGGTTCCGTTCGCGTTGCTGAAGGTGTTCAGCGAGTTGAACAGCGTCGGCGACGGCGCGGAGAACTCCACCGCCGCACCGGTCGCACCGGGCACGTCGCGCACGTCGTAGTGCACGGCGAAACCGGACGCTGCCCTGCTCACCTCGGCCTGGTGGCCCGTGCTTCCGTTGGCGGACAAGGTAGGCGCGGCCGGGCGCTGGGCGGCGCTGCCACCGTTGACCCGGATCGTGGCGAACTCGCCGTAGACGGGATGACCGAAGGGCGGCGTGCCGGTCGAGTCCTGGACGATGCCGATGCCGTACACGCCACCGCCGTCGTCGAACGCGCTGGCCGGCACGGTCACCGAACCACTCGTTCCGGTCAACGCGACCGTGTACGCGGCGGTGAAGATCGGCCCGGTCGCCGGGTTCGGGTGACCGACCGTGGAGACCACGAGCTCCGGCTTGGCCACCTTGCGCACGCCGGTCAGGTCGTAGTGCACGGTGACCGGTTTGCCCGCCGCCACGGTGCCCGGCGCGACCGGCGCCTGCGCTTCGACGTAGCCGCCGTCCGTGGGGCTGAACGTCAGCTGCCGCTGGGCGGACGCGACCTCGTGACCGTCGACGCGGACCGCGTACGTATAGCCGATGGTGCGGTTCGCGGTGGCGATCACGGGTTGGCCCGCCGCGGTGAGCAGTTCGGTCGGGGTCAGCCGGATCGCCGGCGTCGCCGAATGGAACTGCTGGTGCCCGACGGTGAGCACGTAGTCGACCGGGCGGTTGACCGGCAGGCCGGTGACGTCACCGGCGATGGTGACCGGACCGACGAGCCCCTCCCCCGTGCCGGACGGGCCTTGCAGGTCGATCAGGTTCGGGTCGGTCGCCTCGGTGAAGTCGCCGCCGAGCGCGCCGACGGTCTGCCGGTGCGCGACCGAGACCCGCGCGATCTGTGGACGTTGTTGCGAACCTCGTGCATTGGAGAGCACCAAGTTGACTGCGGCCGTCACGTCGATCTGCGGGCCGACGTTGAGGTGCTGGTCGGCCTGCGGCGGAGTGGCCACGGCGCGGCCGGTGTGTTCGAGCAGGTTTCGGACCTGCTGCGGGTTGATGCTCTGTCCGGTCAAGCGTGCGGCCTGCAACACGACCGCCGCTGCCTCCGCGGTCATCGGGGCGGACGCCGAGGTGCCGCCGTTGAGCACGGTTCGCACGGTCTGCGCGGTCCCGCCCTGCGGGTGTTCGAACGCGGGAATGCCGTCACTGGGCGCGGATACGTCGATGCGGCTGCCGAAGCCGGAGGAGAACGCGCCGGAGCCGTCGGTGCGGATGGCGGCCCAGGTTCCGTTGTGCGCCTGCGCTCCCCCGTTCTGCGTCGGCACGGCCAAGGTGTCGTCGAGGGTGGTGCCGCCGACGGCGATGGCGCCGCTGTCCAGGATCTGGCTCGGCGTCGTCGAGTTCGCGTCGTCGTTGATGTCGGTGGTCTTGCTCGGGTCGCGGGTCACGTCGGTCGGGGTGCTGCCGCCGTCGGGGCCGACCGCGGTCGGCGTGTAGAGCCGGGTGCCGTCATTGGCGGAGATGCACACGACGATGTGGTACTCCTGCACGATCGCGGCGATCACCGCCTGCTCGATCGGGTCGTCCTCAAGGTAGCGGCCGGGGAAGCCCTGCGCGTCGGTGCCGAAGCCGAGGCTGGCGGTGATCACGTTCGGCCGGGGGTTCTGCCGTGCGGCGGCGAGGAGCGCGACCGGAAGTTGGTCGGTGGTGGGCTGTTGCGGCACGACGAGGCGGTACTGGGCGCCGGGGGCGATGCCGAGCAGGTCGGTCGCGCCGGTGCCGGTGGCGCCCGCGCGCTGGTCGTTGTGCGGCAGCGGGGCCATCACGCCGAAGTCGAGCATGACCTCGCCCATGCTCGGGTCCTCCTGCTCGGCCGAACCGGTCGGGTCGAGGGTGCCGGCGGGGCTCGCGGTGTAGGTCGGGATCAGCGGCATGGATGGCAGGTCGAGGTAGCGCTGACCGTTCTGCACGATCGTGGTGGGGCCGTAGCTTTTGACGTAGTTGTCGCCAGCGGCGGCCATGCTCTGGTCGGTGAGGTCGCCGATGGACACGTTGGTGATCAGCTCACCCGCGCCGGGCAATTGGCCGAATTTGTTCTGGATGGCCGAGTACGCGCCTTCGGCGTTGACGCCGCCAGCGTTGAGGAAGCTCTGCAACGACGAGGTCAGGCCGTAGTTGCTCGGTAAGCCACTGGCGGCGGGCGCTTGAGTTGCTTTGCCGACCCAGCTGGGTAACGCGGTGCCGCCGGTGGACTCGGTCGAGATGACCTGGTCCGGTTCGGCGTAGGCGATACCGGGGGTGGCGCGCAGCGTCGCGGCGGCCGTTGTCGGGTCGCCGCCGTGCAGGTGGATGACG
>DASYBO010000257.1:0-22836 GCA_036500685.1 Pseudonocardiaceae bacterium | reverse complement strand
GACCATATCCAGCAGGCCGTTGGCGAAGTGGTAGGTGTGCTCGTCGATGCGGTCGTCGAGGGCTTGGCGCAGCACATAGCTGACGCCGGGCACCAGGAAGGCCGTGTTGCGCAGTTTGGCCTGCACCGCCTCGACGTCCAGGGCAGCACCGTTGTCGAAGTAGCGCGGGTCGTACCAGTAGCGGATGGACGTGCCGGAGGATTCGCCGCGCTTCATCTTGCCGACGATCTGCAGGCCGGAACGCTGGGTGAACTTGGCTTTGGGGCCGGGTCCGTCGAACTCGCCGGGCACGCCGTGCGCGAAGGACATCGCGTGGATCTTGCCCTCCTGCTTGACCGTGACATCGAAGCGGCGGGACAGCGCGTTGACGGCCGACGCGCCGACGCCGTGCAGGCCGCCGGAGGTCTTGTATCCGGAGCCACCGAACTTGCCGCCCGCGTGCAGCCGGGTCAGTACCAGTTCGACGCCGGACAGGCCGGACTTGGCGTGCGTGCCGGTGGGGATGCCGCGGCCGTCGTCGTCGACCTGGACGCTGCCGTCGGCGTGCAAGGTGACCACGATCTTGCTGGCGTTGCCCCCGATGCCCTCGTCGGTGGCGTTGTCGACGATCTCGGTGAAGAGGTGGTTGATGCCCCGGCTGTCGGTCGAGCCGATGTACATGCCGGGTCGTTTGCGGACCGCTTCAAGACCTTCCAGGTGGGTGAGGTCGTCGGCCCCGTACAGGGTCTCAGCAGTCACAGAGCCTTCTTCTCCCAGTTCGCGGCAGCCAGATGCGACTCGGCAACGTGGGCCTCACGTTGCCGAACCCATGTTCGAGAGTATCCGCAGAGTACGACATCACGCGGACGGGATCTGGCGTGTTGACGCCGCGGCGCGCCGGGGACTACGCGGTTGGGCAGTGTCGGTGCTGGTCAGCCGGTGCGCCGGCCTCGGCTCAGATCCGGGCGGCCGGGGGCAGGGTGGCCGGGTCGCCGGTGGGCCAGTCGTACGGGTCGGCCGGGAGGGTGGCCAGTGCGGTGACCTGGTCGAGACACCAGGGCGAGATCGCGCGTCGGCCTGCGACGACGTCGCTGACGAGGTCGGACCAGTCGACCCACTGGGCGTCGTCGACCTCGTCGGGAGCGGGGGTGGCGACCTCGTCGCTGAAGCCACGGAACACCGGGCACATCTCGTTCTCGACAAGGCCGTTGGTCATCACGGCGCGGTAGCGGAACGTGGGCAGGATGAGCTCCGGCCCGGTGACGGTGATGCCGAGTTCGCATCGCAGCCTGCGCCGGACGGCGTCGGTGAGGCTTTCGCCTGGCGCGGGGTGGCCGCAGCAGCTGTTGGTCCAGACGCCGGGCCAGGTCGGTTTGGACAGGGCGCGGCGGGTGAGCAGTAGTTGACCGTCGGTGTTGAACAGGTAGCAGGAGAACGCGAGGTGTAGCGGGGTGTCCGTGGTGTGCACGGTCGCTTTGGGGGTGATGCCAGCCGATTCGCCGGTTTCGGTGAGCAGCACGACCTGTTCGGTGACCGTGTCGGTGATCATGGGTCTCCCTCGTGGTGGCAGGGCACGCGTCGGGATCAACCGTACAAGCATCCGGCTCGCGGTTCGATCAACCGGCAGGCTACCGAAGTCGGCTCACCGCGGTGGTGAACGCGTCCGGTCCGACCGCCGCTCCGCCGGTGAACGGGTCCTGCATCTGGTAGACGGCGAACAGCAGCAGGGAGATGGTGCCGGCGAGCACCCCGACCATGATCACGTGCGGCAGGAGTTTGGCCCCGCCGAACAGGTAGGCCAGGGTGAGGGTGAGCAGGCTGCCGACGATCATGGCCAGCCACACGACCAAGCTGACGCCGCCGCCGCTGGCCGCCGCGAGCCGGCTCTGCCGGGCTTGGAAGACCTGCCAGAGCTGGGTGGCCGCGTCGGTCTTCTCGTTGAGCCGCCAGTTGTCGCTGTTGTCGACGGCCGCCGTGGTGACCGCGGTGTGCAGGTTCTGTAGCTGCTGCCAGCCGGGGCCGGTGACCGAGGTGGCGCCGTGCTGGAGTTGGGTCCATTCGGTGTTGATCACGGTGTCGGTGTAGGCAAGGCAGAGCTGGTGGATCTTGTTCTGGTCCGGGGCGGGTAGCGAGTCGGCGTCCCAGTAGATCGCGACAACGGCGTTGGCCTCGGTGTAGGAGTCCGTGGACACGGTACTCACGTTGTCGAAAAGAGAAATGAGCACGAATGCGATCAACACCGCTTGAAGTCCGCCGACAATTGTGAATACATTGCCGGCCGAGTCATTGTTGGCCGATCGCTTTTCGGCTGGATGCCGACGGTGGATGAGTAAGGCGATCAGCACCGCAATGAGCGCGGGAACCAGCACCCAGATCATCCCGGCAACATAGATATTCATTCAGCACTGTCCTCCTTGGCCCGTATTAGAACACGGGTTACGGTGGACCCATACCCCCAAGTTGCTGAACGATCAGAACTGGTGGCCCGTGACAAAGCGACCAAGTACTGCCGGCTCATGGAGCCGATTTACGGGGATTTACGCCATAGCGGGAATCGCCTGCGTCATTGTGGTGACGGCGCTGTCCCTTTTGTCCGCCCGAGCCGGAGCCGCAACCACCAACTGTGTCGCACTTGAGGTCCGAACGGCTGAATGGGGCGACGACACGTCCACCCTGCTGCGCGTGGACCTGGACACGGGATCGAGTTCCACCGTGACTCAACTGGGATATCGCGTGAACGCGATCGGCTATGCCGCACAACAGAATCTGGTGTATGGCATCGCGGCCGGGGGCGATGGCCGGCTGGTGCGGATCAGCCCGCAGGGCACGCTGTCCGACCTCGGACACGTGCGCGGGGCAGGCGATCGGCTCTCCGACGCGGTGGCAGGCGCAGTGTTGGGCGGCGACCTCTACGTCCGGGCGGAGGGATCGCTGTACGCGATCGGGGTGGACCCGTCGAGCGGCGATTTCGGTGCGCTGGCAAGGACGGTGCCGTTGCATCCCGAATGGCTGGCCGAGGACGTGGACGACTTCGCGGTGAACACGGCGAACGGCCTGCTCTACGGCGTGCGGGGCAACCTGGCCGGTTCCGCGTCGATCGTGAGCATCGATCCGAACTCGGGTGCGGTACGGGAAGTGCGCTCGGTGCAAGGGCTTCCGGGCTGGGCCGCTTACGGCTCGGTCGTCCTGTCCGGCCAGACCATGTACGCGATCGCCGACGACGTGCTCGGACAAAGCCGGTTGTACCGAATTCCGCTGGACGGCTCGGGTGCGGCGATCCAGTTGGCCAACTGGTCCCCCGCCAAGGAAACCGACATGGCGGGCTGCCTGGCCACACCGGCGCCACCGACAACTCCCCCGCCACCACCACCCACGACAACGCACCAGCCACCGCCTCCTCCGCCGACCACGACGACACCGAAACCCGTTCCGGCGCAGGTCATCCCGCCGACAACGACCATCGCGCCGACAACGACCCCGGTGCCGCCGACCCCGCCGAATTCCCCGCCACCGCTACCGGTGCCGACCAGTCCGAGGGTCGCGCTGCCACAGGTGAAACTGCTGGCAAAACCGTCCGACCAGGAACGAAATACCGAGCGACGCTGGGCACTGACCGCTGTGGTGATCATTTTCGGTGGCGGCGCGGTAGTCGCGCGGCGTGCCGCGGCCCGCGCGCGTCGGCCGAAATAGCGGTAGCCCGTTCAGCCCAGCGGGAAAGGGGTCGGAGCCACTGGCATCATGAATTCCTACTCGACGGTGACGAACATTGGTATCGACGGGTGAATTCCACGCGTCGATCTTCGCCGACAATTCGGCCGTTCGGGTGATGCGGGGCATGATCAATTGGACCGAATAACACCTTCGCGCAACCCGTTCGGGCGACTGCCAGCCTACGAACGGCGGTGCTAGCGTCCCCCTGTCAGCAAGCGGCTCCCTCTTCCCAGCTCCGCGAAGCCAGTTCCGCGAATTTCGCGGGTTTCAGCGAACGTCCGTAAGTGACCGAACTGCCTTCAACGGCGGGCTCGGTCCTTCAATAGTGCCCGTCGACAGCCGGTCGGTTGATCGCTTGAGGAGTGTGTGTTGTGACCGAAGTACAGTCCAATGTCGACGGTGATGCCGGCCAGTCACAGCTGAGCCTCGGTACCGGTGCCGCGCGGAACCTGGCCACCACGACCAAGTCCGTGCCGCAGATGCATGGCATATCATCGCGTTGGCTGATCAAGCTGCTGCCCTGGATCGACGTGCCGGGCGGGACGTTCAGGGTGAACCGCAGGTTGACTTACACCGTCGGCGATGGCCGCGTCGAGTTCGTGCAGACCGGTTCGCAGTGCCGGGTCATTCCGGCCGAACTCGGTGAACTGCCGGCGTTGCGCGGCTACGACGACGCGGACGTGCTGCACACGCTGGCCGGCCGGTTCGAGCAGCGCGAGTTCGGGACCGGCGACGTGCTTGTGGCCGAGGGTGAGCCTGCTGATCAGGTGTTCCTGCTGGTGCACGGCAAGGTGAACAAGATCGGCGCCGGCAAGTACGGCGAGCAGAGCGTGCTGGACGTGCTGACCGGTGGCTCCTACTTCGGCGAGCAGGTGCTCACCGATTCCGACATCACCTGGGGTTTCACGGTGAAGGCGCTGACCAGCGGCACGCTGCTGGCGCTGTCCCGAGGCGCGTTCCAGGAACTGGCCGAGCAGTCCGAGTCGCTGCGCGCGCAGATCGTGCTCTACCAGGCCAGTGCCGCGGTGGACGCGAACAACCACGGCGAGGCCAGCATCGACCTGGCCTCGGGCCACGAGGGCGAGTACGAGCTGCCGGGCACGTTCGTGGATTATGACGAGTCGCCGCGTGAGTACGAGCTCAGCGTCGCGCAGACCGTGCTGCGGGTGCACACCAGGGTTGCTGATCTCTACAACGAGCCGATGAACCAGACCGAACAGCAGTTGCGGCTGACCATCGAGGCCCTGCGCGAGCGGCAGGAGCACGAGATGATCAACAATCGCGACTTCGGCCTGCTGCACAACGTCGACCTTGACCAGCGGATCGCCACCCAGTCCGGCCCGCCCACCCCGGACGATCTCGACGAGCTGTTGTCGCTGGTGTGGAAGGAGCCCGCGTTTCTGCTGGCCCACCCGAGGACGATCGCGGCGATCGGCCGCGAGTTCAACAACCGCGGCCTCTACCCTGGCAGCGTCGACGTGAACGGGAACCAGGTGCCGGCCTGGCGCGGCGTGCCGATCTTCCCGTGCAACAAGATCCCGATCACCGAGCAGCGCACCAGTTCGATCCTGGTGATGCGGACCGGCATGGACAACCAGGGCGTGATCGGCCTTTATCAGACCGGACTTCCCGACGAATATCAGCCAGGCCTTTCCGTGCGATTCATGAATATCAGTGAAAAGGCGATTCTTTCCTATCTCGTCAGCACCTACTATTCCGCTGCGGTTCTGGTGCCGGACGCGATGGCCATGCTGGAGTACGTGGAAATCGGCCGCGAAGGCTGACGGGACCGGAACGGGGAGTCCGCGGTCATGACACAGACCGAGCAACCGAATACCGCGACGCAAACATCGCAGCTGAGCCTGGGCACGGCGGCCGCCCGCAAGCTGGCGACCACCACCAAGACCATCCCGCAGATGCAGGGCATCACGCCGCGCTACCTGCTCAAGCACCTGCCGTGGGTGGAGGCAAGGGGCGCGGTGTACCGGGTGAACCGCAGGCTCACCTACACCCTTGGCGATGGCCGGATCGAGTTCACCAACGTGGGCTCGCATGTTCAGGTGATCCCGGCCGAGCTGGCCGAATTGCCGCTGCTGCGCGGGTTCACCGACGAGCTGGCGCTGATCGCGTTGGCAGGCCGGTTCACCCAGCGCGAGTACACGGCAGGCGACCTGCTGGTCGAGCCGGGTCAGGCCGCTGATCAGGTGTATCTGCTCGCGCACGGGCGGGCGAACCGGGTCGGGTCGGGCAAGTACGGCGACGAGGTCGTGCTCGACGCGCTCGCCGACGGCGACCAGTTCGGCGCGGACGCGCTGCTGGCCGAGGGCTCGTGGCCCTACGCGGTGAAGGCGGTGACCCCGTGCATCGTGCTGACCCTGACCAGGCAGGCGTTCCAGGAGGTCGTCGACTCCTCCGACGCGCTGCGAGCCCAGGTCGAGGCGTTCAGGTCCCGACCGAGCCTGCCGCAGAACCGGCGTGGTGAGGCCGAGATCCACCTGGCCTCGGGCGAGAGCGGCGAGTACGCGCTGCCCGGCACGTTCGCCGACTACGAACTGGAACCGCGCCAGTACGAACTCGCGGTCGCCCAGACGCTGCTGCGCGTGCACAGCCGCGTCGCCGACCTCTACAACGAGCCGATGGACCAGACGCAGCAACAGGTGCGGCTGACCATCGAGGCGCTGCGCGAGCGGCAGGAACACGACCTGATCAACAACACCGAGTTCGGCCTGCTGCACAACGCGGACCTCAGGCATCGCATCCCGACGCGGAGCGGCCCACCGACGCCGGAGGACCTCGACCAGCTGTTGACGCTACGGCGCAAGACCAGGTTCTTCCTGGCCCATCCGAAGGCGATCGCCGCGTTCGGCAAGCAGTGCAACCGGCTCGGTGTCTATCCGGATCCGGTGGTGGTGGACGGCCGGGCGATGATCGGCTGGCGCGGAGTGCCCATCCTGCCCTGCGACAAGCTGCCGATCGGTCCGGACAACACGACCTCGATCATCGCCATGCGCACCGGCGAGGACGATCAGGGCGTGATCGGCCTACAGCACAGCGGCATCCCGGACGAGGTGCAGCCGAGCGTGTCCGTGCGGTTCATGGGCATCAGCGAGAAGGCGATCATCTCCTATCTGGTCAGCGTGTACTACTCGGTGGCGGTGCTGGTGCCGGACGCGCTGGGTGTGCTGGAGAACGTGGAGCTAGGCAGGTAACGACGAGGGCGGGACCAACTTCTCCGGCAGGTCGGAGGGCCCGGAATCGGCCGCGCCAGGACCGGGCCCTCCTCATACGCACGTTCGGGTGACGAATTTCCCGCACGGTTTTCGGGGCTGTCGGGCCGGGCGCCTAAACTCGCTCGGGTGGAACTCCAGCAAGATCAGGACCAGCTGACCGACGCCGCCGATGTGCTGCACCGGGTCTTCGGCTACGACACGTTTCGTGGTCAGCAAGAGGAGATCATGTCGCAGGTCATCGGCGGCGGCGACGCGCTGGTGCTGATGCCGACCGGCGGCGGCAAGTCGCTGTGCTACCAGATCCCCGCGCTGGTGCGGCCCGGTGTCGGCGTGGTCGTCTCGCCGTTGATCGCGCTGATGCAGGACCAGGTCGACGCGTGTGCCGCGCTGGGCATCCGGGCCCGGTTCCTCAACTCCACCCAGGACTTCGAGGAGCGGCGTCTTGTCGAGCAGGAGTTCCTGGCCGGCGAGCTGGACCTGCTCTACCTGGCACCGGAGCGGTTGCGCAACGAGTCGACGCTGGGTCTGCTGGAGCGCGGGAAGATCGCCTTGTTCGCGATCGACGAGGCGCACTGTGTTTCCCAGTGGGGCCACGACTTCCGGCCCGACTACCTGAACCTGTCCACGTTGCACGAACGCTGGCCCTCGATCCCGAGGATCGCGCTCACCGCGACGGCGACCGAGGCGACGGCGGCGGAGATCGCGCAGCGGTTGAACCTGGAGCAGGCCAAGCACTTCGTGTCCAGTTTCGACCGGCCGAACATCCAGTACCGGATCGCGCCCAAGAACGAGCCCAAGAAGCAGCTGCTCGACCTGCTGCGCACCGAACACGCGGGCGATGCCGGCATCGTGTACTGCCTGTCCAAGGCGTCGGTGGACAAGACCGCGGAGTTCCTGGTGCAGAACGGGATTCCCGCACTCCCCTACCACGCCGGCCTCGACTCGCGGGTGCGCGCGGCCAACCAGGCGCGGTTCCTGCGCGAGGACGGTCTGGTCATGGTGGCCACCATCGCCTTCGGCATGGGCATCGACAAACCCGATGTGCGTTTCGTCGCGCACCTGGATCTGCCCAAGTCGGTCGAGGGCTACTACCAGGAGACCGGCCGCGCGGGCCGGGACGGGCTGCCCTCGACCGCGTGGCTGGCCTACGGCCTGCAAGATGTCGTGCAGCAGCGCAAGATGATCGACACGTCCGAGGGCGACGCAGCGCAGCGCAGGAAACTGGGCACACATCTGGAGGCCATGCTCGCGTTGTGCGAGACCGTCGAGTGTCGTCGGGTGCGGCTGTTGAACTACTTCGGACAGTCCGCCGAGCCGTGCGGCAACTGCGACACCTGCCTTTCGCCGCCGGAGTCGTGGGATGGCACGATCGCCGCGCAGAAGTTCCTGTCCACGGTGTTCCGGCTGGCCAGGGAGCGCCGGCAGAAGTTCGGTGCGGGCCAGGTCATCGACATCCTGTTGGGCCGCAAGACCGCGAAGGTCATCGAGCATGATCACGACACGTTGACCGTGTTCGGTATCGGCACCGAACTCAACGAGAGCGAATGGCGCGGGGTGGCGCGGCAGCTGCTTGCCGAGGGCCTGATCACGGTCGAGGGTGACTACGGCACGCTGGTACTCACCGAGGCCAGCGGCGAGGTGCTCGGCAAGCAGCGCAACGTGATGCTGCGCCGCGATCCCGAACGCGTGAAGACACGATCGCGGTCCTCGTCCGGCGGCAAGGGCAAGGCTCCCGCCGTCGAGCTGACCGGGCCTGCCGCCGGGTTGTTCGAGCAGTTGCGGTCCTGGCGCGCGGCCACCGCCAAGGAACAGGGCGTGCCGGCCTACGTGATCTTCCACGACGCCACGCTGCGCCAGATCGCCTCGGACTCGCCCGGCAGCCTGGCCGAACTGGGCAACATCAGCGGCGTCGGCGAGAACAAACTAGCCAAGTACGGTGAGGCGATTCTGGCGACGATCACGCCAACGCAGAGCGAGGAACCAGACTAGGGACCGGCCCGACCGACCGCCCTACCGTCATGGGCGACGGCGACGAAGGAGGACCGATGCTGCGCCGGCTCGCGATCATCTCGTCGGTACTGCTCGTCACCATCGCCGGGGTGACCGGTTGCTCGTCCGGCCCCGCAGCCGGCACCGCGACCCCCACGCCGACCCCGACCAAGCCGCCCGCTCCCAGCCAAGCCGTGATCGACTGGTTCAACGCGGTGTCCTCGGCCGACACCGACCTCCAGACACAGCGGGATGCCGCCCAGATCGCCGCGCTCTATGTGGTCTCCAAGCATCCGACCCGCGAACAGATCGCCCAGTCGATCACCGTGTTGCGTACCGACCGGGCCACCAGTCTGATCACGTTTCAGAAGGTCCCCACCGGAGTGGTCAAGGGCGGCGACCGGCTCACCGCCGCCTACGGCAAGGCGATCACGACCGCGTTGACCGACATCGACCAGATTCTCGGCACGGCCAACGATCCATCGACATCCGACGACTCGGCGATGTCCCTACCGGGTTACGCGTCCGACGCCCTCCGTGCCATCGCGCCCTCTGGTATCGATCTACCGGGATTGATCGCCCACGACACGACATTGCACGCCGCCTACCGCCAGGCCCACAACTGCACGGGCACACCGTTGACCACCGCGACCCGACCAGCCCCGCCGATGTGACGAGCGGCCAGGTGCAAAATGATGTTCGAGCATCTGCGGCGAGGAGGACATCCGATGGACCTGGGGTTGGCGGGCAAGCGCGCGGTGGTCACCGGAGGCAGCCGAGGCATCGGTTTCGCGGTGGGCCGGGCCCTCGCCCAGGAAGGCGCCGCCGTCGCGCTGATCGGCCGCAACGCGCAGGCCGCCATCGAAGCGGCCGCGGTGCTGGCGGCCGAGACCGGGGCTCGGGTGATCGGCATCGGCGCGGACACCGGCGACGATGCCTCGGTCGCCGCCATGGCCACGACCGCCATCGAGCGGTTCGGCGGAGTCGACATTCTCGTCAACAACGCGGCCATGACCAATCCGGGCGTGATCGAGGAATCCCGGCTTGAGGAGGAGATCAACGTCAAGGTGCGCGGCTACCTCCGCTGCGCGAGGTCCTTCGCGCCCGGCATGGTGGAGCGCGGCTGGGGTCGAATCATCAACGTCGGCGGCCTGGCCGCGCGGCGCACGGGCTCGGTGACCGGCTCGATCCGCAATGTCGCCGTCGCCGCGCTGAGCAAGAACCTGGCGGACGAGCTGGGGCCGAGCGGGGTGAACGTCACCGTCGTGCATCCCGGCGCCACCCGCACCGACACGATGACCAAGGCGCTCGCCGCCAACGCCGCCTCGCGCGGGATCACCGTCGATGAGGTCGAACGCGAGTTCGGCGCGGCCATCTCGATCGGTCGGATCGTCACCGCGGAGGAGGTGGCCTCGGTGATCGCGTTTCTGGCCAGCCCACGCAGCGTCGCGCTCAACGGCGACCCGATCATCGCCAGTGGCGGTGCGGTCGGCCCGATCTACTACTGACGGCGTGACCTTGCGCACCCCCTACCCGCCAGTACGCCCGCGACGACCGACAATGGGTGATCGGTGGCACGCAGGGAGGCGCGATGCAGGAACCGCTGTTCAGCTCGGTCGACGAGGTGGTCGAGCAGCTCGCCGGGGCCGGCTACCTGGCGTCGACCCCGGTCGCCACCACGGTGTTCCTTGCTGACCGCCTCGGCAAGCCGCTCCTGGTCGAAGGGCCGGCCGGCGTCGGCAAGACCGAGTTGGCGCGCGCACTCGCGCAGGCCACCGGCAGCGAGCTCATCCGCCTGCAGTGCTACGAGGGCATCGACGAGGCCCGCGCGCTCTACGAGTGGAACCACGCCAAACAGCTGCTGCGCATCACCGCCGGTCGCGATGAAGCCTGGGAGCACACCCGCGACGACGTGTTCAGCGAGGAGTTCCTGCTCCCCCGCCCGCTGCTCACCGCGATCCGCAACCCCGACCCGACCGTCCTGTTGATCGACGAGGCGGACAAGTCCGACGTCGAGATGGAAGGGCTGCTGCTGGAAGTCCTCGGTGACTTCCAGATCACCGTGCCCGAGCTGGGCACCATCACCGCGACCCGCCGCCCGTTCGTGCTGCTGACCTCCAACGCGACGCGCGAGCTGTCCGAGGCGCTCAAACGGCGCTGCCTGTTCCTGCACCTGGATTTCCCGACACCGGAGCTGGAGCGGGACATCGTCACGCTCAAGGTGCCCGAACTCGACGCGACGCTGGCCGATTCGCTTGTGCGCGTGATCGGCGCGCTGCGCGTGATGGATCTGCGCAAGCCGCCCTCGATCGCCGAGACCGTGGACTGGGCCCGCACCCTGCTCGCGCTCGGCGCCGACACCCTGGACGAGCCGGTGGTCCAGGCCAGCCTCGGCGTGATCCTCAAGTACCAGGCCGACCACCGCAAAGCCACGGCCGAGTTGCGCCTCGACCGGCTCCTGGACCCGGCGTAGTCCTCATGGGACTGTCGGACAGGCTCGTCGAGTTCGCCGGTGCCCTGCGGGAGCACGGAATCGCGGTCGGCACGGGCGAAACCGTCGACGCCGCTGCCGCGGTCGACGCGCTCGGGCTGGCCGACCGGGACCAGTTGCGGGCCGCGCTGGCGGCGACGCTGCTGCGTCGCGCGGGGCAGCGCGCCACCTTCGACGCCGTGTTCGACCTGTATTTCCCGACCGCCGTCGGCGCGGCCGAAACCTCGGTCCAGGTCGAGGATCTCGACTCGCTGCGGTCCGCGCTGGTCGCGGCGCTGGCCGGCGGCGACACCGGTGCGGTGCAGGCCCTCGCCGGCGCCGGCGTCGGGGAGTTCGGCCGCTACGGCAGCCCCGGCGGCGGGATGAGCGGCTGGTCGGCTTACCAGACCCTCCAGCGCATCCAGCCGGACGCACTGCTCGAGCGCGTGCTGGCCGCGATTCGCGGCCAGCAGCGTGACGGGCTCGACGAGGCGATCGCGCAACAGGAGGCACGCGCCCGCATCGGCCAATTCCGCGAATACGTCCAAGGTGAGGCCCGCCGCCGCGTCGCGGAACTCCGTGGCAGGGAACGGATTTCCCGCTACGCGGTGGCTCCGCAGACCGAACTGGTCACGTTCACCAGTGCCACCCGCGACCAGTTGGCCGAACTGCGGCGGACGATCCAGCCCCTGTCGCGCAAGCTCGCGACCAGGCTCGCGGCGCGACGCCGGCACAGCCAGCACGGTCAGATCGACCTGCGGCGCACGCTTCGGCGCTCGCTGGCCACGGGCGGCGTGCCGATGCGTCCGGCGATGCGCACCCGCCGCCCCGGCCGGCCGGAACTGGTGCTCCTGTGCGACATGTCCGGTTCGGTGGCCGGGTTCGCCCAGTTCACGTTGCTGCTGGTGCAGGCGCTGGCCGACCAGTTCAGCAAGGTCCGCAGCTTCGCGTTCGTCGGGCTGACCGACGAGATCACCCAACTGGTGAGCTCGGACGCCGCGGATCCGGAGGGGCTGGCTCGCCGGATCATGACCGAGGCTCGGCTGACCCGCTGGGGAACCAACAGCGACTACGGCGACTCGCTGCGCAGTTTCGTCGAGGAATGGCCGGACGTGGTCGGCCCGCGCACGTCCGTGCTGATCCTGGGTGACGGCCGCACCAACGGCGGCGACCCAAATCTCGCCGCGGTGCGCCGGATCGCCGACCGCGCGCGGCACGCCTACTGGCTCAACCCCGAAGCGCGAACCTATTGGGGCACCGGCGATTCCGCCGCGCTCCAGTACGGCCAGGTGGTACCGATGCACGAGTGCCGCAACCTGCGCCAGCTCACCCAACTGGTGACCGAACTGCTTTAGTCCAATGCGGTCATGAACGACCAGAGTCGCTTCTCCAGGTCACGGACGCCGTATTCGCGGACGCCATAAGGCATGTCGGCCAGTTCGTAGGCAATGTCCGCGCCGGTCGCCTTCACCTTGAGATAGTGGGCGTCCACGTCGTCGACCATGATGGACAGACCCGCCGTCTCCACGCCGGTGTGCAAGGGCGAGTCGAGGCCGAACTGGGGCGAGACGCAATGCAGCCAGATGACGCCGTCGCCCGCGCCGACCTCGCCGTGTCGGACGATGCCGTCGTCGCTGCGGTCGAGTCGGCCGGGCTCAAGGCCGAAAACGTCGGTCAGGTAGTGGTATGCGGCTTCGATGTCGGCGTAGACCAGTCCGGGAATGCGGCGCTGCACGGTGGTGTCGATCATGGTCATGTCCTCCAGTACGGTCAGCAGGTCCTGTGTGGATGGTGCGGCGCTGGCCAGTACCGTGCTGGCGACCGCGCCGAGGCTGGCGCGCAGTCGCTGGGTCGCGGCCAGTTGCCGGTCGAGTTGGTCGAGGTGGCGGCCGAGCGTGGTCTCCAGCGGCCAGTCGGCGTCGTCGAGGGCCCGTTTGACGTCGTCGAGCGTCATGCCGATCCGGCGCAGCCGCATGATCCGGTACAGCCGTTGGAGATCCGCGGCTCGGTAGAGCCGGTAGCCGGCATCGCTGCGCGCGGAGGGCACGAGCAGGCCGATCTCGTCGTAGTAGTGCAGCGTGCGCACGGTGAGTCCGGTGGCTCTTGCCACCTCGCCGACCCGCTTACCCTCGTCCATGCCGGCAACGCTAGGGCCTCACGCGACGTGAGAGTAAAGCTCAACTCCAACCGGTGACGATCGGGACGATGTAGGCGCGCGCGAAGCCGGCCAGTTGGTTCTCGTCGTCAAGGTCGACCATGCCCTGCCGGGTCAGCATGGCGGAGTGGATGAACCGCGCGATGATCTCGATCCGCGCGGCGAGGTCGTCCAGCACCTCGGCGTCGGCGTCGGGGGGCGCGAGCACGCCCGCCGCCCAGCGGATGCCCAGGGTCAGTGTCTCGGTGGCTTGGGTGGTGATCTTGGGTAGCGTCTCGTCTGGTTCGAGCCTGATCAGCCGGTTGAGCAGGGCGTGGTCCCGCAGACCGCGCATCAGACCGGTGAAGGCCGCGACGACCTGGTCCTCCAGTGATTCCTCGTCCAGGATCGCCGCCGCCGTCCGTGCGAAGAGCCGTTGCGCGTCGCGGGTGATGACCGCGCGGGCGATCTCGTTCTTCGAGCCGACCCGCCGGTAGACGGTGACCCGGTCGACGCCTGCCCTGCGGGCGATGTCCTCGATGGTGCTCTTGCGGATTCCGACGTCTTCGAACAGCTCAAGGGCGGCGTCGAGGATGCGGGTGACGGCCGGGTCGTGCGGGTCGGCGTCGAGCGCGGGCAGCGCGACCGGTTGCGTCGTCATGTCCAGATCCTAACTCGATGCAACATTGCGATGATATGTGTTGCAGTATTACCGTGGGACCATGACGGCAGAGCGGTACGAGGAACAAGCGCACGTCATCCACGCCCGCAATGTGGCATTCGACTGGTCCGACGTGCCCCTGCACTACGTGCCCGACGAGCCGTTCGCGACCCAGTTCTGGAACGTGATGCACCTGATCGTGCCGGTCGGCGAGCAGCTCATGGCCGGCTGCCTCGCCGACGCGCTGCCCTACATCACCGACGAGCGGCTGCGCGAGGAGGCCATCGGGTTCATCGGCCAGGAGCAGATGCACGCCGCCTCGCACGGCAGCTACCACGAGGCGCTGGCCGCGCACGGCATCAACGGCGAACCGGTCGTACGCAACGTCGGACAGATGCTGCGCGTGCTGTTCAGCAATCACGGTCTGCGCGGCGCGGCCAAGAAACGCTGGCTGGCCGAGCGATTGGCGTTCTTCGCCGGGATGGAGCACTTCACCGCGGTGGTCGGCCAGTGGCTGCTCGACGCCGAGGAACTCGAACAGGCCGGCATCCACCCGGTGATGCTGGACCTGCTGCGCTGGCACGGCGCGGAGGAGATCGAGCACCGCAGCGTCCTTTTCGATGTCTACCAGCACATCGACGGCAGCTACCCGCGCAGGGCGCGCACCTCGGTGATCGGCAGCGTCGGCCTGTTCGCGAGCTGGATGATCACCGTCGACTATCTGATGCGGCAGGATCCGTCGCACCGCTGGTGGAAACCGTGGCCGTTGCAGATGGCCAGCGCCGTGTTCCGCGGCCTGATGCCCAACCCGAAGTTCATGTTGACCGAGATCCCGCCGTACCTGCGACCGGATTTCCACCCCAGCCAGATGGGCAGCCTCGACAAGGCCGTCCGCTACCTCGCCGCGTCACCTGCCGCGCAGGCGGCGCGGTGACCCGCGAACTCATTCGCGGCGACGACGCGGTTCCTGCCGCCCGCGTCCATCCCGGCATGCGCGCCGTCGTGCTGGCCCTCGGCTGCTACAAGACGCTGAGCATCAGTCCGCTGGCCGCCGCGCTGGACCGGCCACGGCCCCGGTCACGGACCGGATTCGAGCTCGATCTCACCGTCGAGGCACTGGCCCCGGTAGCCGAAGACGCGGTCAGCCTCACCTTGATCGCACCGGACGGCGCCGATCTGCCGCGCTGGCAACCCGGCGCCCACCTCGACGTGTTCCTGCCCTCGGGCCGGCGACGGCAGTACTCGCTGTGCGGAGACCCGGACGATCGACGCCGCTACCGTATCGCGGTCCGGTTGATCCGCGACGGCGGCGGAGGTTCGCGCGAGATCCATGAAAAGGTGCAAGCCGGTGATCCACTGCGCATTCGCGGACCGCGCAACGCTTTCCCGCTGGCCGACGCCGAGTCCTACCACTTCGTGGCAGGCGGCATCGGCATCACCCCGATCCTGCCGATGGTCAAGTACGCGAACGCCCGAGGCATTCCGTGGCGGTTGGTCTACACGGGACGGACCAGAGCGTCCATGCCATTCATCGACGAACTGCCGCGCGGCACGGTACGGATCCGGCCGGACGACGAGTTCGGCGCGCCGAAGGCCGCGCGACTGCTGGCCGATGTCTGCCCATCCGATGCCGTCTACGTGTGTGGGCCACCGCCGATGCTCGATGCGGCGCGAGCCGGTTTCGGCTCCAGAATCGGTGAGTTGCACACCGAGCGGTTCTCGCCGCCGCCCGTCGTCGGCGGCCGACCGTTCGAGGTCGAGTTGCGCCGCAGCGGTATCAGGGTGCGGGTCGGAGCGGGTGAATCGGTGTTGGCCGCCGTGCGGCGCGCCCTGCCCGAAGTTCCGTACTCCTGCCAGCAGGGCTTCTGCGGTTCGTGCCGGGTATCGGTGCTCGGCGACCAGCGGCAAGATTCGATGCTGATCTGCGTATCGCGTTCGGACGGCCCGCTCGTCCTGGACCTGTAGAGGAGACCGACGATGTTCGACGTCCGCGACAAGGTTGTCCTGGTCACCGGCGCCGCCAGCGGAATCGGCGCCGCCACGGCGGCCTTGCTGCATCGGCGTGGCGCGCGCGTCGCCCTGCTCGACATCGACGAAACGGCCATGAAGGACGAGCACGCCTTGGCCATCGGCGCTGACGTGCGCGACCGCACCGCGATGGCCCGCGCCGTCGACTCCGTCGCCGCCCACTTCGGCCGCCTTGACGTTGTCGTGGCCAACGCCGGTATCGCACCGGACCCGGCGACCGTGCGCACCATCGAGCCTGCCGCGTTCGACCGGGTCATCGACATCAACCTGACCGGCGTGTTCAACACCGTCCAGCCTGCCCTCGATCAGATCATCCGCAACCATGGTCATGTGCTGGTGGTGTCCTCGGCGGCGGCGTTCGCGCCCGGCGCCGGGCTAGCGGCGTACATGGCGAGCAAGGCGGCGGTCGAGCAACTGGGGCGCGCCCTGCGCATCGAGTTGGCCGCGGTCGGCGCCAGTGCCGGCGTCGCCTACTTCGGCTTCGTGCGGACGCCGTTGCTGCGTCCGATCGACGAGGATCCGCTCGGTCGCACCGTGGACGCGTTGCTGCCGTGGCCGTTCAGCCAACGCATCACCGCGGAACGCGCCGCCGAGGTGATCGCCAACAGCATCGCCCGACGCGCTGCCACCGGTTTCGCCCCTCCGGCCTGGCAGGTATACGGGATGCTGCGCGGCCTCGTCAACGTCGTCGTCGACGGTCGCGCGGCGGCATCGGCCACCGTGCACGGCCTGATCCGCGCCATCGAAGCGCGCGTGGACGACCATGCCTGAAGTACTCATCATCGGTGCCGGATTCGGTGGCATCGCCGCGGCCATCAAGCTGCGCGAGGCCGGCATCGACGACATTCTCATCCTGGAGCGCGCCGACGAGGTCGGCGGTGTCTGGCGCGACAACACCTATCCGGGCGTGGCCGTCGACATCCCGTCCTTCACCTACAGCTACCACTTCGAGCCCAACCCGAACTGGTCCCGCACCTACGCCCCCGGCGCGGAACTGTTGCGCTACGCCAAACACTGCGCCGACAAGTACGACCTGCGGCGCAAGATCCGCTTCAACGCGAACGTCGTCGCGGCCCACTTCGACGAAGCCGCCCATTGCTGGCGACTGGAACTCGCAGACGGCGCCACGGTCAGCGGCCGATACCTGTTCTCCTGCCACGGTTCCTTCGCCACCGGCCAGAAACCCGACATTCCAGGACTGGACGACTTCGCGGGCCCGGCGATCTACACGATGAACTGGGACCACGACCAGCACCTCGCCGGCAAACGGGTCGCGGTCATCGGCACCGGCGCGTCCGCCCTCCAGGTGATCCCAGCCATCGCACGCGAGGTCGAGTCGCTCACCGTCTTTCAGCGCACCCCGATCTGGGTACTCCCCCGCCCCGACACCGAACTCGGCGCGGGTGTGCGCGGCGCGTTCGACCGTGTTCCGCTGGCCCAGAAATCGACTCGCCTGGCCACCACCGCGCTCACCGAGTCCGTCGTGACCTTCGGCGCCGTCTACAACAGACAGTTGCCGTTCGTGGTGACGGCGGTCGAGCAATTGTGCCGGGCATTCCTGCGCGCACAGGTCCCGGACAAGGCGCTACGCGCGAAACTCCTGCCGCGCTACGGTTTCGGCTGCAAACGCCCGTCGTTCTCCAACGTCTACTACCCCACCTTCCTACGCGACAACGTCGATCTCGTCACCGATCGCATCGAGCGGATCACCCCGACCGGCGTGCGCACCGTCGACGGCCGGCAGCACGAAATCGACGTGCTCGTCCTCGCGACCGGTTTCAAGGTGTTCGACGTCCCGTACGACCTGCACGGCACGACCGGCGAAACCCTCAACGACCTGTGGGACCGCGACCGCATGCAGTCCTACCAGGGCACCACCGTGCGCGGCTATCCCAACCTGTTCCTCAATCCCGGCCCGTACGGCGTCGCAGGCCCCTCTCTGTTCACCACGTTCGACCTGTGCACGACGCACGCGCTGCGGGTGATCACGGCCGCCCGCGCGCGGGGCGCGACCCGCGTGGAGATCTCGGCGAGCGCGCAGGAGTCGTTCCTGCGCACCATGCGCCGCCAGGTCGGCAACACGATGTTTCTCAGCCCCGCCTGCGCAGGCACCAGCACGTACTACATCGACCAGCACGGCGACGCACCGTTCCTCCGGCCGACCTCGGGCGTGCACGCCTGGCTGGCCCAGCACCGCTTCGCCCTCGACGACTACGAATATCTGAACCGATAAGACCACCGTCAACGGTGGAAACCGGTAAATCTTGAACGGGTCGACCATGAAGGTCGTCCTGGACAACGTGGACGACCCGGCGAGCAACGGTGCGACCGCGCTGACCCTGGCCCTCGGTGCCACCTTCACCTCCGCGACCAGGGAGAACCTCACCGCCAGCAGCTTGACCGCGACCAGCCGAATCACCCTTGGCGGCCAGAGCGTGCAGACCACCGGCACGCTCGGCGCGCCGAGCACCACCCCGGTGACGGAGCGGGCCTACGCGACCGGCTCCGCTAACAGCGGACTGTTAACATCGATCCCATGGCAGAGGAAGCGCTGAGCACCAGAGACCGGATCATCAAGGCGGCGGCGACGCTGCTCGCCGAGGGCGGCCGGGACGCGGTGTCCACCCGCGCGGTCAGCGCGGCGGCCGGGGTGCAGGCGCCGACCATCTACCGCGGTTTCGGCGATATGCAGGGCCTGCTCGACGAGGTCGCCAGCTACGGCTTCGCCAGCTACCTCAAGGCCAAGTCGGAGCGGCAGCTCGCCGAGGACCCTGTCGACGATCTGCGCGCAGGCTGGGACCTGCACATCGGGTTCGGCCTCGCCAATCCAGCGTTCTACACGCTGATGTACGGCGAGCCACGGCCGAAGTCCGCGCCCGCGGCAGCGCTGCGCGCCCAGGAGATTCTGCATTCGCTGGTCAGCAGGATCGCCGCCGCCGGCAGGCTGGCGGTGAGCGTGGAGCGCGCGGCGCAGATGATCCACTCGGCCGGCTGCGGGGTCACGCTGAGCCTGATCGCCACCAAACCGGAGGACCGCGACCCCGAACTGTCCACTCGGGTGCGTGAGGCGATCCTGGCCGCGATCATCATCGACACCGCGCGGCCCGCCGCCGCCGGCACGGCGAGCCACGCGATCGCGCTCAAGGCCAGTCTGCCCGGCGCCACCACCGGCCTCACCGAAGCCGAACAGGCCCTGCTTGCGCAATGGCTGGACCGGATCGCCAAGGCCTGACGCTGCCAGCGTGCCCGCAGGCATTCAGCCCGCGGGCACGCTGGTTGTACAACTAGCCCAGGCTGGAGCCGTAAGTGACGACCCAGTTGTCGGAGTTGAGGAAGTAGCCACCGAACATGGCCGTACTGAAGGGATTGCCGTTGCCGTACCAGTAGGCGTAGTTCTGGGTGGGGCCGCCCGCTATCGGACGGGTGATGAGGAGCTTGTTGGCCTGCGGGTCCCAGCTACCGGTGAGGTTCTCGACCACTCCGGTGTCGTTGGTGGTCAGCGTTGCCACGACAGCGCCGTTCGACGCGACGCTGATGATGTTCAGCAGGCCGCCGTAGCCGTCCGCGTTCCACGCCCACTGGCCCGTGATCGTGGAGGCGACGTTCGGGCGGACCGCGGCGCGGGACACCTGGCCGCCGACGTAGGGTGCCGAGTTCAGGTAGGTGCCGTACGGGTGCTGGGTGTCGTTGCCTTGGTAGTAATAGCCGCCGAACATGGTCGGATGCGAGTTGTACGGCGCACCGCCCAGCGCATACCAGTAGGTCTGCGAGGCTGCCGGACGGTTGATGGTCAGCTGGCCGGAGTTCGGGGACCAGCTACCGTTGAGGTACTCGTTCGCTCCTCCGGCTTGTTTCAGCGTAGCCGACACCGCCCCGTTCGACGCGACGCTGTTGATCGTCAGTTCGCCGGTATAGCCGTCGGCATCCCAGAAGTACGAGCCGACGATGCCGGCGTAGTTCGGGCTCGCGACGTGCACCGGCGTGGCGGACGCTGTCGACGCGGCAACACCCATGACGAGCGTCACCGCCGACACCACCAGCCCGACCTTGGCAGACCACTTCTTGAGACTGTGCATGAAGGAAACCGTATTGAGACGACGGGTCCGCCGAACCCGTGGAACCACCCGTATCCAGTCGGTCGCCTACCTGGGTCGTGACGGCTGCTCGGTCACGCCGACGCGTGCGGCCGCCACCCGGTCTCCGCCGCCCAATCAGCGGCGATCCCGATCACCAGATCCACGACCGGGTCCTTCACCTCGGTGTAGCCCCCGATGTCCGGGCAGTGTGTGGCCAGGGTCAGTTTGAAGGCGGCATACCCTGGCACTGCCTTCGGATGCGCGCGGAACCAGTCGCGAAACAGCAGCGCCAGCGCCTCGTTCGGCGAACCGACGAGCCGCACGTGCAGATTCACATCGTCACCAGGCTGATCTCGGCGCGCCCACGTACGCTTGGCCCAGTTCTGCGCCGAATCGCCGCTGCCAGCGGGCACATGGTCGCGTCGGTAAGGCGTGAACCCGAAGCCCAGGTCCGCCAACGGCGCCATGAAGTCTCGCTCCGCCGCTTCCAGGTCCACAACGGACAGCTGGAGATCAAGCACATTCTTGGCCGCCATCCCAGGAATGGACGTGCTACCGATGTGATCGGCATGAATGACAGCGGACCCAAGTGCCGCACCGATCCCAGCCAGCACACTCGCGGCCCGCGCAGGCCACGTTGGATCAGGATCGCTGATACGCACTTCGTTACTCACGCGCCGAACATAGACGATCACGGCGCCTGATACGTGATCTTTTCCGGCGGCAGCTCGGCCAGCAGAGCCAGGGAGCGAAGGAACGCCCGGCGGTTGGCCGGAGTGAGATGGGACAGCAGGCGTTCCTCGCCGCGTTGGATGTCGGCCTGGACCGCGTCGCGCACGGCGCGGCCTGCGTCGGTGAGCGCGAGTTGGTGCGCGCGGCGGTCGTCCGGGTCGGGCGTGCGTTCGATCAGGGCGCGCTCCTGCAACTCGTCGAGCACGCCGATGATCCGCGTCTTGTCGGCGCCGATGGCCTGGGCCAGCGCGGACTGGGTCCTGATCGGCTCCTCGACCAGCGCGTTCAGCACGGCATAACCCCACATGGAGATCTCGTGCGCGCGCAGGATCGGCAGTTCGGCCGCGATCAGCGCACGGCTGAGCGGATACATCATCGCGGCGAGGTCGGCTCGGTTCGACGCCATGGCCGACAAAATACGCCTTGACGTATCGTACGCATGAGCACATCATATGCGCATGCTTACCAATATCGTGGCACTCAACACCAGCGCGGTGCGCGCCAGCATCGCCATCGTCGACCAGGTCCAGGACGCCGACCTGACCAGGGAAACGCCCTGCGCGCAGTGGAACCTGACCGACCTGCTCACCCACATGACCGCGCAGCACCGGGGATTCGCCGCCAGCGCGGCCGGCAACGGCGCGGACCTCGCGGTGTGGGAGAACCGGCCGCTCGGCCCGGATCCGGTCGCCGAATACCGCAAGGCCGCCGACGAACTGCTCGCGGCCTTCGCCGAAGACGGCGTGTCGAGCCGGCCATTCGCCCTGCCCGAGGTGGCCAAGGACGCTGCGTTCCCAGGAGAGATCGCGATCGCCATGCACACGGTGGACTACCTGGTGCACGCCTGGGACGTCGCGCGCGCCATCGGCGTCGAGTTCACCGAGGACGTGGACGCGGTGCGCGCCACCTGGCCGCTGGTGGCGATGATCCCGGACGGGCCGGAGCGGCTGGAACCGGGCTCGGCGTTCCGGCCCAGCGTGCCCGCCGCAGCCGAGGCCAGCGAGTTCGACACCATGCTGGCCTCATTGGGCCGCGACCCGAACTGGCGGCGCTGACCGATCAGACCGTCCGGGTCACCGTGACCTCGCCCGCCGCGAACCAGGCCCGCAACGGCTTCTTGTCGAACTTGCCCACCGTGGTCTTGGGGATCTCCGCGACGAACGTCCAGTTCTCCGGAATCTGCCAACGCGCGACCCGGTCGGCCAGAAACGCGGCCAACTCCTCGGCGCTCGTCTCGGCGCCCTCGCGGGCCACCACGAACGCCAGCGGCCGTTCGTCCCAGCGGGTGTCCGGGATACCGATCACCGCGGCCTCCAGCACGGCCGGATGCCCCATCAGGTGATTTTCCAGTTCCACCGACGAAATCCACTCACCACCGGACTTGATCACGTCCTTGGCGCGGTCGGTGAGCTGGAAGAAACCACGCGGGTCGATGGTGCCGATGTCGCCGGTGCGCAGCCAGCCGTCGTCGAACTTCTCCGGCGCGGGATCGCGGTAGTAGGCGCCGGTGATCCACGGGCCGCGCACCTCGATCTCGCCGACCGCCTCACCGTCCCAGGGCAGCTCGCGGCCGTCCTGCACGTCGGTGATCCGCATCTCGACCCCGGCGCCGACCCGGCCGGTCTTCAGCCGCCAGTCGACGTCCTCGGCGGTGCCGGGCTCGACGCCGGCCGGCGGGTGCGCCAGTCCGCAGACCGGGCTGGTCTCGGTCATGCCCCAGCCCTGGATGATCCGCACCCCGATGGCGTCGAAGCCCTCGACCAGCACCCGGGGCAGCGGCGCACCGCCACTCAACGCCACCCGCAGGGACGACAGGTCGGCCTCGG
>DASYBO010000256.1:0-10342 GCA_036500685.1 Pseudonocardiaceae bacterium | reverse complement strand
CGGCAACGGCGCGCGGGCCGACCGCCCGGTCATGCCCAACCTGGTGCCCACCTCGCTCGCGCTGTGGGCCGGGATCTGGAACACGCTGTTCGCCTTCCGGCTCGGCGCGCCGGTCGTGCTGATGGACCGGTTCGACCCGCTGGACTGTGCCAACCTGGTCAAACGGTTCGGCGTGCGATCGACGGTGCTGGCACCGGCCATGATGGCCATGCTGACCGCCGATCCGCGCGTCACCGACCTGGCCCCGTTGCGCATGGTCCGCTCGGTCACCGCACCGCTGTTGCCGGATCAGGCCCGGCGCTTCCACGACCGGTTCGGTGTCGACGTGCTCAACTCGTACGGCCAGACCGAACTCGGCGGCGAGATCGCCGGTTGGACCGCCGCCGACATCCGCGAGTTCGGCGCGGCCAAGCTCGGTGCGGTCGGCCGCCCGCACCCCGGCGTGTCCATCCGCGTTTTGGACCCCGACCACCGGAACCTCGCCGCCGATGAACTCGGCGAGATCTATGTCAGCTCACCGTTCGCCACCGAGGACGCGGGCCGGATGTGGGAGGGCCACCTGCGGACCGGCGATCTGGGCCGGCTGGACGAGGACGGATTCCTGTGGATCGAAGGCCGTGTTTCGGACCTGATCAACCGGGGCGGCCTGAAGATCCTGCCGCAGGACGTCGAAACCGCCCTCGACGCCCATCCGGACGTTGCCGAGGCGTGCGTCGCCGGAATACCGGACGACCGGCTCGGCGAGGTGCCGGTGGCCTGGATCCGCCCGACACCGGGCAGCAGGCCGGATCCGAGCGCGCTGCGGTCCTACCTGCACGACCGGCTGGCTCCGTATCAGGTCCCGGTCGCCGTGCACCTCATCGCTGGCGACTTTCCGCGCACCGAGGTCGGCAAGGTGCTGCGTCGCGAACTGGTGGCCGAGCACCTGCGGACCGGACGAAAGGGTTGATCCAGTGCACTACCACACCCTCGACGTGCACCGGCGTGGCGCGGTCGGCTGGCTGGTGTTCAACCGGCCGGACCGGCGCAACGCGATGAACAGCACCATGCGCGCGGAACTGCGCTCGGCCTGGCTGGAGATGGCCGATGACCGGGAGGTCCGGGTCATCGTGAATGCCGCCAACGGGCCAGCGTTCCAAACCGGCGCGGACGTCGTCGAGCTGGCCGGCGACGGCGTCGGCATGGAGCGCTACCGCCGGTCGGTCGAGGAGTTCGACCTCGGCTTCACCGCCTGGCACCTGGCCATCGACAAGCCGGTGATCGCCGCGGTCAACGGGATCTGCGCGGGCGGCGGCCTGCACTTCGTCGCCGACGCGGACATCGTCCTGGCCGCCGGCGACGCGTCGTTCACCGACCCGCACGTCTCGGTCGGCCAGGTCAGCGCGATCGAGACCATCGGCCTGATGCGCAAGATGCCGGCCGAGGCGGTGCTGCGGATGGCGCTGGTCGGCCGGCATGAGCGGATGCCCGCCCAGCGCGCCTATGAACTCGGCCTGGTCAGCGAAGTCGTCGACCCGCCGGAGCGGCTGCACGACGCCGCGCAGGAACTGGCCGAGAAGATCGCGCTGAACTCGCCGACCGCTCTACGCGCCACCAAACGCGCGCTGTGGGGCGCGCTCGAACACGGACTGACCGAGGCGTGCAAGGCAGGCGCGGCCGAGTTGGTCGGCATGTGGGGCCATCCCGACCAGCTCGAAGGCCCGGCCGCCTTTGCGGCCAAACGCCCGCCACGCTGGCAGTCGAGTTAGCGCCTACTGGCCGCCGAACACGGGAGCGCGGCGTTCCGCGAACGCCTTCATGCCCTCCCGGAAGTCGGGGCTGCGCGAGCTGAGTTCCATGGCGAACGCCTCGTCGACGAGCTGGCGACGGAGATCCTGTTCCGGCGAGAGGTTGAGCAGGCTCTTGGTCAGTCCGATCGCGACGGTCGGTCCGGTGGCCAGGCTGAGCGCGAGATCCACCGCGGTCTTCGCCACCATGTCGGGTTCGACCGCGCGGTAGGCGATACCCCATTCGGTGGCTTCGGTGCCGCTGAGCTGGCGGCCGAGGATGAGCAGTTCTCGCGCGCGGGAGGGGCCGACGACGCGGGGGAGTAGCCAGGTGCTGCCCGAGTCCGGGGTGAAGCCGCGCCGCAGGAACGGATACCAGAACACCGCGTCGGTCGCGGTGACCGTGAAGTCCGCGGCCAACGCGATCTGCGCGCCGATGCCGACCGCCCAGCCGCGCACGGCGCACACGATGGGCAACTGGATTTCCAGCAGCAGCGGGATCAGCCGGTTGGCCTGGCTCGGCAATCTGCGCTGGATGCTGCCGGTACGCGGACGGTCGGCACCGTCGCGGCTGTTGCGGGCCACGATGTCGAAGCCGCTACAGAAGTGCGCACCCGCGCCTGCGATGAGCACGGCGCGGAGGTCCTGGTCGGTCGCCGCGGTCTCCAGCGCCCGGATGAGTGCGGCGATCGAGACGTCGGTCAGCGCGTTGCGGCGCTCGTGCGCGTTGAAGGTCAGTTGCAGCACGGCCTGGTCGACGTGGACGTCCAGACCGTCGACGGATTCGTATCCCCGGTTCGTCACGCGGTCACCCGGCCACGCAGCACATCCTTGCGGACCTTGCCCGCCGCGTTCATCGGCAGCTCCTTCACCACGTGGACCTGGCGCGGCACCTTGTAGTTGGCCATGTGCTTGCGGGCCCAGGCGATCAGTTCGGCCTCGTCGATCGTTACCCCTCTGCGTGGGATCACGAACGCCGCGCCCACCTCGCCCATGCGCTGGTCCGGCACGCCGATGACCGCGGACTGGGCGATGGCGGGATGGCCGTCGAGGATCTTCTCGATCTCGGCGGGATAGGCGTTGAACCCGCCGATGATGTACATGTCCTTGAGTCGATCGGTGATCCGCAGCCGGCCGTCGGCATCGAGCACGCCGACATCTCCGGTGTGCAGCCAGCCGTCGCCGTCGATGGTGGCCGCGGTTTCGGCGTCCTCGCCGAAGTAGCCCTTCATGATCGTGTACCCGCGTACCCACACCTCGCCCTCGGCCCCTGCGGGCACGGGAATGCCTCTTGCGTCGGTCGCGATCACCGAAAGGCCCGGCAGTGGCCGGCCGCACGTCGTCGCGACCGTCTCCAATGGATCGTCGTACCGGCACATGGAGACGATCGCGCAGGATTCGGTCAGGCCGTAGCCGGTGACGATGTGGGCGAAGCCGAGAGTGTCCCTGATCCGGTAGAGCAGGCTCGGCGGCACGCTCGCCGCCCCGGTGACCGCGAGTCGCAGCGAGGAGACGCCTTCGGTGCTGAAGTCGGGATGTTCCAGCATGGTCTGGTAGAGCGCGGGGGTTCCAGGGAGCACCGTCACGCGTTGTGTGCGGACCACGTCGAGCACGGCCGCGACGTCCAGGGTCTTGGCGGGCAGGATGGTCGCGCCCGCGATCAGGCAGGCCAGCCAGCCCGCCTTGTAACCGAAGCCGTGGAAGAACGGGTTGACGATCAGGTACCGGTCCCGTTCACGCAGGCCGACCACGGACGCCCACACCGCGAACGCGCGCAGCGTCTGCCCGTGCGTGCACATGGCACCCTTCGGGTGGCCGGTCGTGCCGGAGCTGAACAGCATGTCCGACAGGTCGTCCGGGCCGACCTCCTTGGCCCGGCGGCTTACTTCGGCCTGCGGGACGGCGTTGCCGGCAGCCAGGAAGTTGTCCCAGCTCAGCATCCCGTGCCGAGGCCCTGGACTGAGGATCACGACCTCGGTCAGGTCAGGCAGCTGGGCGTAGGGCCGGTCTGCGGTCGGCTCGCCCGCGGCCGATCGCAGCGAGGCGGGATAGTCGCGACCCAGGAACTCGCCGACGACGCACAGGACCTTGGCCGCGCTCTTCTGCAGGATGTAGCGCGCTTCCTCGGCCTGGAAACGCGTGTTGAGCGGGACCAGTACGCCACCGACGCGTTGCGCGCCGAGTGCGGCGACGATCCACTGCCAGCTGTTCGGCGCCCAGATCGCGACCCGGTCGCCCTTGCCGAGACCGGCCGCGATGAAAGCGTGTGCCGCTCGGGCCACCAGGTTGTCCAGACCTCGGAAGCTGAGCCGGACGCCGCCGTCCAGGAGTGCGTCGGCCAAACCGAATCGGTTGGCCGCGTCCGTGAGCAGCGCGCCGGTGGTGCCCCAGCGGAGGTCGCCGCGCGGATCGTCGGCCTCGGCCGCTACAGATGTCATGATGCACATTATATATAATCTGAAGTATGGCGGATGATCTGGCTGACGAGTTGGCGGTGCGCAACGTGCTGGCGTTGATCGCGCAGCATTCCGACGATGGTTCCCTTGACGCGTACGGTGCGCTGTTCGCCGTTGAGGCGACGTGGGAGATGCCGGGTACGCCGGTCCGTCATGGCCGTGCGGACATCGTGGCCTCGGGCGCCCAGCGGCGTTCAGATGCGGTGACCGGACCGGGCAGCAACACCAGGCATGTGGTGTCCACGACCGCGGTGACCATCACCGGCGATGCGGCCGTCGCCACGTCGTACTGGCAGTTCTACACCGGCACGGACGGCCGGCCGGTACTCGCCTCGCTGGGCAAGTACACCGACCACTTCGTGCGCACCGAACGGGGCTGGCTGTTGCGCCACCGGCTGATCACGCCGGGCTGAACCGCTCGAACACCGCGGCAAGGCCCTGACCGCCGCCGATGCACATGGTCTCCAGCGCGTACCGCCCGCTCCTGCGGCACAGTTCGCGCAACATCGTGGCCAGGATCCGGGTGCCGGTCGCGCCGACGGGGTGTCCCAAGGAGATACCCGACCCGTGCACGTTGAGCCGGTCCCAGTCGCCGGCGCCGAACTTCCACGCCATTGTGCAGGCCAGCACCTGTGCGGCGAACGCCTCGTTCACCTCGATCAGATCCACGTCGGCAAGAGTGAGGCCGGCGCGATCGAGGGCCTTGGCACTGGCCGGTATCGGACCGACACCCATGGTTCGCGGTGGCACACCGGCCACCGCCCACGACACCAGTCGGGCCAGCGGCCGCAGGCCCAGCCGCTCGGCGTTGTCCGGGTGGGTGACGACGCAGAGCGCCGCACCGTCGTTCTGACCACTGGCATTGCCCGCCGTCACCGTGGCGTCTGGGTCCTCGGCGGCCATGACCGGACGCAACCGGCCCAACGACTCCAGCGACGCGTCCGCGCGCGGATGCTCGTCCGCCCGCACGACCACATCTCCTTTGCGGCCGGCCACGGTCACCGGCACGATCTCCTCGTCGAACACACCCGCCGTCTGCGCGGCGACCGCGCGCTGGTGCGAACGCAAGGCGAGTTCGTCCTGCTCCCGGCGGGAGATGCCGAACTCGGCCCTGAGGTTCTCGGCCGTCTCGACCATGCCCCCGGGCACCGGCCAGTGCCGACCGCCCGCGGTGACCCGGCCGCGCGCCAGCGCGTCGTGCAGCAGGACCCCGTCGCCCCGGGCGGCCCAGCGCATGCTGGTCGAATAGAACGCGGCCGAGCTCATGCTCTCGACTCCGCCCGCGATGACCAGCTCGCTCACCCCGGTCTGCACCTGCATGGCCGCGTTGAGCACGGTCTGCAGCCCGGAGCCGCAGCGCCGGTCGAGCTGCAGTCCGGTCACGCGCACGTCCAGTTCGGCGTCCAGCGCCGCCACCCGGCCGATGGCGGGGGCGTCCGAGGTCGGGTAGCACTGGCCGAGCAGGACGTCGTCGATGTCGGCCGAACGCAGCCCGGTGCGCGTCACGAGTGCGCGTAGGACGGTGGATGCCAGATCCACCGCGGGTACGTCGCGCAGGGCGCCGCCGTAGCGGCCGACCGGGGTTCGGATCGGAGTGCAGATCACCGCTTCACGTATCACGGATTTAATATAATATAATCCGCATGGACTTGGTGAACGCAGTCGCGGTAGTGGTCGGTGGCGGGTCGGGTATGGGACGGGCCAGCGCCGAACTCCTGGCCAAACAAGGCGCCCGGGTCGCCATCCTCGATCTGCCCGACAGCAAAGGCTCGGACGCCGCGGCGGCACTGGGGGAGCAGGCCACCTTCCACCCGTGCGACATCATGGACGTGACCGGCACCGAGGCCGCGCTGGCCGATGCCGTCGCCGCCCACGGCGGCCTGCACATCGCGGTCAACACCGCGGGCGGTGGCACCAGCAAGCGGATCATCAGCAAGGAAGGGCCGCTGGACATGGCCGAGTTCCGGTGGAACATCGAACTGAACCTGATCGGCACGTTCAACCTCAACCGCCTCCAGGCCTGGCACATGAGCCAGCACGAACCGGACGAGCAGGGCGAACGCGGGGTCATCGTCAACACCTCGTCCATCGCCGCGTTCGAAGGCCAGATCGGGCAGGTCGGCTACAGCGCCGCCAAGGCGGGCATCGCCGGGATGAGCCTGACCATGGCGCGCGACCTCGGCGGGCTCGGCATCCGGGTGATGGCCATCGCGCCCAGCCTGTTCGCCACCGGTGCGCTGGAAGGCGCGTCAGACGACCTGATCGCCACGCTGACCAAGGACGCCGCGTTTCCCAAACGCGCGGGACGGCCCGAGGAGTACGCCTGGCTGGTCGAGGCGATCGTGCGCAACCCGATGCTCAACGGTCAGACCATCCGGCTGGACGCTGGTCAGCGGTTCGCACCCCGATGACCGCGACCCGGCCGCTGGCCGGCGTGCTGGTCGTGGCGGTGGAGCAGGCGGTCTCCGCGCCGATCTGCACCCGGCAGCTCGGCGATCTCGGCGCGCGGGTCATCAAGGTGGAGAACCGGACCGGCGGTGACTTCGCCCGCGACTACGACGACGTGGTGCACGGCCTGGCCGCGCATTTCGTCTGGGCCAACCGCAACAAGGAGTCGGTCGCGCTGGACCTGAAGACCGAACGCGGCCGGGAAGTCCTGGACCGGCTGGTCGCCAAGGCCGACGTGTTCGTGCAGAACCTGGCACCCGGCGCGGCCGACCGCATGGGCCTGGCCGCCGCAGGACTCCGGAGCAGACACCCCTGGCTGATCACCGTCGACATCAGCGGTTACGGCCGCGGCGGTCCATACGCGACCGAACGCGCCTACGACCTGCTCGTGCAGGCCGAGGCGGGCTCGTGCGCGATCACCGGCGACCCGGAGCACCCGGTCAAACCGGGTATCCCGATCGCCGACATCGGCGCAGGGATGTACGCGGTGTCCAGCGTGCTGGGCGCGCTGCTGGTCCGCGAACGGACCGGGGTGGGCGCGGAGATCTCGATCGGCTTGTTCGACGTGGTCACCGAATGGATGGGCTTCGCGCTCAACCAGGCCCGTTACGCAGGCACCGACGTCGCACCGAACGGTCTCAGCTCGCCGACGGTCTCCCCGTACGGCGGCTACCGGACCTCCGACGGTCACACGTTCATGCTCGGCACCACCAACGATCGGGAGTGGCAGCGCCTGGCCCGCGATGTCCTGGCCCGCCCGGACCTCGTCACCGATGCGCGCTACGCGACCAACCCCGACCGGGTCGCCCGGCGCGCTGAACTCGACGCGCTGATCGGTGCGTGGGTCGCGGAGCACTCGCTGACCGAGTGCCGGAGCGCCGCCGAGGCGGCCGGACTGGGCCACGCGCGGCTCAACCGCCCGACCGAACTGCTCGACCACCCGCAGTTGACCGAGCGGAACCGCTGGGCCGAGATCGGATCGCCGGTCGGCGCGCTGTGGGCGCTGCGCCCGCCGCCCGAGGTCGCGGGCTGGGACTGGCGGCTCGATCCGGTTCCCGCGCTGGGTGAACACACGACCGTGGTGCTGGCCGAATTGGGCTACGGCGACGCGGAGATCGCGGCCATGCAGGTCGACGGTGTGGCCGGCGCCGACCTCCGCTGATGTCGGCCATCGTATTCTGGTCGCACATTTGATATTTTATATTTATGACGGAGAATCTTGTTCAGTCGGACGTGCTCCAGGAGCGACTGGCCCGCATTCCGGGACTGATCGACGTCGACGCGCACGTGGTCGAGCCTGAGGACCTGTGGAGCAGTCGGCTCCCGACGCGATTCCGCGAGATCGGGCCACACATCGTGCGAGCGCCTGCCGGCGACGTGAAAATGGTCGACGGCAAATACGTCGAGACGCCGGGCACGGAAGGACCCGACGTCGCCTGGTGGGTCTATGAGGACACCCGCAACCAGATCAAGCGCTACATCGCCGCGGCGGGAGTTCCCGCCGACGAGGTGACCACCGAAGGCATCGACTACCCCGACATGCGACCCGGCTGCTGGATACCCACCGAGCGGCTGGCCGACATGGACGTCAACGGCGTGCAGGCGCAGATGTGCTTCCCCAACTACATCAGGTTCTGCGGCCAGATCTTCCTCTGGGGCAAGGACCGCGAGCTGGCCAAGCTGTGCGTCGAGGCGTACAACGACTGGACCGTCGAACAATGGTGCGGCGGTAGTGGCGGCAGGCTGATCCCGCTGTGCCTCGTCCCGCTGTGGGATGTCGACCTCGCCGTCGCCGAGGTCCGGCGCAACGCCGCTCGCGGCGTACGCGCGGTCGCGTTCAGCGAACTGCCCGCCTACCTCGGTCTGCCAAGCCTGCACTCGCGATACTGGGACCCGCTGTTCGCGGTCTGCGAGGAGACCTCGACCGTGCTGGCCATGCACATCGGCTCGGGCACCAAGACGCCGCAGACCTCGGCCGACGCACCGGGCGCGGTGGGCGCCACCATCATCTTCGGCAACAGCGTGGCCAGCCTGACCGACTTCCTGTTCGCGGGCGTCCTGCACCGGTTCCCGAAGCTGCGACTGCTCTATGCCGAGGCCCAGATCGGCTGGATCCCCTACCTGCTGGAGCGGATCGACGACGTGTGGGAGACCCACCGGGGTTGGGCCAACGGGCAGCTCAACTGCCCAGAGCCGCCATCGACCTACTACTACCGCCAGGTCCACAGCTGCTTCTTCAAGGACTCGGTCGGGATCGAGCTGCTGGACAAGGTCGGTCTGGACAACGTGCTGTTCGAGACCGACTACCCGCACCAGGACGGCACCTGGCCGCACTCGAAGGAAGCCGCCGCCATGCAGTTCGGTCACCTCGACCAGGACTCGATCAACAAGATCGCCAGGGGCAACGCGATCCGGCTGCTCGGCCTGAACTTCTAGACAGGCCGTCCGTGGAGCCCTTGACCTGATCGGGAGGGCTCCACGGACGAGGACTCAGGCGGTGGCGCTCGCGCTCAAGTCCGCCAGGTTGGCACCGGCCGGGGACGTGGTGGCTTTGCCGGTTCCCCTGGCTTTGATGCTGACATCGTGGTTCGGGTTTTCCGCGCGCAGTGCGCCGACCGTGCACTTGTCCTTCGGTCGGTGCTGGAACGGGTCGAACGAGTACCAGCGCATGGCGTTCTCGTGGGTGATCTTGTTCAGGTCGGCGTCCGATACTCCGCGTGCGACCTCGGCCAGTTCCTCCGGCGCGGTCGGCCATGACGAGTCGGAGTGCGGGTAGTCGCACTCCCAGGCGATGTTGTCGATGCCGATCATGTCACGCAGGTGGACGCCGACCGGATCGGAGATGAAGCAGGTGAGGAAGTGCTCGCGGAACACCTCACTGGGCACCTTGTCACCGAAGTCCTGTCCGGTCCACAGCCGGTGCATGTCGTAGGTGCGGTCGAGCCGGTCCAGGAAGTAGGGAATCCAACCGGTGCCACCCTCGGACAGCGCGATCTTGATGTCCGGGAAGTTCTTGATCACCCGCGACCACACCAGATCGGCCGCCGCCTGGCAGATGTTCATCGGCTGCAGCGTGATCATCACGTCGATCGGCGCGTCCTTGGCCGTCACCACCAACTCGCCCGACGAGCCGAGGTGGATCGACACGACCACGTTCTCCTCGCAGACCGCCGTCCACAACGGATCCCAGTACTTGTCGTGGAAGCTCGGGTAGCCGAGCTTGGCCGGGTTCTCGGTGAAGGTGATCGAGTGGCAGCCCTTGGCCGCCACCCGCCGGACCTCCTGGGCACACAGCTCGGCGTCCCACAGGATCGGCAGGGCCATCGGGATGATGCGGCCGGGGTAGGTGCCGGCCCACTCGTCGATGTGCCAGTCGTTGTAGGCCCGCAGTACGGCCAGGGCCAGGTCCTTGTCGGCGGCCGATGCGAACTGCCTGCCGCTGAAACCCGGGAACGAGGGGAAGTTCATCGAGGCCAGGATGCCCCCGGAGTTCATGTCCTTGATGCGTTCGTGGATGTCGTAGGTGCCGGGCCGGATCTCCTCGAACGAGGTCGGCTCGACGCCGTACTCCTCCTTGGGGCGGCCGGCGACCGCGTTGAGCCCGATGTTGGGAATGATGTTGCCGTTGAACTGCCAGACATCGGTGCCGTTCGCGGCTTTGATCACCTTGGG
>DASYBO010000255.1:0-2992 GCA_036500685.1 Pseudonocardiaceae bacterium | reverse complement strand
TCCTCGACGTCAGCGTGGTCACCATCGCGCTGCCCTCGATGGAACACGACCTGCACATGTCCCCGGCCGAGATCACCTGGTCCCTCGCGGGCTACGCGCTGACCTTCGGCCTGACCCTGATCCCGGCGGGCCGACTCGGCGACGAACACGGCCGCCGCAAGCTGTTCCTGATCGGACTCGCATTGTTCGCGGCGACCGGTGTGCTGTGCGGGGCGGCCCCGAACGCGGTGGTGCTCGTCATCGGACGGCTGCTGCGCGGGGTCGCGGCCGGCGTGCTCGCGCCGCAGGTAATCGGCCTGCTGCAACAGATGTACACCAAACGCGCACGTGGCAAGGCGTTCGGCTACTACGGCGCGACGACCGGGCTGTCAACCGCGGTCGGCCCGCTGCTGGGTGGCGTTGTCTTGCAGGCGTTCGGCCCGGCCAACGGCTGGCGGTGGGTCTTCTACCTTTCGGTGCCGGTCGTGGTGATCGCGTTCGTCATCGGTTGGCTGGTGTTGCCGGCCGATCAGCGCGGGCGGGCGCACCGGATCGACCTGCCCGGTGTCGCGCTCCTCGGCCTCGGGTTGGTGTGCGTGATGCTGCCGTTGCTCCAGGAGACCGGACCCCATGCCCGCCCCCAGTTCTGGCTGTTCGCCGTTGGCGCGGCGCTGCTGGCGCTGTTCGTACTCTGGCAGCGACGGCTCGGTGCTCGCGACGCCCGGCCGCTGGTGCACCTGAAAGTACTGCGCGTCCGCAGTTACGCGGTCGGCACCATGACCGCGACCGCGTTCTACGCCGGTTTCACTGGCATCTTCCTGGTGCTCACCCTGTTCCTCCAGCAGGGATTGCGGTACACGCCGTTGCAGGCGGCGCTGAGCACGCTGATCTTCACGGTGGCCTCGGCCGTCATGGCAGTGCTCAGCGGTCACATCGTGCACCGGTTCGGTCGGCCGCTGGTCGTACTGGGCACCGCCGTCGCCGCGCTCGGCCTCGCCGCCGTGGCCTTGGTCGCCCATGTCGCCACCCACGCCGACGCACCGCTCTCGCTCGCCGTTCCGCTCTGGTGGCCGGCGCTGGGTGTGGCATGGTCATCTCGGCCAACCAGACCCTGACCCTGACCGAGATCACCAGGGCCACCGCAGGAGTGGCCGCCGGCGTGTACGAGACGGGCGTGCGCATCGGCACCGCGCTGGGCACCGCGGTCGCGGGCGCGCTGTTCTTCGGCACGCTGGCCGCGACACACGCCGACTTCCACACCGCCGTCGCATTAGGACTGACCAGCTCGGCGGTGCTCGTCGGCGTAGCCTTCCTGATCGGGCTGGTCGACCTGCTGCGCCCCGCGCAGGCCGACGCTCCGACCGAACCGGCCCTCACCGGACAAGAGAGATTCACATGACGGCGGATGGCGAATACACGACGAGCACGGCGTTGCTGCGTGCACTGCGTGCTGGCGGCGTGCGGTACGCGTTCGCCAACCTGGGCAGTGACCATGCGGGGATCATCGAGGCGTATGCGCGGGGCCGGCACGATGGCACCATCGATCAGTTCCCCGAGCTGGTCATCTGTCCGCACGAGAGCGTCGCGTTGTCGGCGGCGCACGGGTACGCCCAGATCACCGGGCAGGCTCAGGCGGTGATCGTGCACGTCGAGTGCGGGACGCAGAATCTGGGCGGCATGCTGCACAACGCGGCCAAGGGCCGGGTGCCGGTGCTGATCTTCGCGGGCGCCTCGCCCTACACGCAGCGCGGCGAGCTGCCGGGCAGCCGCACCGAGTTCATCCAGTGGATCCAGGACGTGCCTGACCAGCGCGGGATCGTGCGCGGGTACACCAAGTACGACAACGAGATCCGCACCGGTCGCAACGTCGATCAGCTGGTCGGTCGCGCGCTGCAGATCGCGCACAGCGAACCAGCCGGCCCGGTCTATCTGATGGCCGCGCGCGAGGTATTGGCGGAATCGCTCGATCCGACGTCGCCACCGCGCGCGGGCTTCGCTCCGGTCGCCCCGGCGGCGTTGGCGGCCCAGGTCGTCGAGCACATCGCGGGCGCCCTGCTAGAAGCCCGGCACCCGTTGGTGATCAACTCCTACCTCGGCCGACATCCGGAGGCGGTCGGTCGGCTGGTGCAACTGTGCGAACTGTTGGCCATCCCGGTGCTCGAATCGGTACCCAGCTACGTCAACTTCCCGGCCGACCATCCGCTGCACGTCGGCTACCAATGGAACACACCCGCGCAGAACCCGACGCTGGCCTCGGCCGACGTTGTGCTGGTGCTCGGCAGCGACGTGCCCTGGATCCCGACCAGAAACCGGCCTGCCGACGACGCCCGGATCTTCGTGATCGACGCCGATCCGCTCAAGGAGCAGATGCCGCTCTGGCACGTGCCGGCCGAATGTTTCGCCCGCGCGGATCTCGGCACCGCCCTGGCCCAGCTGACCGACCGCCTCCGCACCCGTCCCCTCGACGACGCGCCGCCCGTCCTCGGCTTTGTCGGCCGCCTCTCCGTCGAAAAGAACGTCTCCCTCCTCGCCCGCGTGCAACAGGAGCTTGTCTCACAGGGCGTTACCAACTTCCGTTTCTGCATCATCGGCCAAGGGATCAAAGAGAACTGGTTGCGCGAGCATCTGCCCGGAGCGGAGTTCCCCGGCGTCCTTCGCGGCGAGGCTCTCGCCCGTGCCTATGCCAATATGGACCTCTTCATCTTCCCCTCGCACACCGACACCTTCGGCAATGTCGTCCTCGAAGCGCTGGCCTCGGGAGTTCCTGCCATCGTCACACCCAATGGCGGCCCATCTTCGATCATCCGGGAGGGGGAGACCGGGCTCATCGCGCAAGATGAAGGCTTTGCCAGCGCAGCCGCAAGCATCCTCATGGACCCCGCGCTGCATGCGCGGATGCGGCACAAAGCCCGCGGCTACGCCAGAAAGACCTCCTGGGACACAGTCTTCGAGACCGTCTACGACGGGTACCGCACCATCCTGTAATCGAAAACCGGCCTGTAATCGAAAACGG
>DASYBO010000254.1:0-23038 GCA_036500685.1 Pseudonocardiaceae bacterium | reverse complement strand
ACAGGTACAGGCCGGCTCCGCCGCCGGCGAGCAGCCAGAGCAGGGCGATCGGCCTGCGCGCGGGCAGGGTGATGGCGGCACCGATCAGGCAGATCGTGAGCCAGGCGTCCGCAGCCGGGAAGGCATCCTCGAACTCGACGTAGGCCGGGCGGTTGTTGCTGGCCACGACGTCGCGCGCGGTGAACCAGAGGACCCAGTAGGCGATCATCACCGCCAGCGAGAGCAGCAGCACGATCAACACGCGGCGCACCGCACGGGCGTCAACTGCGACCATCGGCGCATCCTCCCAGAAAACGCGAGCACCGCCCCTGTCCCGGAGGACAGGGGCGGCGTGGACGCCCGGGAGGGGTAATTGCTACAGGGCGACCGGCGAAGCGCTACGCGTTTTCGCGACCTGACGGCCGGCCTTGGCGAAGTGCGCTCGGAACGAACTGCGGGTGATGGTGATCAGCAGGCCGATCAGGACGAGTTCCTGGGCGGCGTGGCCGACCCGCATCCAGATCGGGTACTGCGCGGAGATGGTCGGGAAGGCGATGCCGACGATGCCGAGGATGGCCAGCGCCAGCAGTCGGTAGTAGGTGCTGCGCTTGCCGCGGCCCAGCGACGCCGCGATCCGCAGGGACAGCAGCGAGAACACCAGGACGACGGCCGAGACGACGCCGGTCACGATGCCGATGGAGCTACGCGTTGTGCCGTGGCTGTGCGCGACCTCGAAACCGATGACGCTGTTCCAGTTGACGAAGGTCAGCACGGCGATGGCGACGCTGATGGTCAGGTTCGTGTAGAGCAGCGTCAGCACGCGCCTGGTCGGGGCGTTCGAGCCGGACATACTCTTCTCCTTCACTGCCAGTTGGGGCCAGCCGATGCCGGCTCGTTCGGACGCGAATAGTTTAACTTTTTCCGACGCGATTTCGAATTCCCCAGTTGACACATTCCCCAGCAATACCGCTGCCGACACGATAGCAAGGTGTCAGCGATGTGTCAGCGTTTTTCTCTTCCAACCGGGGGTTCCAGGCGAGTAGAAATATACCTGTCAGCGGCGAACGGAAAACCCGGAAGCCGCCAGAAAAAAGGAGAAACACAATGGGCAACGACAAGAACCTCGACTCGCTGGCCGCCCAGGTTCAGGCGCTCGAGTCGGAGACCTTCGAGATCCAGGACTACGCTGGCACCAACGAGGAACTGCTGGGCGGCTCGACCAGCACCAGCTCTTGCTCGTCTTCTTCCTCCAGCTGATCCTGGCCTCCTAGCTCTCCCGATGGCGGTGCCTTCCGGTTCGTCCGGAAGCGCCGCCATTAGTAATTCCCAGACCTTTTATAGGCGCATATGAAAACCGCGGGTAGCCCGTGGCCACCCGCGGTTTGGTTTTCGCTCCCCGTTACGGGAACGGGTGCGGAACCAGGTGCAGATCCTCGATGGTCAGTGGCGCGTCGCGCCAGCCGGCCCGTTGGAACGCGGTGAACATCCTGGGCAACCGCAACGCACGTTGCAGGTGCCAACCGAAATCGATCGGAATCAGGCCGGGCACGAGCGCGGCCACGCTGGCCAGGCTCAGGTGTTCCTGTTCCGGCGTCGTCTGGTCGATGACGATCACGTCGTAGCCGGCCGCGATCAGCTCGTCGCGGCAGAACACCACGTCGTCGACCAGGTCGTTGGTGCGGGGTCGCACCGCCGACCAGGAGAAGTAGACCTCCTCGAAGGAAGCCTTGCGCTTGGGTTCCAGGAACCGTCGCGCATGTTTGGCCATACGGGGCAGGCCGAACAGGATGGCGTGATCGGCCAGTACCCGCACCTTGGTGAAGTCGTCGGCCATGGCCTCCAACTCGATGCGGCGTTCCCGCACCCGGCGCGCCAGCGACGGGATGAAGGTGACCACCTCGCACACCGCGGCCCGGATCGCCTTGATCGGATCGAGGTTCGCACCTGCCGTGAAGCAGAGATTTCCCGATCCGCCGTCTCGCTTCACAGCGAGCGCGGTGACCACCGGTATCGCGAGATCGATCCGGTTGTCGAAAAGGTGGATGTCGTAGCCGAACAGGGCGGCCCTGTCGATCCAGCGCCGGGTTTCCTGGTCGTCAACGGTATCCAGGTCGATCTCGGTCAGTTCGGCGCCGCCGTACCAGCCGAGCATGAACGCGTCCCGTTCGATCAACTCCAGCAGGCCGAACAGGATCGCCTCCTCTCGGCATGATCCGCTGGCGCAGCCGCTCGACGAGCCGTACACGAAGTTCTGCTCGCCGGTGCCGGCCGCGTAGAACGGCAGCCGGGCCGGGACCAGGATCGGCCGGTCGTCGCGCAGTGAATGCCCCCAGACCCAGGGGATCGGCTGGTCGTCGGAGAACTCGCGCAACCGCTTGTCGTTGGCGTAGGTCTCCGGCGCGTACACCCCGCACTCGCGCGGGTTGAGTGCCAACTCCCCCAGATTCTCCAGCGAGTCGATCACCGCGTCGACGTTGCGACGCGGATGGGTGCCGGCGTAGCGCTCCAGTCCCTCCAGCAGTGCGAGGTTCTGGCTGTCCTCGTAGGTGTCGGCGTGGCCGCTCCACGAGATGTCGACAAGGCCGTCGGTGGCGACCCGCGTGGTGATGCCCCCGCTGACCGGCGCGTTGGTGGGACTGGTCAGGTCGATGTGCGTGTTCGCGCCGATGGCGCCGCACACCGGGTTGGCCAGTGCCTCCGTGCTCATGTCGATCTCGCGGGGCGAGCGCATCCGATACGTCGCCGTGTCCCGTTTCCGCCGCGACGTCAACGTCAACGGCTCCGGCGGCTTCCTGCCGTCCTGCGGCACCGAACAGCTCGGGCACCTCGGTTCGGCCAGCAACGGGAAGGTGTCCACCGCGAGCGTCGCGATGTCCACAGTGGATACGACGGACAGCGCGTTCGGGTCGTCGTCGACCGGCGTCGTGACCATCTGCTCGTACACCGACCACACCACATCGGCGAGGTAGTCGGTGACCAGCGGCCAGACGCCGGCCTGGCGCAGACCGGAACCCACTTCGAGCGCGTCACGTTCGTAGCGCTCGCGCAGTCGCTGCCAGCGGATGGCGAGGCAGTGCCCGCATCCCGCGCCCGGCAGCAACGGCCACGGCCCGACCAGGACGGCCCGTGAGGTCAGGTGCACGGTCGCACTCGCCCGGTTACGACCGGGGATGACGACCTCCTGGTGATGGGTATCCGCGGCACCGAGCGCGACGACCTGCGGTACCGGCGGTGATGTCGACCCCCCCGGCGCACGTGCCCTGACGGACCGGTCGGCAAGCAAATCCGCCAACCGGTCCGCGGCCGTCCACAGGGGAGGGTCCAACGTGGTTTGGGTCATCTCTACTCCTTTCTGCTCATATCAATCGCCAAACTCCGAACCCGACGCACCCGGCCAGCAGCACGCCGCTCAACACGGCGAGCAACGGGTACGCGCGATACACGAGTCGGAGCCGCCTCGGATACGCGGAGCGGTCCGGGGCAGACCAGTAGCGCCTGCTGTCGCCGGCCAGGTCGGCGGTACCGGTGAGGTAGCCGAGGATCCGGTAGCCGTCCCAACCGGGCAACGGCAACAGGTTGACCAGCGCGGCGAAGCCACCGACCAGCAACATGCCGGCGGCGGCGTCATTGATCGCCGAACCGGTCGGGGTCGCCAACCAGATCGGGGTCACCAACAGCAGGACCAGCAGGTTGGCGTGGGCCCCCGCGAACGCAGTAGCGCTGCGCTGCCAGCGGGAACGCACACAGGACACGCCTTCGACCCGGCAGTACGGGAAGAAGGCCGGCAGCCGCCACACCACCCCGATCTCCAGCACCTCGGCACCGAAATGCCGGGCCGCGACGCCGTGCGCGAGTTCGTGCCCGGCAACGCTGCCCCACAACACCAACAGCACCCCGACCGCGAACAGCGGATGGTGCAGCAGCGCCGCGGTCTCGGTGAACAGGTCACCGAGGTCGACCGCGATGGTGATCAACAGGATCGCGAACAGCACGAACGTCCCTGCGACCACCTCAGGATGCAGCAGCCAACCGAGCCCCCGGTGCAACCGGTCCAGGAACTCGCCCGGCCGCCGCACCGCGAACTTCCCGGCCAGCACGCTGGATTTGCGCGCGGGCGGGAGTTCGGGCGCGGCAGCCGCGGGGCCGCCGGTGAGCAGGCCGCGCGAGCCGAGCTGGGTGAGGATGCGGATCCAGCCCTGCTCGTCCAACCGCGTGCCGAACTCCTCGGCGAACTCCGCGCCGATCTCGCGCAGCGTCCGCTTCCCGTCCAACCGGTCCAGCACCCAGCCGAGCTTGACCGGGAACTCGTAGTACTTGCGGGTTTCCCGGTCCAGCGCGATGTGCACCGTGCTCGGCCCCCGGTACACGACCGGCCCCACCATGAGGCCGGCGCGCACCGAGGGAGCCTGGTCGAGCAGGCCGGAAACGTCTCCGGCCCGCTCGATGGTGGTCATGGCGTCACACCCACATGGGGCTGCTCGCGCATGACCCTGGCGATCAGGTGGGCCAGGTAGGCCTCGTCGCCGATGGTCGTGGTGAGCCGGTTGTTGGTCATGTGGATGAACGGGGTGAGCAGCAGTTCCAGCGCCCGGTCCGGGTCGGTGATCGCCTTGCGGCCATCGCGAAGGCCGAAAATCAGCTTGCCTTCGACGGAAAGCTGCCGCATGCGCTGGGCCAGTTCCTGGGTGTGCTCGGACCAGCGACGCAGGAAGTCCGGCAGCTGGTGCAGTTCGCCTGCCACGACCGCCTGCTGGATGTCCTGCACGCGCAGGCCGACCCGGTCGGCGATCGAGTCGTAGTGCTTGTCGTAGCCCTTTTCGGTGACGAAGTCCGAACCGTCGAACGAGCGCTGCCAGAACTGCTTGTAGCCCTCGAAGAAGCGCTCCATCGACTCGGCGTCCGGCAGGAAGTTGGCCGCCATCACGGTCATCAGCTGCATCGAGACGCCAAGACGCACGGTGCGCAGGTGCACGTTCATGGTGCGGTCGACCTCGACGACCATGTCGCTGGAGTGCTCGAAGTGCCATTCGGCGACCTCGACACCGGCGATGCCGCCGTACTTGTCGTACTCGGGTTCGTACTGTTCGCGGCGGTGGCTGTTGTTCTTGCGCAACAGCATCCTGCCGTCCGGCCCCATGTGCGCGGACATGTCCTGGTCGGCGTACTCGACCTCGAAGAGCTTGTCGTAGTAGTTGAGCATGTGGTCGTTGGTGACCTCGTAGAGCGCGGGGCGGATCTTGAGGAACTCGTCCAGCTTGGCCTCGGCGCGCTGCACGACCTCCTCGGCGACCGCCGCGTTCTTGGGCAGCAGCCGCAATCGCAGGTGCGGTCCGCCCAGCCAGTAGTTGATGAAGAAGTAACGCGCCAGCAGATCGCGCTCGCGCAGGTCGGCGATGAGCGGGTGGATGGCCTGGGTGACGATCGGCCGCGAGTTCGCGGTGTAGTAGACGTGCAGCGCCTGCCACTCACCCGCGTCCTCGGCAACGGCCTCGATCGATCGGTCCAGTTGCACGGTCATTGTTTTCCTCCTTGATCAGTTGACAAAGCCACGCATGGACTGCGTCGTCTCGACCGCCATCTCGATGACGTGGTGACCGGCATCGGACTCGGCCGGCAGTTCGTCCTCGGTGGGCAGCATTTCCTGGAACACGATCTTCGACTCGTCGCTCTTGATCTCGCTGTCCAGCAGGATCAGCGAGAGCTGGCTGGTGAAGTCGACGTACTGCGGCTTGGCCAACCGGGAAAGGCCGTAGTCGCCCGCGTTCTCGGTTTCGGTGCTCGGGTTGTGCACGGTGGCGAACACCGCGCTGGGCAGGCCCAGCTCGCGGCGCCAACGCTGCCAGTCCAGGAAGCGGACCTCGTTCGAGGTGCCGGTTTCCTTCTTGGGCAGCGAAACACCCTTCATGGACCAGCTGCGCCGGGCCAGGATCAGGTTGCCAAGCCGCAGCCTCGGCCGGACCAGGATGTCCTGCTCGCCGTCGGGCAGCACGCCGCCCCACGGGTCGAACAGCATCGACGCCGACGAGGAGAGCAGCAGCAGCGTGCGCGGCACCTCGGGCAGGGCGCTTGGCACGAGGTAGCCGAGGTAGGTCGGCACGATCTCGCGCTCGGTCACCTTGTGCCGCAACACCAAACGGTCGGCCGGCTCGTCGTGCTCGACGTAGAGGTCTTCGAGCAGGATCTGGTGATCGCGCGGGAGCGCGCTGGTCTCGCCGGGGCAGACGATCTCGTTGTCCACGATCCGGCTGTGCAGGTTGAGGTTGGTGGTGGCGTGGCCACCGGTCAGCTCGGCCAGCACGGCGCCTTCGGGGACGCGAGCCCGCATCGACTTGCGCAGGCCGGCGATGGTGGGCTGGTCGTAGCAGTGGGTGAAGCGGGAGAACGGGAACAGCATGCCGCCGTAGGTGCGGTTGAGCACCGCCTGCGGCTTCTCCGCCGTGCCGAACAACTGCATGAAGTGGCTCAGCGCGGTGATGTCCTCGCGGACCGGGTCGAGCTCCTCACCGATGCCGTCGACGAACTCGTCGTCGAGCACGAGTTCCTCGGCGTCCGGGTTGGCGCGCCAGTTGTCCTTGAGCCGCTGCGCGAACGACATCCGCGCCCTGTCCAGCGCGTCGATCTCGCTGAGCTGCAACCAGTTGAAGAACGGGACGTAGGTGCCGTCCTCCTCGAAGGTGCGGCGCAGCGAGGACACCGTGATGTACTGCTCGAAGATGTCCTCGTTGAAGTCGTGCACGAGCTTCACCAGGTCGTCGCAGCGGCCACCGCGACCGAAGCGCGAGGTGAAGAAGCCCTTGAGGATCAACCGGTGCGGCAGGGTGATGTCGAACGCGGGCGAAAGCTTCTCCCACTGCCGCAACGAATCGTCGAACTGGCCCTCCCACGGTCCCCGGTTGACCTCGATGGCCGGACCGTCCACTCGGGTGTCCTCGAACACCAGGGTGACCGGCAGCGACTCGGGCGGGGCGCCGAGGGTGAACATGATCTCCTCGAACCCCGACCGGATCGACGTGCTCAGTTCGCGCCGCTCCGCCGGAGTCGCGATGGCGTAGGCGTCGTAGCGGTTGGCGATCTCGTCCATGGTGTTGCCGAACAGGCTCGCGAACTGCGGCCCGAGCAGCTTCAGCGAACCCGCGAACGCGCGCAGCGGGTCCGGCTCGTGGATGTCGACCAGCAGGCGCGGCACCTGCAACAGGCCGAGGCGGAACAGCACGCGGATGTACTCGTCGTACTCCTTGGGCTCCCCGCCGCCCGACGCGGACAGCCGCTCGGTCAGTTCCCGCCACGGGATGTGCTGCTGCTCGCCGAACACGGCGAACACCCTGGTCAGGATCTGGCTGCTGCGCAGGATGAACAGGTTGTCCTTGACCGAGTCGAAGCTGACCGTGGCGCCGGTGTCGGCCGTGGTGACCGTGCGGCGCACGTACCGGACCCGGTCGACGTCGAACTGCCAACCCGAGGTGAGCGCGACCGGGAGATCGACGCGCAGTTCGTCGTCGTCCAGGATCAGCTCGGCGATGCGAGAGAGCACCGACACGTTGACCCTGGTGAAGCTCTCGTAGCCCGAGCCGATCGGCGTCGTGCCGATGGGCGCCTCGTCGCAGAAGCGGCCGACGCCGATGCTGGTGAACGTGCTGAACGGGCTGGTCTTGCAGGCCATCCGGTACAGGTACTCCAACAGCGACTTCTCGATCCGCCGATGCCGCTTGCTCAGATTGGCTCCCGCGTTGGCATAGCCGTCCACGTAGCCGTCAAGGGACGGTGACGCGAGGTGCAGGCCGAGGCGCAGGCGGTCGTCGCCGGCCAGGTTCTGCAGGTTGGCGCGGCTCTCGGCGAGTTCCGCATCGGCCAGTTTCGCGCCGTTGGTGAGCAGTTCGGCAAGGCAGGCGCGGGCGGTCAGCCATTCGTCAAGGGACGCGATGGCGTCGGCGCCGAGTACGTCGGTGAACTCGGCCAGGATCTCGTCCTTGGCCAAGGCTTTTCCTTGGTGGATCTGCCTTCTCACGTTGATCAGCCGCCTGCGGACCCGTTCGTCCTGGGTACTGCTGATCGTCTCGTGCAGCTGGTCGCCGATGATCGTGCCGACCTCGCGCAGCCGCTGCTCCGCGTCGATGATCGACTCGGCCCACGCCGCGGTGCGCGGCGTGCGCAGCTTGTGCACTGTCTCGATCGGCAAACCGGCGACCCGGACCGCGAAGTGCTCGCCAAGCGACCAGGTTTTGGCCGCCGTCACAGCAGGTGCGCTCATAGTCATGGTTTTCTCCTGAATTCAGTCCAACTCGTAACGGAAATTGGCCGGCGTCGACCGTTCGTTGCCGACCATCATGATCAGCAGTGGTGACTGATCCGTGCCCGCGATGCCCAGTTCCTCCATATAGGACACGTTGTCGAAGCCAAGTGCTGCCCCACAGCCGATGCCCAGCGCCGCGCACGTGGTGTACGTGGCCTGGGCAAGGGCGCCGATCACCGCGTTGACCAACCGATAGCCGCGGTCGCCGGTGGTGTCCAGAACCGCCGTGTAGCGGACTGCGGGCACCACGACGGCAGCGGCCTGGTCGACGCTGTAGTTGGTGAGGAAGTAGTTGCGCTGCAAGAACTCCCCCGGCGGACCGGCGTGGATCTGGCGCAGCGTGTTGGTGGTCGGTTCGAATTCGTACGAGCCGGGCTCGACGCCGTCGACGTGGTTGGCGAAGACGTAGAAGGTGACCAGTCGATCGGCCGGGTCGCCGGGCAGTACGTCGCACGGGAAGACCGCGCCTGCGGTGGCGCCGGCCAGTACCGTGCTGAGTTTCTCCACCGGCAGCGGCGGTTCGGCCGAGAACCGGCCGAAGCTGCTGCGGCGGGCCCGCACCGCGCTGCGCACCGGGATGTCCAGTGCGCGCGGCGTGGGCAGTTCGATCCTCGGCCCGTCATCGCCGGCCTCCTGGGTCGCGGCGGAAACCGCGGCCCAGGCCGGTCGGGTGTTGGTGGACGCGCTGATCGCGGCCTGCAGGTCTTGCAGGATCGGGAACTTGATCACCCGGCGGGACCGTTCCTCGTCGGTGATCCGGACGCTCGGCTGGGTCTGCCGGTGCGCGTCCGGCTGAGCAGGCGCCGGTGGGCCCGCCCAGGTCAGGGGGACGACGGCGAACACGCCCTCGTCGATGTTGTCGATCCCGAGCAGATCGGACACGCGGGTCTCGTCGAACCACAGCACCGGCCTGATGTGCCGGCCACGCGCCCGCGCCCAGACCCGCCAGGTCTCGACGACCGTGCCGATGTCCATGGACACCGCGTGGTAGCTGAAGCTGTTGTACTTGAAGGCGTTCTGCCAGAACTTGATGCCCAGCACCAGGTACTGGTCGGTGTGCCCGGTCAGTTCGGGGTCGCCGACGGCGGCGCGGACCTCGCCGGACACGTCGCCGGTCAGCAGCCGCTGCACCGCGTGCTGGCGGGCCGAGTAGTGGTAGACGCCAGGCAGCATGGGGCCGTTCGCGCCGCTGACCCAGTAGATGCTGACCGGGTAGAGCCCACCGCCGCTGGACGTGCCACGGCTCCAGATGGCGTTGTCGTAGCGGGACAGCGCACCGAAGTCCTTGTTGGCGTGCACGGCCAGGCGCCGGGAGAGCTGGCCGTAGGAGTCGAACAGCATGCTGCCCAGCGCGTCGATGGTGAACGGCTGGTCGCCGGCCTCATCGGTGCCGATCATGCTGTCCTGGAGCGTGGCGTCGGTGTCCGCGCCGTCGGTCGGCAGCGGGAACGACTCGACGCCCTGGTAGTACTTCTCGGCGCGCGGCCGGTCGCCCCAGTCGGGTTGGAAGCCGACCGGCTCGAACGGTTCGCGGGCCCGGTACAGCACGGAATGCAGGTAGTCAGCCGCAGTGGACATGGCAGTTCCTTTTCGTCTGTTCAGGGGAAGGGATGCGGCACGAGGTTGAGCCCCGCTGCGGCAACGGCATGCATCCTGGGCATGGTCAGTGCGCGTTGGCGGTGCCAGCCGAAGTCGATCGGCATCAGCCCCGGCACGATCACCGCCGCCGTGTGCAGGCCGAGTGCGCGCTGTTCCGGCAAGGTCTGGTCGATGACCAGGACGTCGAGCCCGGTGGATGCGAGTTGGTTGACCGTCCATTGCAGACCGTCGAGCAGGTTGGCCGACGACGCGGCGGCGTCGAGGCCGTCGGCGAGCGAGCCGACCGGTTGTTTCGCTGATCTCGGTTCGAGCAGGAAGTCCAGGTGCGGGGCCATTTCCGGTAGGCCGTAGAGCCGCCAGTGGTCGTTCAACTCCCGGACCTGACCGAAGTCGTCGACCATCGCGCGCAGCCGCTGTTCTTCGCGTTCCGTCGACTCGGCGAGTTTCGGGGTGAGCGCGGCGACCTCGCTGAGCGCGGAGGAGATCGCGGCCTCCGGCGCCAGGTTCGCGCCGGACCCGAAGCAGAACGCGCCGAGCCCGCCGCCGACCCGTTCGGCCACCGCGATCACCGCCGGCACCGGAAACACGATCCGCGCGTCGAAGAAGCGGGTCCGGTAGCCGTACATGGCCAGCCGGTCCAGGGTGTGGTGCACCTCGGCGCGGGTGCTGGTGCTCAGGTCGATCTCGGGCAGGTCGGCCTTGCTGTACCAGGCGAGCAGGATCGAGTCGCGCTCGATCAGCTCCATCAGTCCGTAGTAGACGGCCTCGGCCAGCGAACTGCCTGTCGCGCAACCGTTCGAGCATTCCTGGGTGAACCGCGGCCATGCACCGTGACTGTGCTGGTAGGCGAGGATCTCCGGGACCAGCACCTCGCGCTGATCGCGCAGCGAATAGGCCGGCACCCACGGGATCGCGGCGCGCTCGTCGAACGGGACGACGTGCGTGTCGATCGCGTAGCACTCCTGCGGATAGGTGCCGCAGGTACGCGGATCGAGCGCGCTGTCCCCCAACTCGACCAGCGATGCCATCACCGGCGCCGCCGCTCTCGGCAGCGTTCGCGCGACGCGTTCCAGGCCCTCGACGACGCCGATCTGCTCGCTGGCGTGAAAAGAATCGGCGTGCCCGCTCCACTGCGTGTCGGCAAGGTGATCGCCACAGCGGACCGTGAAGAACCCGCCGACCCGCGACACCGCCGACGAACCCAGTTCGGTGATCAGCTTCGGGCCGAGCGTGCCGCAGAACTCGTTGACCAGCGCGCGGATCGGCAACCGGTAGTCGGTGACCTTCTTCCCCCGGAACACGTCCGGCTTGAGCTTCGGCGAGTCGGCGAGCACCGGAATCTTGTGCTGCGCCTTCGCGGGACCGCAGACCGGGCAGGTCGAGTCGGGCAGCATCGGCACCCGCCGCACCAACAGCGTGCGCAGGTCGAGCACGTCGACCGTGTTGCCGTCGGCCGGTGTGCGACGCAGGACCAGCGCGGCCAGCGCGTCGATGGCGAACGCGGCGTCGAACGGCGGTTCGCCGACGGCGACCGTCTCGGTGCCCAGTTCGACCGCGTCGCGGACGACCCTGGTGCGCACCGACTGCCAGCGCCGGGCCAGGCAGCGCGCGCAGCCGCCACCCACGATCGCGTAACCGCCGGCCAGCTGGATCGGCAACCCGCGCGGTGCGACCGGCGGCGCGGTCAACTCGTCGCGCACGCCCAACGCGGTCACAGTGACCGGGACCCCCGTGCGTGCCGTGATCAACGTCCGCACGGTGGCGCAGACGCGATCCCAGCCCGGTGGGGCCGCGGTGTCGGTGCTGGTGGACATGGGGTCACTTCCGCCCGGTGAGCAGCACGCGCGCGGTGGCGACCCCGCCCCTGGCCAGGTCTTCGCTGGTGGTGCGGACCGCGTAGGCGTCATCGCCTGCCGAGCGGAGGTTCTCCAGGATCGCGCCGAAGGTGGTGCCCTGGCCTGCCGGCAGCGGCACCTCGGCGGCGACGGTGAGCGCGGCCGCGTCGAACCGGTCGACGAGTTCGTCGCCGCAGTCGACGCTGTCCACGCCGTCGGTCTCCCGACCGAGCTGGATGCGGCCGAGCAGGTCGCCGACCGCGCGCACCGCGCAGGTCAGCGGGTCGAGTTCGGCGGCGACGGCGTAGCGGGTGATGCCATCCTCGACGGTGCGGGCCAACATGACCTGCGCCGAGGATTCGGCGGCCTCGCCGAGGTCGAGCAGTTGGATGCCAATACCCATGGTCTGCGCGGAACGCAGCAGGAACACCAGTTCCGCGTGGTCGCCGACCGAGTCGAGGCCGATCTCGCTGACCTGGCGCCGGCCCCGGATGGCCAGCACCAGCGCGCGATAGGCGATGGCGGAGAGCAGGCCCCTGCCGACCGCCGCCGCATCGGTCGCGCCGGCACCGCTGCCGGCCGAGCCGGTGCCGAACCGGCGGTCGGTGTTGTAGCGGCCGAAGGGCTGCACCGCGCCTGCCGGGACGAGCGCGGTTTCCTTGTGCGGCAACGACACCGCCGGCACCCAGGCGCCGATGGTCTCGGTGATGATGTCGATGCCGGAGGCGACGTCGAGCGTCATCGGGTCGATCATGGTGATGGCGTCGTCCGCGCCGCCGGCGTGCACGTCGCGCAGCGGGACGACGTGATCGGCGTACACGGCGGCGGCGGTGTAGAGGGCCTTGAGCCGGGCGCGGAGCAGGGTGTGCTCGTCGAACGCGGCGATCGTGCGAGCTGTTCCTTCGCCGCCGTCCCAGGTGAGCCTGCCCAGCTTCACCGGGGACTGGCCGAGCGTGTCGTCGTTGAACGCGGTGAACACGCCGACCTTGCGCCCGACCAGCGCCGAGGTGCCGTCGAACCCGTCGTCCTCGACCGTCTCGGTCTTCACGGTCAGGTCGACCACGAGCGGGCCCGCGGACTTGGTGGCGCAGAACGGGCAGCGCGGGTGCGGTAGCAGCCGCTCGGTGGCCACATCGGTCGACGCGAGCTGCTGGACGATGACCTTGTCCTGCGTTTCCGCCGGGAGCGCGCCGGTGAGCAGCCGGAACACCTCGTAGCCTGCCAGGTTGCCGAGCATCGCGGTCAGCGGCCGGGTCGGCGGGTTGGGCGCGTCGGTGTCCGGCAGGCTGATCCGCCGCCACAGCTGCGCGGTGCCGCCGTCGTCCTCTTTGGACGTCTGACGAAGGACCGCACACACCCAGCAGGTCGTGGCCTCCTCCGACATCAGCGGGCCGACGAAGGCGCGCTCGGTCGTGGTGGTGATCGGCAGCAGGGTGCGCCCGGCCGGAATGCCGGCCGACTTCAACTCGAACACCGTCGCGGCGCCACCGGCACCCGCGCTGATCACCACGACCTCGTAGCCGTCCAGGTCGGCCCAGGAGGTCGGGCCGGTGCCTCGGGCCAGCCGGTCGATGCTGACCGGGCAGCCGCGCTGCGCCATGGCCTCCGCCTCGGCGAACACCTCACCCCAGCGGGCGTCCGCGCGGCGCGCGTTGTCCTGGTCGAACTGCACGCCGATGTGCGCGGCGCCGTTGCGCACCAGGCTCAACGCGCACCAGGCTGCGATCGCGTCGTCGCCGAGCACGGCGACCGCGGTCTCCCGGAACCGCAGGAACCGTTGCTGCGCCTCGTCGACGTAGTGGTCGATGTAGCCGATCTGTTCACCGAATGTGGCGACGACCTCGGGCAGCAGCGGCTGCGCGTCCGGGGCGGCGGGCCGCTCGTCGCGGGCGAACGCGTGCTCGTAGAGTGCCGAGATCAGTTCGGCGATCATGGTGCGCTGCGCGTCGCCGAGCCCACCGCACAGCGAGGACACCGTGTTGGTCCCGGTCAGGTGAGGCACGATCAGCGAGGCCAGCTGATAGCCGACGGCGGAGCGGACCTCGAAACCCTCCTCGGAGTTGTGGAACAGCACGCCGTCGCCGAGCTTGGCGAACAACACGTCGCGGCGGATCTTCGGGCGGGTGTCTGCGATGTCGTCGTAGGTGGTCACGATGGTCTCTCCACTTCGGATCAGCGGTGGTTGGTATCTGCGATGAGCCGGCTCAGCCGGCCACGGCGGCCTCCGCCGCCAAACCGGGTCCAAACAGCGAAAAAAGCTCGGGCACGTGGTAGCGGGCGGGCGCGCACTGTTCGAGCACGTTCATGGCCACCAGTCGTTCCAGCGTGGTGCTGGCCCAGTGCTCGGGGGTCAGTTCGGCGGCAGGCGACGCGCAGATCCGCGCCGCGTCCGCGTCAAGGCCGCCAAGGAACTCGCCGAGCAGTTCGGCCACCGATCCGCCCGCGACATCAGGAAGTTCGAGCATCGCGGCCGGCGCACCGCGCAGGGCGGTCACGTAGCCTGCGATCGGAAACTTGGGTCGCAACGCCAACCGAGCTGCCGCGATCCGCAAGGCGATGGGGAAACCGCTGCACACTCGCACCAACTCCGCGACCCCGTCCGGTTCGGCGGCGAGGCGGTCGGCGTCGAGCAGGGTGCCGAGCAGTTCGTGCGATTCGGTTTCGGCCAGCCGAGCCAACCGGATCACGCGCGCGCCGTGGTTGATGGACAGCGCGGGCAGGAAATCGCGGCTGGTGACCACGATCAGGTCGCCGCGCCGTCCGGTCAGCAGCGGCGCGACCTGTTCGGCGTCGCGCGCGTCGTCCAACACCAGCAGCCTCGGGCCCTCACCCGGCGCCGGCACGGCCTCCCCGGTTGACAGCGAGACGTGGCAGCGTGTGGGGAATTCCTCCGCGAGCAGATGGCCGATGCGCACGGCGAGCGCGGACTTGCCGATGCCGGGCGGGCCGGTCAGGACCACGATCGCCGGGCCGGAGAGGTTCGCGTCGAGGTGTGCGCGCAGTGCGTCGAGTTCGGCGGCGCGGCCCACGAACTGCGGCAGGTCGGCCGGGAACGCATCGGTCCGTTGTGGACCGTCGGCGAGGATGTCGGCTTCGAGTCGGCGCAGGTCGGCGCCATCCGTCCTGGTGCGACCGGTGCGGCAGGCGGTGAGGGCGTCGGCGCGGCGGCCGGACCCGGCCAGCGCCCGCGCGAGCAGCGCCCAGAACGGCTCGTGCGCTGGATGGGCTTCGGTCAACGCGCGCAGGTCGGTGATGGCGGTGCGGTTGCGGCCAAGTTGTAGTTCCAGCGCGAAGCGGCGCTCGACAACGGCCAGCCACTGCGCGTGCAGCCTGGGCACCGCGTCGCGGTGCAGGAGGTCGGATTCCACATTGGCCAGTGGTGCGCCGTGCCATAAGTTCTGGGCTCTGGTGAGCAGTTCCAGCTCGGTCTCGGCGTCCGTTGCCGCGTCCGCGGACCTGGTCAGCTCGATGAAGCTGACCAGGTCCGAGGGCACCCCCAGCCGATATCCCCCAGGTACGGTCTCGATCAGATCCCTGGAAAGGCCGAACTTGGCGAACAGCGCGCGTAGCCGCGACACGTAGGTCTGCAGCGTCGCGCGGGCCGTGGTCGGCAGCCGGTCTCCCCAGATGACCCGCTTCAGGTAGCCGACCGGCACGACCTCGTTCGGCGTCAACAACAGCGCGGCGAGCAGCGTCGCCGATCTGGACGGTGGCAGGACCACCCGTTCGTTCTCGTCGTCGGTGATGCCCAGCAAGCCGAGCACCTGGAATTGAGCCCCCATGAGCTGTCTCCTCGATCACTGTCGGAGAAATGTGAATAGCTCGTTGGAGGAATGGAACGCTTTACCCCCACCGCCGTCAAGGCAGACCGCTATCGCTGGGCTATCGCGGCCGGGATACCCGTGATGGCAAGGAGATGGACCGTCGTCATACGTGGACGTAACCAATTTGAGAATGCTTCAATTTCTGACATTGGCCGATTCCGGCACCGATCCACACCCGGAGAAAGTAGGAAAGCATGCCAACTCAGGTACTCGACGAATTCCCTCCGTCACCGGCCGTCGACGGCGGAGCCGCGCTGGTGTCCTGGATCGAGCGGTACCGGGCGATCAGCCCGATCTGGTTCAACCAGAAACTCGGCCTGTGGCACGTGTTCGGGCACGCGGCGACCCAGCAGATCCTCACCGACACCGAGACGTTCTCCTCCGACCTGTCCGCGATCGCGCCGGCCACGCTGTTCATGAAGGGCAACTTCATGCGGATGGACCCGCCGGTGCACCGCAAGCACCGGAAGTTGGTGTCGCAGGCATTCACCGCGCGCACCGTTGCCGATCTGGCGCCCCGAATCGACGCGATCGTGCACGAACTGCTGGACGAGGTCGGTGACGCGCAGGAGATCGATCTGGTGTCGGCACTGAGCTTTCCGCTGCCGGTCACCGTGATCGCGGAAATGCTCGGCGTCTCGGCGGCCGACCGTCCGCTGTTCCGCCAGTGGGCCGACGACATGTTCTCGGCCAACTTCGACAAGCCGTTCGACCCGAACAACGTGCGCGAGGTCGAGCGGGCCGCCATGCCCATGCACGACTACCTGCTGGAGAAGATCCGCGAGCGCCGCGTGCGACCGCAGGAGGACATCCTCACCGCCATCGTGCGGGCCGAACTCGACGGCCAGCGCCTCGACGACGAGGAAGCCGTCACCTTCGCCGCGCTACTGCTCATCGCCGGCCACGTGACCACCACCCTGCTGCTCAACAACACCATGCGCTGCCTGCACGAGAACCCGGACGTGCTGGCCGCGCTGCGCGCCGACCCGAGCGGTATCCCGGCCGTCATCGAAGAAACCCTGCGCCTACGCCCGCCGTTCCTCGGCGTGCCCAGGATGACCACGGCCGACGTGAGCATCTACGGCCAGGACGTGCCGAAGGGGGCCATGGTGATCCCGTCGCTGCTCGGCGCCAACCGCGACCCCGAGCGCTTCCCCGACCCTGACCGGTTCGACCCGACCCGCGACAACACGCACATCTCCTTCGGCCACGGCGCGCACTTCTGCATGGGCGCTCCGCTGGCGCGGATGGAGGCCAGGATCGCGCTGGGCATCCTGCTCGACCGCTTCCCGGAGATCGGCATCGACGAGTCCAAGGAGATCGTCTACTTCGGCGCCCAGGGCGTGCTCGGCCCCAAGCGTCTGCCGATGCTGGTGAAGCACCACGCGAAGGTCTGACCGAGCGCACGAAGAAGCCCTGGGAGGAAATCCCAGGGCTTCTTTGGTGCTGTAGAAGAAAACTAGGCCGAGCGGTCGACCTGCTCCAGCCGCAGCGCGAACTGCTGCCACTGGCTCGCGAAGCTCTGCGCGATCTCCCCGACAAGGCCCGCGCAGTGCGGCGGCAGCGAGTTGGCCAGCGCGTCCCAGTCGGCCGGCGCCGCGCACGCGTCCAGCCAGCGCAGCAAAGCCCGGCCCGAGTCGGTGAAGCGCAGCGACGGGTCGGTGCGCAGCGCCTTGATGATCGACGCCCGGTCCCGGTGCCCGCGCAGCTCGGTGACCGGCGCACGACGCGGCGCCTGCGCAGGCCGGGCCGGCACCGGGTCGGTCCCGCCGAGGACCCGCTTGCGCACGTCCTGCACGGTCGCCGTGGACATGCCGACGGTCTGCGCGATCTGGCGGATGGACGCGTGCGGGAACTCGGCGATCAGCTGGCCCGCCTTGGTTCGCCCCTCGGTGTTGTCCACCGGCCGCACCCGGCCGTCCCGGCCGATCCGCCGGACCGACTGGGGAATCTCCCCGGTCAGACAGCGCCGGATCGAGCCGACGGTCTTGTGGTCGAGCCCGACGACCGCCGCGATGGCCCGGTCCGACCACTGCGGGTGCGTGCGGACGATTCGCTTGGCGGCCAGCTTGCGCTCGGCCAGCGTCAGCGGGAGGCCCTGCAACACGTTGGACTTGACCGCGAGCAGGAACGCGGCGGCGTCGTCGCCGTCGAAGAACCGGGCTCTGATGGTGTCCGCGCCGCGCAGCCGGGCCGCGGCGATGCGGTGCGCGCCGTCGATGACCCGCATGGTTGAGCGGTGCACCAGGATCGGCGGCAATTCGGCGTCGGCCTCGGCCAGGGTGCGCACGTGCGCCTGGTCCTCACCGGAGGTGCGCGGCGAGTCGGCAGGCCGCAGCGCGCTGATCCGCACGTCGACGACCTGATCCCCGCTCGGCCTCGACACCAGGGCGAACACGCCCTCGCGTCGGGTCGCCATCGTGGTGCCTGCTGTCTGAATCCCCATGGTCCTCGTTCCAATCCGGGCAGCCGGCTCGTCGGCCTCCCCGCTCCGTCCGGTCAGCGCCGGATCGTGGTCTTTGTGTGGTTTTCGCCCTCGAGAACCGGCATGATCAGCGGTGTGCTGAGCTGGTGCATCGGAGGGCTCCTCGGTAGGCGGGTGTCTTACCCAGTTGGTTGGTGCCTCTTGCTTGTCACCAAGGATCGGGAGCGTCGCTATCGCGGCGCCATCACGGCGGCATGATGGTCGGAATAGTGCCTGGTCAGTCCCGTGATGGCCGGATGATGCCGGGGGGTCCTAACGTTTGATCCATCAGCTCGACACCGGGTTGAACCATCTGGGCAAGCAAACTTTCTGGGGAGAGAGATATGCGAGTCACCAAGAGCTTCACGGCAGCCGCCTTGGTCGCGGCAGCCATCGCCGCACCGGTCTTATTCGCCACAACGGCGTCCGCCGACGCTGCCGGGCTGCACGCACAGGTCACCATCGCCGCGGCGGCCCCCGTCGACGACAGCGGCACCGGCCCCGACGGCACCCCCTGGGAATGAGCGCCTAGCGACTTTGCCGGGCCGATGCTGTCGCCCGCATCGGCCCGGCCGCGCCAGACCAGGTTTCACTCGAACGCAGCAGAAAGGCCGGGCCTCGACAGCTCGGCCACAGCGCGAAAGGCCGGGTCTCCGCTAGGAAACCCGGCGCCAACCGCTCATCTCGCACGGCTCAGGTGGCCGCGCTCAACCGCCCCGAATTCACCGGCGCGGCGCCATCGGCCGACCGCAGCTTGGCCAATTCGGCCCGCACCTCGGTCGCGCCCGCGAGATCCATCGTCTGTTCGCGGATCTCCAACGCATCCCGCAACAATTGGTCCGCCTCGTCGACGCGACCCAGCATCGCGGTCAACGTGCCGAGCCGGAACAGAATCCTCGACTCACCAACGATGTCGTGGCCGTCCCGCACCACCCGAAGCAGGTCCGCCAGTTCGGTCTCGGCCTCGTCATAGCGCTGCTCCAGCAGCATCAGGTCGGCAAGGCGATAGCGGATCTGCACCTCGACCCGCGCGTTGCCGAGGACGCGACACGTCGCGAGCGCCTCATTGATGTGTTCACCGGCAAGGGCGAGCGTGCCGTTCTCCAGTTCCAGCCGGGCGATCTGGCCGAGCACATGCGCCATGCCGACCTGGTCACCGGCCTCGCGGAAGTCGTCGAGCGCCTGCTCGTTGCGCCGCATGGCACTGGGCAGATCGCCTCGGCGCTGATCGAGCATGGCCAGGTTGCGGCGGGCCAGTGCTGCGCCGTGCACGTCGCCGATGTCGACGAACGTCTCCAGCGCCGGGATCAGTTCCCGCTCGGCGGCGACATGTTGGCGTCGGCTGAGATAGAGCTCACCGAGCGAGCACTGCAACGCGGCGACCCCGCGTCGGTTGCCCGCCGCGCGCACTGCGGCCAGCGCCTGTTGGTGGGTGCGTTCCCAGTCGTCGAAATAGCAGCGCGACTCGAACAGCGTCACCAGGGTCACCGCGAGGTCCCAGCACGCCTCGTCGAGGCCGGAGTCGGCGCCGAGCGCGACGGCCGAGCACAGGTTGGTGTGCTCGGACTCCAACCACAGGAAGGGATCGGTGAGCACCCGGTCGACATAGCTGGCCGGTGGCCGCCAGCGCGGCGCTTCGCCGTGCAACACGGTGAAATCGCCGCCGTACACACGCCGGTGCGCCTCGCCGGAAACCAGCAGCCAGCCGCCGATCACCCGCGCCCGCGCGGACTGCTGCACCTCGGTCGAATCGTGCGCCTCGAGTTGTTCGCGCGCGAACAGCCGAATCAGTTCGTGCAGCTTGTACCGGGGCGAGCCGGACAAGTCGATCGCGGCGACCTCGAGCATGTGCGCGTCGACCAGGGTTTCCAGCAGGTCGGCCGCGTCGAACAGGTCCGCGTCGAGCAGCGCCGCCGCCACCCACGGCGGGAAGCTGAGCCCGTCGAGGGTGCTGAGCAGCCGCAGCAGTTGCCGCGCGCGCTGGTCGAGCCCGTCGTAGGTGAGCGCGAGGCTGGCCCGCACCACCAGTTCGCCGTGCGCGAGTTCGTCGAGCCTGCGTCGCTCGTCGGAGAGGCGCTCCACCATCCAGGCCAGCGACCAGTGCGGTCGGGCGGCCAGTCGCGCCGCCACGATGCGCAACGCCAGCGGCAGCCTGCCGACCATCCGGACCAGCACCTCGGCCGCGGCGGGCTCGTCGTCCACCCGCTGCCGGCCGATCGCGTTGGCCAGCAGCCCGAGCGCCTGTTCCTGGTCGAACACGTCGACGTCGATGACCTGCCCGCCGGGCAGTCCGGTCAACCGGTTGCGGCTGGTGACGATCACCGTGCAACTACTCGATCCGGGCAGCAGCGGACGCACCTGGTTCTCGGCCGATGCGCCATCGAGCACGATCACCATTCGCCGGTGTGCCACCAGATGCCGGAACATCTCGGCCCGCTCGTCCAGCGAATCCGGGATCGACGTGCCCGGAATGCCCAGCGCACGCAGGAATCGGCCGAGCACGTCGACCGGGTTCGCATGGTGCGCCCTGGTGTCGCCGAGGTCGCAGTAGAGCTGACCGTCCGGGAAGTGCTTGTCCAGCAACAGGTGCGCGATGTGCACGGCGATCGCGCTCTTGCCGACACCGGGTCTGCCGACCAGCACGGCGACGCGCGCGGCCAGCGAGGTGCCGCTGGCCGTGACGATGCCGGTGATGGTGTCCAGGACACCGGCGCGGCCGGTGAAGTCGGCGATGTCGGTCGGCAACTGGGACGGCGCCACGATCTCCGGTTCGGCCGGCGCGGGCGCACCACCCAGGTGCACGGCATGGCTTGCCAGTTCCAGCGAGGCGTCCTCGGCCAGGATCCGCGCTTCGAGTTGGCGCAGCTCGGTCCCTGGCTCGAGGCCGAGCTGGTCGATCAGCATCGCCCTGCCGAGTCGATAGGTCTCCAGCGCCTCCGCCTGCCGCCCGGACCGGTAGAGGGCCAGCATCAGCTGGCCGCGCAACCGTTCCCGCAGCGGCTGCTCGGTGACCAAGGCGACCAGTTGGCCGATCAGCTGCCGGTGCGCGCCAAGCCGCAGTTGCAGCTCGTGATAGGTCTCCAGCGCGGACAGCCGGTTCTCGTCCAGCTGCGCGGCCTTGGACTCCAACGTGCGGCTGTTGAGGCCACTGAGCGCGGGTCCGCGCCAGAGCCCGATGGCCCGCTGCATCAGCCTGGCCGCGTCCGCGATCGCGTCCGCCCGAGTCAGTTTGTCGGCATCGGCGACCAGCCGGCCGAACACCTGCGCGTCGAGTTCGCCCTCGCCGACCTGGATCAGGTAGCCCGACGGCTTGGTCACAATCGTTTTCTCGCGGCCGATCTTGCCGAGGTTCGTGCGCAGGCCGGAAACACAGATCTGTACCTGCGCGCGCACTGTCGGTGGCGGGTCGTCTTCCCAGATCGCGTCGATCAGGTGATCGACGCTGACGACCCTGTTCGCTTCGAGCAGCATCGCGGACAGCGCGATCTGTTGCCTGCCAGGCGGAATCCGCAAGTCATTGTGGGCCCCAGTACCCACTTCAAGCAGGCCGAGCATTCGGTATATGGGTACGTCCGTCACGTCAAACCCCACAGTCGACGCCACCCCCATGGTCCAAACCCGTGAACTGTCCGTAGTCAGTCCGGTCGCTTGCGTCAGCGAAACGCCCGGTAGCTAGGTCAGTCAGGTGTACGTAGCCAACGGAGCGTAGCAACAGGACCTGAGAAATTCGTAGGGTTCGGGCGTTTGATGTTCGGATCAATTCAGCGATAGTCCGGCGATAGTTGCCGGAAAGCTAGCCCTGCGACCCTGGTGACAACGTCGGAGGGAAGGGTGTCGAGGCGATGGGGCGGGGGAAACATCCGAGTGCCCGTCCCCGGGCCACGGGGACGATGGCGGCTGGACTCGATCATGTCAGGTTGAGCTACCACTACCTTGATATCGCGGACGTCGACGGCTACGGCTCCCTGTTCGACGTCGACGCGATCCTGCAACCGCCAGGGATGTCACCCGTTCGGGGGCGTCGACAGATCGAACGGTTCCAGCAACTGCGGATCGGCGTCGGCGGCGGCAACCACGAAGTGGCACATGTGTTCGGCAGCGGCGGCCGGATCACCGCGGTCGGCCGGTACTCCACCGTCGACGAGGACGGCCGTGAAGGATGCGTTGAGTTCGCCGACCTGTTCACGATCAACCCGAACGGGCTGATCGCCAGCCAGAAAACCTATCTGTACCTGGCCGCCGACCCGATCTCTTGACCGATTCATCACCGATCGTAGTCGAGCCAACACATTCCAATGTGGACCATCACGCTCGGGAACCGGTCCGGTGCCGAGTGCGTTGAACACGCATGGCTCTGTTGGCTTTCGGACTTCCCGTCCTCGCGCTGCTCGCCCTGAGCTGGCTGATCGTGCGCCACAAGAGCGGAAAACGGACCAAGCGCTCGTTCACCGAGATCACCGTGAACGAGACCGCCGCGATGTTCTACGGCACCAAACGCCGCGAACTGGACCACCGCGACTCCTGGTCCATGATGCGCGACGAACAAGACCAGGCGGCCCCGCCCGGCGGCCCGGCCATCGACCTCGACAGCGGCACCATGACCATCCACCCGGACCCTGCAGGCTGATCGATTCACCGCCACTCGGCAGATTAATTGGCCATTCCGGCAAATAGGCCGCCCGAGGCCCTGATTCGCCATTGTGGAAAGCCCCAAACCCCTGCGGCACAGCCATTCGCGCCAACGGACGCGGCCGAACAGCCGAATCATGTCGCGCCTAACGGGCTCTCTGTGGCCAGCCTCCCACGCATCTCCCACAGTCGGCCGCTGTCAGCCGCCAGAAGACGCTTGAACAGTCGGGGTGCCCGGCTATACGGGCCGAGGCCGATCAGGGCGCCTACGGCGTTCGCAGGCGCAACCCAGACTGACCACTCGCCCGACATGCCCGCATCCACCACCTGTTCTAGCGTCGTTACTCCTGCGACATAGAAAGAGAGAGGAGAGATCAACCCAAGACCGTGCCAGCCGTGACGCCGTTACACCCGTGAC
>DASYBO010000253.1:0-11251 GCA_036500685.1 Pseudonocardiaceae bacterium | reverse complement strand
CTTCGTCTGGTCGTTGCTGGACAACTTCGAGTGGTCGAAAGGGTACGTGCCACGGTTCGGACTGGTACATGTCGACTATTCGAGCCAAGTCCGCACACCGAAGGATTCCTACCGCTGGTATCAAAGCATGATCCGCAACGGTGAGTAGTTCGCAGATCACTTTCAGTAGAAAAGACCGCTTATCGACGAACTAATCGGTCCGTGGGAAGCCGGTTTGCGGCTCGCGAGTTTGGGCACCCTCATTCTGGGAGCCGTGCGCGCCGAGCAAGAAATCCATAGTGGTTTGGAGGCCGCGGACCGGCACCGGTCGGTGGGGGTGGGGGAGGCAGCAGCACCGGCCCGCGGAGTTGAAGGCAACGGCTCGGAGTGATCACGAGCCGGTGCGTCGTTTCGGTCGAATTGCTTCCCGAACGACCCGATTCGCGCAGGTCGGGGGACAGGCGAATCGGGCCGCCGGAAATGGCGTCACCTTGTTCCGCACACCGAATCGGGGGACCGGTGTCAGCGGAACGGGGGCGCCAGCTTCAGTGCACTCCAGCGGCGGCCTTGCGGCCGGACAGGCCGCGCAGGTGCCGAGCGGGCCGCGGCGCCAAGCCGCCTGCCACCAGGTGCTCATAGGCGGCGCGCCACACCGCGCACGGCGACTTCTGCTGCCGCCAGCGGCTGGAGCACTCGGGGCAGTTGCCCCGCTCGTCGGGCTCGTGCGCGGCGAGCAGCGCCCGCCAGCCCTCGGTCAGTTTGGGAAGTTCGGATCGCGCCACGGACAGCAGGGATGGCGCGTCAGCACGGCTGGCCAGCTCGGACAGCATGTCCAGCCGTTCCCACACCGCGTTGCGCAGTACCTGCCCGAGGATCTCGTCCACCGGAACGTCACCGTTACCTTTCCGCCTCTTCGGCGGCTTCGTGCAGGACGGCTCTGAGCTGGTTGAGTTGACCTGAGGTCAACACCGCCGTCTCGCCGGGCGGACCGACGAGCACCACCCTGCCGTGTTCGACGAGCACGGTGAGGAACCGTTCCCGATTCGCAACATCCTGGCAGCGGATTCGCCACTGGCGACCCCGCCCAGCCTGCTCGTCGACACCTACTGTGGTTACACCAAAGCCCGGTTCGGAGCGCCGCCCGAGACCCGGTTGACCGATAGCGGACCCGTCCGCGAGTGTTGCTACCGGTTCAAGCAGATCCACTGGCTTGCTTCCCTCCGTGCTCGGATGCTTACGAAAAACTAGAATCCAACCTGGAGGGCCGCAGTGGGGAGTCGCAGCGCCGATCGGTGCGACTCCGACGCTAAGCGGTCAGCCGAGTTCAGCCGCACCGATCACCACCACTGAACAGCACTTCTCGGACCGCGTGGCGTGCCCTTACGCTGCGTTCGACGCCCAACGGACTGTGAGGGGGCGCAATTGAACACCATCGGTTCGCAAGCTTGCCTTGTTACGCCGGAGCGGTGGGAAGAGCCCGACATGCGCGACGCGTTGTCGACCAGGGACATTTCGGCGGTCTACCGGTTGCTTCGCAAGCAGGGCATTTCGCAGCGGCAGATCGCCGCTTCGACTGGCCAATCACAGTCCGAGGTCTCGGAGATCCTCAAGGGCCGTCAGGTGATGGCCTACGACGTCCTGGCCCGTATCGCTGACGGTCTTTCGATCCCCAGGGGCTACATGGGCCTCGCGTACGACCAGGGGACGGAAGTGAGGGTCACCACGTCAGTGGACGACCCAGGTCAGGAGGAGGACGAGCTGGTGAAGCGACGGAGGTTCCTCGCGCACGCCGCAGCCGTCACCGTTGGTGCGGCTGTGATGGGCAAGGACTCCGGGTCGTGGATGTCGCACCCCGCCCAGGCCCCGGCTCCCGGCCACATCGGCATGACCGATGTGCGCCAGGTTGAGGCCGCGACCAGGGCATTGCGTGCACTGGACCATCAGTATGGCGGCGGATTCTGCCGGGACGCGGTTGTCGCGCAGTTGTCGTGGGGGCAGCAGATGCTGACCGCCTCCGCGACCGACCAGGTGAGGTACCGGCTGTTCGTGGCCCTCGCCGACCTGCACAACCTGGCCGGCTGGACCTCGTTCGACAGCGGGCTGGTCGACGCCGCCCGCAACCACTTCGCCCGAGGCCTCGAGCTGGCCAAACAGGGCAAGAACGACCCGCTGGTGGCCAACATCCTCTACCGGATGGGCCGGGTCTATCTGCACCAGGGCGCCAACAACGACGCCCTCAAACTGTTCCAGCTCGGTCAGATCGCGGCCCAGGAGTCCGGTTCCGAACTCACCGTTGCCGTGCTGTGCGCCAACCAGGCCTGGGCCTACGCGGCGCTCGGCGACGAGCGGCAGGCGCTGAAACTGGTCGGCCGGACCAAGGACGAGTTCTCCCGCGCCGACAAGACCAACCCGGACTCGTGGGTCAGCTTCTTCAACGAAGCCGACCTCTACGGCATGATCGGCACCGTCCACTCGGTGCTGGCCGTCGAGGTGGACCGCAAGCACACCAAGTACGCGATCCCCGCGCTGACCAGGGCTGGCGCCGGCTACGGCGAGGAGATGTCGCGCTCCAAGTCGTTCAACCAGGCCGCGCTGGCCACCAACCACCTGCTCGAGGGCGACATCGACCACGGCGCCAAGGTCGGTCGCTACGCGCTGGAGATCGCCGAGAACCTCAAGTCGGCTCGGGTCAAGGACCGCATGGTGCCGTTGAAGGACGAGGCCGAGAAGCGCCGCAACAACAGCGACGCCCGCGATCTCGCCGAACGGTTGAACAAGTTCATGGTCGCCTGAGGGCGGACCTGACCTGATCGGGCTCTGCCACCGGGGAGGGTGGGGAGACACCACGATGAACGCGCCAACGGGGCTTGCCGCCGCAGGCCGATTCACCCCGGCGAAGCTGGCGCACGTGCTGGCCGAGGTATGTGCCGCCGCCGGGCTCGACCCGACCGGCGCCACCCTGCTGCGGTTCACGACCAATGCGGTGTATCGGCTGGCCAGTGCCCCGGTGGTGATCAGGATCGCCGCGTCCTGGGGCCTGCGACACCGGGTCGCCAAGGTGGTCAAGGTGGCCAACTGGCTCGCAGGCCACGATTTCCCGGCGGTGCGGCTGTTGGCCGGCATCGAGCAGCCGATCCGGGTCGGCGACTACCTGGCCACGGCCTGGGACGAGGTCCCCACCGTTGCCCGGCGGCTGACCACCCGTGACTTGGCCACCCTGCTGCGGGCGCTGCACGAGCTGCCGAGGCCCGCGTTCACACTGGCGGCCTGGGCGCCGCTGGACGACGTTGACCGGCGCATCGCCGACGCCGAGGAACTCGCCGACGACGACCGCGAGTTCCTCACCGAACGGCGCGCCGCCCTTGCCGAGCGGCTGACCACCCTGGAGTTCCCGCTGCCGCCTTCGGTCGTGCACGGCGACGCGCACCTCGGCAACCTCATCGCGGGCCCGGACGGCCCGGTGCTGTGCGACTTCGACTCGACCAGCTGGGGGCCGCCCGAATGGGACCTCACTCCGGTGCTGGTCGCGCAGCAGCGCTTCGGCGGGTCCGTGCGCGAATCCCGAATGCTGCTGCGCGCGTACGGCTTCGACGTCACCACCTGGCCGGGGTTCGAGGTGTTGCGGCAGGTCCGCGAGCTGAAACTGGTCACAAGCGTGCTGCCGATCCTGCGCAGCAATCCCGACCTCGCCCCCGAGCTGCACCGCAGGCTGGCCAGCGTCCGATCGGGCGACGTCGGCGCGCGGTGGTCCCGGTACCGGTAGGGTCCGGGATTCGTGGAGCTGCGTCGCCTCGGTCGGTCCGGTCTCGCGGTCAGCGTCATCGGTCTCGGCTGCAACAACCTCGGCCGCCCCGGCACCGCCACCGAAACGGCGACCGGTGCGAGAGCCGTCGTGGACGCGGCCCTCGACGTTGGCATCAACTTCTTCGACGTGGCCGACGTCTACGGCGCGCCGCGCGGCCGCAGCGAGGAGCTGCTCGGCCAGGCACTGTCCGGCAAACGCGACAGCGCGGTGATCGCCACCAAGTTCGGTGTGGACATGCAGGGCTCCAACGGCCCCGACTTCGACGCTCGCGGCGCCCGCGGCTACATCCGGCGGGCGGTCGAGTCCTCGCTGCGCAGGCTCGGCACCGACTGGATCGACCTCTACCAGCTGCACCGCCCCGATCCGGCAACGCCCATCGAGGAAACACTGTCCACATTGGACGCGCTGATCACCGAGGGCAAGATCCGCTACGTCGGCCACTGCAACCTGGCCGCCTGGCAGGTCGCCGACGCCGCCTGGGCCGCCGAACACCACGGGCTTACCGCGCCGATCTCGGCGCAGAACCACTATTCGCTGCTGGAGCGTGAGGCCGAGCGCGAGATCGCGCCGGCCTGCGCGCACTACCGCATCGGCCTGTTGCCCTACTTCCCGCTGGCCAACGGCCTGCTCACCGGCAAGTACTCGGCCGAGGAGCCCCCGCCGCCGGGCAGCAGGCTGGCGGGCCGCGACCAGTTGCTGGCGCACGCGCCGTGGGACCGGATCGACCGGCTTCGCGCGTTCGCCGACCAGCGCAAACTGACCATGGTCACGCTCGCGCTGGGCTGGCTGGCCGCGCAGCCGGTGGTCGGCTCGGTGATCGCCGGTGCCACCACCCCGGAACAGGTGATCGACAACGCCGCGGCGACCCAGTGGCGTCCGGCAGGTTGGGAACGCGCCGCCATCGACGAGATCTGTCCACCCGGCCGCCGATAGACCCTTTCCACCCGGATGTGCACAAGGGTTACCCGGACGGCCGCTGGTCAGGGTCGGGTCCATCTGTAGTCGGAGCTGTCGGTGACCGGATCATCCCCTGGACCGAGGCCGAAACAATGCTCCCGGCCGACGCGCGGGAAAGGCCCGTTCGCGCAGCCTGTACGGCATGGAACTTTTCGCGATCGTCGGACTGTTCATCGGCCTGTCCCTGGTGGCGGCCATCCCACTGGTCGTCCTGCTGCGCTCGGCCGAGGCGCTGTCCTGGCGCCGCGAACACCACAACTGAACCGGCGAACTAGCCTCACTGCCGACATCATCATCGGCACGAGGAGAAGTACATGCGGATCGCGGACGTCGCCGCGTTGGTCACCGGAGCCGCGTCGGGTCTTGGCGGGGCCACCGCACGCGCGCTGGCCGCCAAGGGCGCCACCGTGTTCGGCCTCGACCTCCCGCAGGCCGTCGACAAGGCCGAGGCCGTCGAAGGCGTCCACTATGTGGCGGCCGACGTGACGAACCCCGAGCAGGTCGGTGCTGCCGTCGAGCAGGCCGGCGGCGCGGACAAGCCGTTGCGGGTCACCGTCAACTGCGCCGGCATCGGCACCGCGGGGCGGGTGCTGTCCAAGAAGGGCCCGCACGACCTCGACCTGTACCGCAAGATCATCGAGGTCAACCTGATCGGCACGTTCAACGTGCTGCGCCTTGCCGCCGACGCGATGGCCAAGACCGACCCGATCGAGGACGACGCGCGGGGCGTCATCGTGAACACCGCGTCCATCGCCGCGTTCGACGGCCAGATCGGCCAGGCCGCGTACTCCTCGTCCAAGGGCGGCGTCGTGGGCCTGACCCTGCCGGCCGCGCGTGACCTCGCCCAGTTCGGCATCCGCGTGATGACCATCGCGCCCGGCATCGTGGACACCCCGATGCTGGCCGGCGTCACCGACGAGTTCCGGGCGACGCTCAGCTCGGGCGTGCCGTTCCCCAAGCGCCTTGCCACCCCGGACGAGTACGGGCTGCTGGTTGTGGACATCGTGGAGCACGACTACCTCAACGGCGAGGTCATCCGCATGGACGGCGCCCTGCGCATGGCCCCGCGCTGATCCGCGAGCGGAGCGACCCCTCGCGAAGAGAGGTCGCTCCGCCGCTACCCGGTCAGTGGAAGGTCAACGAGGCGGAGTTGACGGTTTCCGAGCTGGGGCACAGGAAGCCGCCGCTGCTCAGGTTGGCGGTGAAGGGGCCGCCGGTGTAGGTCCGCGTCGTGCCCTGGCGGGAGAACGAGACGCTGGTCACCTTGTACGAGCAGGTGACGCCGAGCTCCGTCCCGTTGACGTCGACCTCCGGCGCGGACGCCGTGCCGGCCGTGTCGTCGAAGGTGACCGCGGGGTCGTTGGTCAGGCTCGCTGAGATGCTGCCGCTGCAGCTCGGGCTGACGGTCGTGTGGTCAATCGTCAGGGGGTTGGGCGGCGCGTCGCTGGTGGTCGCGTTGGTCCACGAGCAGCTTGAGCCGCCCACGGTGATGTTGCCGTCGACCTGGCCGGTGGCGGCGTAGGCGGGGACTGCCAGGAGCACGCTGCCGGCGACGGCGGCGATGCCGACAAGCAGGCGAGTCGGTTTCATGTGGTCCTCCTACTGCGTTTCGCGTCTGCGGCGGCTCATCCGCCGCCATGGACGCCCTGGCGCGTGGATTATCACGAGGTTCGGCCTAGTCCATCGAACGTGAATGTGATTCACAACTCGATGGTCGCACGGTTGGACTCGGTCTCAAACGGATCGTCAATTGTTAACTACGTGTGATCGATCGATTTCATTTCGTATGAAGCGGATTCACCCACAGCAGATGATGGTTGTGCACAGGGATGTGGGTAAACCTGTGGACAACCCTCACAGGTCGCCGAGGTAGGGGACTTCGGTGACCTCGGCCGAGTCCATCCAGTCGCGCAGCCGCTTGGTGGCGCGGACGTCGTCCTCGTTGTAGACCAGCAGCCGCCGCCGCTGATCCAGCACCGCCGGTTCGCCGTCCATGCCGACCGCGTCGCGGTACCAGCGCATCGAGTTCTCGCCGCTGGCTTCCGCGTCGCGCCAATGGAAACCGGCCACCGGCGCGATCGTCTTGAGGCCCTTTCCCTTGGCGCACAAGAACGTGTCCGACACGATCCGGAACATGTCGACCCACGCGTCCGAGTCGATGAACTCCTGCACCTGCGCGCGGGTCGGGATGCCGGGCTGCCCGGCGAACCGGTCGGCCGACCCGAGCAGCCAGCGGTTCTCGGCCAATTCGTTGTAGCAGTATGCGCGAAACGTCCGGCCCGCCAGTCGGGCGCGAGCGGCCACATTGGACAGCCAGCGCCAGAATTCCGCGAACGAACGTGCCTCGTCGTTGGTGGGCAGCGCTTCCCAGGTGACGAACGCGCGATAGCCCGCCGGTTCGTCGATGCCATCGCCGGAGAGCAGCGCACCCCAGAGGTACGCGCCGGATTCGCCGAAGCTCTCCATGTCCACGTCGACCTCGACGTCGCCGCGCGGCACCTCGGGGGTGAGCACCCTGCGCACCACCGGCAGGTTGGCCAGCCACGCCTTGGCCAGGATCACCGCGTCAGCGAGGAGCAGGCTCGGCGGCACGCCGGTCGGTGGGTCGGCCGCATCGAGAGCAGCGAGCTCGTCGACGGTGCGCACGCCGATCTGGCGCAGCGCGGTCGCGTCCTCGCCGCGCACGACCAGGCTGACGTCACGCGCTTCGTTGAGGGCCTTTTCGCACACCGGCCACCACGGGCAACTGCGGCAGTCCATGATCCGCGATGGCTGGGCCAGCGGCTCGGCCTGCGAACTCGCCGCGTCGGCGATGGCCAGCCGGTCGGCGAAGCGGCTCTCGTACTCGGCGACGGCGGTACGCCCGCCCGGCCAGGTCGGCGCCTCGAGGTCGTGCCAGAGCACCACGTCGGCGTCCATGCCGATCGCTCCGCCGGTGGCCCGGCCGAGGGCGGCCTGGCCGCAGGCCTGCAACAGCGCGCGAGCGTGCACGAGGCGCAGCTGGTCGCGTGGTTGCGCGCGGGCCTTGCGCAGCGGGTCGGTGCGGCTGCCGGTCGGCTGCGGGTCGGACAGCGGCGAGGTGCGGGCGCCACTGCCCGGATCGGTGACCTTGTGCCGGACCACCATCACCGGCAGATAGCCCTCGGTCGCCCTGACCAGCAGGTCCACCCGACCGCGCCGACCCCCGGCCGGATCACGCGGTAGTGCGGCGTTCCAGATGAACCGGGCGCCCGCGCGCATCGCGCCGAGGGTGGCGCGTTCGCGGTCCGCGTTGGAAAGTCCTGGACCCGAGGGGATCTCCACCCAGTCGGAGCCGAACAGGCGGGCGAGCTGCGTGCCGATCTTGCTGCGGTGTTCGGCCGCGTCGGCGGAGCGCTGCTGACCGGCCGGGTCCGGCGGCGCTTTGGGGGCGTCGACCATGGTCGGGTCGTGCTCAAGGTGCACCCGGCGCCGGCATCGGGTCACAACTCCAGCGTCCAGCAGCACCGAGGTGGTCACAAGCAGCCACCTTATTCGCCTGCCGCCCGCGCGGGTCGATGTGCCTACCGGGTGGTCCACCACTAGGTTCGACCTCAACGGCACGCAGGAGGCGAGGGACCGATGGCACGCGGCAAGAAGGGCAGCGCCGAGCGGGAGCCCCGTTTCACCCCGAGCAAGGCCAAAAACCTGGTCGGCGTTGCGAAGATCGTGCTGCCGGCGGTGGTCCCGGTCCTCAGCCCGTACCTGCTCAAGGCGGCCGGCACCGCGCGCGAACAGCTCGACCGGCTCCGCGCCCGGCGGCTGGGCATCGACGTCGGCGACCTGGCCAAGTTCAGCGGCAAGAGCGGTGCGCTGCACGCCAGGATCGTCGGCGCCTCGGACGCGTTGGCCGAACTGGCCAAGAAGGACGACCCGGCGACGCGTGAGTTCGCCGCGAGGGGCCGGGACACGCTGAGCACGCTCGCGGCCGCGGTGCGCGCGGCCGAGCGGATGCCGAGCGCTCGTCGCCGGGCCGCGCACCAGGCGGTCGGCGCCGAGCTGGACCAGATCGAGAGCGAACTGCTGCGCAGGCTCGGCGTCTAACCAGCGGCGTTCACGGGACTCGCCCTTCTGGGGTGCCCCGATCGGGGTGGGGCTGCTGGTCCGCCCCGATGGCTATGCTGCCTGGGCCGCGCCCGACGACGGCGATAACCGCTGGTCGAGAGCTGGCGAGGCATTGCGCCACCGATAGGCGCGGATGTCGACACACCACCCGTCGTAACACGGTCGGATGAACCTGTAACCCGAGTCGGGGGGTAGTGGGCCTAGTCTTGATCCTCGTGGCCGGTCCCTTGACCCCGTCGCGGGGCATGCTCCGCGTGGTGCGGGGCAGCGTGCTGGCCATCACCTCGGCCAGCCTGGCCGTGCTCGCGCACGTGATCGGCGGCGGCATGCCGCCATCGACCGGGCTGACCCTGCTGCTCACCATCGGCGTTGCCGCCGGAGGGGTCGCGCTGGCCGACAGGCAGCGTGGCGGGTTGGCCATCCTGAGTGCGTTGGGCGCCTCCCACCTGGCCATCCACCTGCTGCTCACGTTGGGCACGCCGGCCATGGACATGGGCTCGCCGTTCAACACCCAGACGATGTTCGTCGCTCACGTCGTGGCCATCCTGCTGGCCGCCGTCCTGCTCACCAGGGCGGAACGCGCGATCTACGCGCTGGCCGAGCTGCTGTCGATGCTGCTGCCGCGCTGGATCGTGGTGCTCTTCGTCGCGCCGGAGCTGCCACCCGCACCGAGCCGCGCGCCCGAACCGGCCGCGAAGGCCATGCGCGTGCTGCTCCGGCGGGCCTGTTCGCGTCGTGGACCTCCGGTGACCTGCGGATAGCTCACCCAGGTCCCTGTTCACCATCGCCGGTCGCGGGGTCGGTTTCCGGCCTGCGCTCGATCGGTGATGACATCCATCGGAGAAACAACAAGACATGTCGACAAATCACCTCAAAAACCGACGAATCACCCGAGTGGGTATTCCGCTCGCCGTGGTCGTCGGGTTACTGATCGGCGGCGCCGGCATCGCCTCGGCGCACGTCACCGCGCACAGCCCGGACCAACTGGTGCAGGGCGGCGACGCGGAGATCGTCTTCCGGTCCCCCAACGAAGAGGACACCGCGAACATGACCAAGCTGGAGGTGGACTTCTCCGCCACCAGCCCGATCGGTGGCGCGGCCACCAAGCCGGTGCCCGGCTGGGTCGCCCAGGTCAACATGACCACACTGCCGGCCCCGGTGAAAATGACCAACGACAGCATCTCCTCGGCGGTGCAGTCGATCGTCTGGACCGCACAGCCCGGCTTCGCCATCAAGTCCGGCGAGTTCCAGGAGTTCTCCATCTCGATCGAGGGCTTGCCGACCAACACCACGACGATGGATTTCCCGGCGATCCAGACCTACGACAACGGCGCCGTGGTCAACTGGAACCAGCCGACCCCGGCCTCCGGCCAGGAGCCGGACCACCCGCTCCCGCAGCTGACCCTGGCCGCCGCGGGCTCGGCCGATGCCACCGCCAACGCCACCGTGAACATGGCCAACATGGCCGGCATGACCACGACGGCGGCTGGCGGGACCGACAACACCGCGCGCTGGCTGGGCGGCGTCGGGCTGCTGCTGGGCGCGCTCGCGCTCGGCTTCGGCCTCGGCGCCTATGCCCGGTCCCGTCGGGCCGGCGGCTCCGGCCCCGGCCCGGACGGCGGCATCGACAACAATGATGACGACGACGACCTCGACGACGAGGTGCCGCCGGAAGAGGAGAAGACCAAGCAGGGTGCATCGGCGTGAGGCGGTTGCTGTTGCCGATCGTGCTGGCCGGCCTGGCCGTTTTCGGCTTGGCAACACCTGCCCTCGCGCATGACGTGCTGATCGGCAGTACGCCGGCAAGTGGCGCGTCGGTCGCGACCGGACCGAGCGAGGTCACGCTCAACTTCAACGCACCGGTGCAGTTCGGCGCCAATTACCTCACGGTGATCGGACCGGACGGCCAGCACTGGGAGAAGACCGACAACGCGACCGTGACCGGGAACTCGGTGTCCACCTCGGTGGCGCCGCTTGGCCCGGCCGGGTTGTACAAGGTCGGCTACCGGATCATCTCGGCCGACGGGCACCCGGTGTCCGGCGAGGTGAGCTTCACCCTCACCAAGGCCGGCACCGGCACGCCACCGACGCAGTCGGGCGGTGTGGCCCCGGCCGCCGGTAGTGCCTCGCCCGCCACGGTTTCCGGCGGGGTGCCGCTGTGGGCGTGGGTGCTGGGCGCGGTGGTTCTGTTGGGTGTCGGGCTGTTCTTCGGCCTGCGGACCCCCAGGACGGCGGCGCGACGCGGATGACGACGGCCCGCACCACGACCACGCCCCGAGTTCGACCGCGCTATCCGCTCGTCGCCGGCATCGGCGCGGCGGCGGTGGCCGGTGTGCTGATCGGCCTCGTGCTGACGCTCACCGTCGCCCCACCGGGTGTCGTCGAACCAGGGGCCGTGGTCGTGGTCGGGCTGCCGCTCTCCCGAGC
>DASYBO010000252.1:0-19666 GCA_036500685.1 Pseudonocardiaceae bacterium | reverse complement strand
AAGCACAAGCCCACCTATGCGCCGCATGTGGACACCGGCGACTTCGTGGTCATCATCAACGCGGAGAAGGTGGCCCTCACCGGTAACAAGCGCGACCAGGCGTTCGTCTACCGGCACAGCGGCTACCCGGGCGGTCTGCGCAAGCGCTCGTTCGGCGAGATGCTGGACAAGCAGCCCGACCGCCTTCTGGAGCAGGCCATCAAGGGCATGCTGCCGCACAACCGGCTCGGCAGGGCGATGGCCAGCAAGCTGAAGGTGTACGCGGGCCCCGAGCACCCGCACGCCGCTCAGCAGCCCAAGCCGTTCAAGATCATCGACCAGAGCAAGGCGAGCCGATGACCAGCGCCGAGAACACCGAGGACACCGTGACCACTCCGGAAGCTGCCGCCGACGCCGTCGAGGCGCCCGAGACCGAGGCCCCCGCCGCCGAGACCACCGAGGCTGCCGAGACCACCGAGGCACCTGTCGCCGAGGCGACTGCCGCCGAGGCACCTGCCGCCGAGGCACCTGCCGAAGGCACCGAGGCCCCCGCCGCCAAGCCCGCCCGGGTCATCCCGGCAGGCAAGCCGGTGCAGACCGTCGGGCGTCGCAAGCAGGCCATCGTCCGCGTCCGGCTGATGCCCGGTACCGGCAAGTTCACCCTCAACGGTCGCCCGCTCGAGGAGTACTTCCCGAACAAGGTGCACCAGCAGCTCATCCGCGAGCCCCTGGTGACCGTCGAGAAGCCCGAGTCGTTCGACATCTTCGCCAACCTCAAGGGCGGCGGCATCACCGGCCAGGCCGGCGCGCTGCGCCTCGCCATCGCACGGGCCCTGATCGACGTCGAGATCGACGACCGTCCTGCCCTGAAGAAGGCCGGCTTCCTCACTCGTGACCCTCGGGTCAAGGAGCGTAAGAAGTACGGCCTGAAGAAGGCCCGCAAGGCGCCCCAGTACAGCAAGCGTTGATCAACCCGCCGCGGTTTTGATCCGTGCGGCGGTAACACAACCAACGGGAGTAGCTATCCGTCTATCGGATGCTGCTCCCGTTGTTGTTCCGGCCGCGCGGTACGGTCGGCTACACAGCGTGTTCACCAGTTCGAGGAGGTCGACTCGCAGATGGCTCGTCTGTTCGGCACCGACGGAGTTCGTGGTCTCGCCAACGCGGAGCTGACCCCGGAGTTGGCGATGTCCATCGCCGCATCGGCAGCGAGGGTGTTCGCCGAGCACGACCGCACGCACCGGCAGGTTGCGGTCGTCGGTCGCGACCCGAGGGCCAGCGGCGAAATGCTGGAGGCCGCCGTCATCGCCGGGCTCACCTCGGCCGGCTGCGACGTGCGCCGGGTCGGCGTGCTGCCCACCCCGGCCATCGCCTACCTGGTCGACGCGCTCGGCGCCGACCTCGGCGTCGTGCTCTCCGCCTCGCACAACCCCATGCCGGACAACGGGGTCAAGCTCTTCGCCAAGGGCGGCCACAAACTGCCCGACGCGGTCGAGGACGAGATCGAGGCCCGCCGCGACGAGCCGTTCGACCGGCCCACCGGTGCGGCCATCGGCCGGGTCACCGACGTCGACGCGCTGGACCGCTACGTCGAGCACCTCATCGAGACCAGCGGCGTGCACCTCTCCGGCCTGCGGATCGTGGTCGACTGCGCCAACGGCGCCTCCTCGGAGGCCGCGCCCGAGGCGTACCGGCGGGCCGGAGCCGAGGTCATCGCCATCCACAACACCCCCGACGGCCGCAACATCAACGACAACTGCGGCTCGACGCACCTGGAGAGCCTGCGCGCCGCGGTCGTCGAGCACGGCGTCGACCTGGGCATCGCGCACGACGGCGACGCCGACCGCTGCCTCGCGGTCGACGCGACCGGCGCGGTCGTCGACGGCGACCAGATCATGGCCGTGCTCGCCCTCGCCATGAAGGAACGCGGCGCCCTGTCCGAGGACACCCTGGTCACGACCGTGATGAGCAACCTCGGCCTGCACCTGGCCATGCGCGAACACGGCGTCACCATGCGCACCACCGCCGTCGGCGACCGCTACGTGGTGGAGGAGCTGCGCGCGGGCGGGTTCACCCTCGGCGGCGAACAGTCCGGCCACGTGCTGATGCCGGCCTCGTCCACCACCGGAGACGGCCTGCTCACCGCGCTTCGCCTGATGGGCCGGGTGGCCGAGACCGGCCTACCGCTGGCCAAACTGGCCGGCGTCATGCACAAGCTGCCGCAGGTCCTGCTCAACGTCCGCGTCGCCGACAAGGCCGCGGTGGCGTCGGCCGACGCGGTGTCCGACGCGGTGGCCGAACTGACCGAGGAACTCGGCGAGTCCGGCCGGGTCCTGCTGCGTCCCTCCGGCACCGAGCAACTGGTCCGGGTGATGGTCGAGGCACCCACCCACGATCTCGCCAGCGCCGCCGCCACCCGCCTTGCCGACGTGGTCTCGTCGGTCCACTGACCTCAGCGGGTCGTGATCGGCTCGGCGCCGTGCTGGTAGTCGACGGTGCAGCCCTTCACGTCCCCGTCGATCAACTGCTGATACCTGGCCTGCCCGGCCAGGTGCAGCAGGAAGAACGCGGTGAACAGGGTGCGCACGGTCCGCTGGGTCGTGCGTTCGCCCTTGCCGTCGAGCAGCAGCTGACTCCAGTGGCGGCCTTCGGTGATGCCGAGGTGCGAGGCCTTCGGCAGGGTGCGCAACGTCACCGGGCCGTGCCAGGCGTGCGCGATGACCTCGGCATGCCCGGTGGCCGGCGCGATCAGGTCCGCGCCGCCGGCCAGCAGGAGTCCGGGGGCGTCGCAGCGGGCGGCGGCCTCGGCGGCGGAGGGGTGCGTTTCGGCGGGAGCGAACGCGGCGACGGCCTTGAACCGGTCGTTGCCGGCGGCGGCCAGGACCGCGGCACCGCCACCGGTCGAATGGCCGGCGACGCCGAGCTTGTCCCGATCGATGTCGATGTCACCGTCGCCGAGCCGGATGCCGAGGCAGACGTCGAGCGCGGTGCCCAGATCGCCGGCGTGCAGCCGGTGTGAGCCCAGCGGGCCCTGCTGGGTGGCCGGGGCCGCCGCGACGATGCCCCAGGACGCCAGGTGGCGCAGCAGGCCTCGGTAGCGCAGGGGTGGCTGTAGCCAGCCGTGGCCGAACGCGACGGCGGGCAGCCTGCGGCCGGACCGTGGCGTGTACACGACGCCGGGGAGGCCGGCGAGCGCGAGATCGCCGCGCATGACCTGGTGCGGTCCGGGACCGGACAGGTCCGCGAAGAGATTTTTTGCCGCGCTCGCCATGACTGCAGACCGTAATGCATCCCACTCCGCGCGGCTCCGCGCGCTGGTCAGTGCGGTGAGTGATCGCGAAACGTCATATTGGTCTGGACATCTCTGATCCGATCCATACACGCTGAGCTGCGGAGATATCGATTCAGGACACGGCCAGGTGAACTCAATGGTGTGGCTAGTCTGTGCGGTGTGTGTGGAATCGTGGGCTACGTAGGGCATCGACAGGCCCTTGACGTTGTTGTGGACGGGCTGCGCAGGCTCGAGTACCGGGGCTATGACTCGGCCGGCGTCGCCGTGCTGACTCGCGGTGGCCTCGCGGTCGAGCGCAAGGCCGGGCGGTTGGCCAACCTGGAGGCCGAGCTGGCCAGGGCGGGCAGGGCCGCGTTCGAGGGCACAGCGGGAATGGGACATACCCGCTGGGCGACCCACGGGGCACCGGTGGACCGCAACTCGCACCCGCACCGCGACGCGACCGGCCGGGTCGCCGTGGTGCACAACGGAATCATCGAGAACTTCGTCTCGCTGCGCGCCGAACTGGAGGCGCGGGGCATCGAGCTCAGCAGCGACACCGACACCGAAACCGCGGCCCACCTGATCGGCATCGCCTACGCGGAGGGCGAGACCAAGGGTGACCTGCCGGCCAGCGTGCGCGCGGTGTGCCGGCGGTTGGAGGGCGCGTTCACCCTGGTCGTCACCCACGCGGACGAGCCGGACCTCGTTGTCGCGGCGCGCCGGTCCTCGCCGCTGGTGGTCGGCGTCGGCGACGGTGAGCACTTCCTGGCCTCGGACGTGTCCGCGTTCATCGAGCACACCCGCGACGCGGTCGAACTGGGCCAGGACCAGGTCGTGGTGATCACCAAGGACGGCTACCAGGTCACCGACTTCCACGGCGAAGCCGCCGAGGGCAAACCGTTCCGGGTCCACTGGGACGCGTCGGCCGCGGAAAAGGGCGGCCACGAGTACTTCATGCTCAAGGAGATCGAGGAGCAGCCCGCCGCCATCGCGGACACGCTGCGCGGCCACTTCGACGGCTACCGGATCACCCTGGACGAGCAGCGCATCTCCGACCAGGATCTGCGCGACGTGGACAAGGTCTTCGTGGTCGCCTGCGGTTCGGCCTACCACTCGGGCCTCGTCGCCAAGTACGCGATCGAGCACTGGTGCCGGCTGCCGGTCGAGGTCGAGCTGGCCAGCGAGTTCCGCTACCGCGACCCGGTGCTGGACCGCGACACGCTGGTCGTCGCGGTGTCGCAGTCCGGCGAGACCGCGGACACGCTGGAGGCGGTGCGGCACGCGCGCACCCAGAAGGCGCGGGTTTTGGCCGTGTGCAACACCAACGGCGCTCAGATCCCGCGCGAGTCCGACGCGGTGCTCTACACGCACGCGGGCCCGGAGATCGGCGTCGCGTCGACCAAGGCGTTCCTGGCTCAGATCGTTGCCAACTATCTGGTTGGTTTGGCGCTGGCGCAGGCGCGCGGCACCAAGTACCCGGACGAGGTCGGCCACGAATTCCATGCTCTGGAGGCCATGCCGGACGCGGTGCGGCGGGTTCTGTCCACTGTGGATGAAGTGCGCACGCTGGCCCGCGATCTCTCCGAAGCCAAGGCCGTGCTGTTCCTCGGCCGGCACGTGAGCTACCCGGTCGCCCTCGAAGGCGCACTGAAGCTCAAGGAACTCGCCTACATGCACGCCGAGGGCTTCGCGGGCGGCGAGCTCAAGCACGGCCCGATCGCGCTGATCGAGGACGGCCTCCCGGTCGTCGTGGTGATGCCATCGCCCAAGGGCCGCACCGTGCTGCACAGCAAGCTGCTCTCCAACATCAAGCAGGTGCAGGCGCGCGGCGCGCGGACCATCGTGATCGCCGAGGAGGGCGACGAGACCGTGCGCCCGTTCGCCGATCACCTCATCGAGGTGCCGGCCGTGCCGACCCTGCTGCAACCGCTGGTGTCCACGGTTCCGTTGCAGGTGCTTGCGGCCGAGATCGCCCGCAGCCGAGGCTTCGACGTCGACAAGCCGCGCAACCTGGCCAAGTCGGTGACCGTCGAATAGCGACTAGGTTGGTCCGCATGCAGGGCATCTGGACCACTGACCACATTCGGGCCGCCGAGAATCGGCTGCTGGCCAGGACGCCCGACGGGGCGCTGATGCGCAAGGCCGCGTTCGGCCTTTCCGTTGAAACCGCCGCGCTGCTCACCGAGCGGATCGGCGGGGTGGTCGGGGCCAGGGTCGTGCTGCTGGTCGGCGCCGGCAACAACGGCGGCGATGCGCTGTGGGCGGGCGCGTTCCTGCGTCGGCGCGGCGTCGGCGTCACCGCCGTCCTGCTCGACGCGGACCGCGCGCACGCCGCAGGACTCGCCGCGCTGCGCAGGGCGGGCGGCCGGGTCAGCACCGATCCGTCGGCCGACATCGCGGCCGCCGACCTGGTGGTCGATGGCATCGTCGGCCTCTCCGCGCACGGCCCGCTCCGGCCGGCCGCGGCCGACCTCGTCGATCAGGTGCTCGCGCCGATCGTCGCGGTCGACCTGCCCAGCGGTGTCGAACCGGACACCGGCGCGGTGGAAGGGCCCGCGGTGACCGCTGAGGTCACCGTCACCTTCGGCGCCCGCAAACCCGCGCACGTGCTCGGCGAGGGCTACGTCCGCTGCGGCCGGGTCAAGCTGGTCGACATCGGGCTGCGACCCGAACTCGGTGACCCCGACCTGATCCGCCTCGAAGCCGAGGACGTCGGCGCCCTGTGGCCGATTCCCGGCCCTGCCGACGACAAGTACACCCAGGGCGTGACCGGGATCGCGGCCGGTTCGGCCCGCTACCCGGGCGCCGCCGTGCTCGCCACCACCTCGGCCGTGCTGGCCACTTCTGGCATGGTCCGCTACGCCGGCAGCGCCGCCGACGCGGTACTGGCGCGCTGGCCGGAGACGGTCACCACCGGTTCGGTCACCGACGCGGGCCGGGTGCAGGCGTGGGTGGTCGGGCCCGGACTCGGCACCGGCGCGGGCTCACGCGAGGTGCTCGCGCACGTGCTCGGCGTCGGCGTACCGGTGTGCGCGGACGCGGACGCGATCACGATGCTGGCCGAACACCCGGACCTGTGGGACGCCCGCCAGCCCGGCACCCCGCTCGTGCTCACCCCGCACGCGGGCGAGTTCGCCCGGCTCACCGGTTCGACACTCGGCCAGGACCGGGTCGCGGCCGCGCGCGAGGCGGCCCGCAAGACCGACGCGATCGTGCTGCTCAAGGGCCACACCACGGTCGTGGCCGCGCCGGACGGCCGCATCCTGGTCAATCCGGCCCGCACCGCCTGGCCGGCCACCGCGGGCTCGGGCGACGTGCTCTCCGGCCTGATCGGCGCCCTGCTCGCCGCAGGCCGCGACCCCTTCCTGGCCGCAGGAGCCGCCGCGTTCCTGCACGAACTCGCCGCCGACCTGGCCGCCGACGGCGCCCCGGCACCGGCATCCCGCCTGGCCGAGGCGGTCCCGGACGCGATCCGCGCGATCCGGGCGGCCACCCGTTGACCCCGATGTGCGAGCATTTTCAGCATCATGTGTTCTGATACCCCGGTGCGCGCCGAGGTCATCGTCGATCTCGACGCGATCGCCCACAATGTCCGGTTGTTCGCGGACCGTGCCGCCGCGTCCGGCGCGCAGACGCTCGTCGCGGTCAAAGCCGACGCCTACGGCCACGGCGCCGTCCCGGTCGCCGACGCCGCGCTGCGCGCCGGCGCGACCTGGCTCGGTGCCTGCTCCCTCGCTGAGGCGCTGGCGCTGCGCGATGCCGGCCTCGCCGGCCGCATCCTCGCCTGGCTTGACCTGCCCACCGTCGAGTACGGCCCCGGCATCACCGCCGACATCGATCTGTCGATCGCCTCCCTCGACGCGCTGGACGCCCTGCTCGACGCGGTGCGACGCACCGGCCGGCAGGCCCACGTGCACCTCAAGATCGACACCGGCCTCTCCCGTGGCGGCGCCGTCGCCGACCAGTGGCCCGCCCTGGTCGAACGGGCCGCCGCGGCGCACCGGGACGGCGCCATCGAACTCGTCGCCGTCTGGTCACACCTGGCCTGCGCCGACGAACCCGGTCACCCCTCCATCGACCTACAGGCCAAACGCTTCGACAGCGCCTACCAACTGGTCGTCGAACACGGCCTGCGGCCGATGCGCCACATCGCCAACTCCGCCGCCACCCTCACCCGCCCGGACCTGCACTTCGATCTGGTGCGGGTCGGCATCGGCGCCTACGGCCTCAACCCGGTGCAACAGCGGGAAGATCTGCGTCCCGCGATGAGCTTCCACTCCTCGATCGCCTTCACCAAACGGGTTCCGGCCGGTGAGTCCGTCTCCTATGGACACACCTGGACCGCGGAACGGGAAACCACCCTGGCCCTCATTCCGGTCGGCTACGCGGATGGCGTGCCACGCGGCCTTTCCGGCCGACTGGACGTGTGGATCGCCGGCGCGCGCAGGCCGATCGTGGGCCGGGTCAGCATGGACCAGATCGTCGCCGACATCGGCGACGCGGACGTCACCCCGGGCGAACCGGTGCTGCTCTTCGGCGCCGGCACGAACGGCGAACCGACCGCGCGCGAATGGGCCGACCGGCTCGGCACCATCGACTACGAGATCGTCACCGGCATGTACCGCCCGCGCGTCACCCGCCGGTACATCGGTCTGACCGCGTAATGGCGAACGGGCGGCTCATCGGCATCATCGGCGGGGTCCTCGGCGCGGCCACCGCCGGTCTGACCATCGCCGGCATCATCCAGAACCGGCGCAAGCTGGCCATCGAGGGCGGCGACCCGTACGTCGACGAACCCTTCGGCAAACTCCCCGCCGACCGCACCCGCACGGTCGCCGCCGACGACGGCGTGCCGCTGTTCGTCGAACAGGTCAACCCGGCCGCCGGCGGCAAACCCGACCTGACCGTCGTGTTCGTGCACGGTTTCGCGCTGAGCAGGCTCAGCTGGCACTTCCAACGCCGCGATCTGGCCAAACTGACCGACCCCAAAGCCAGCCTCGTCCTCTACGACCAGCGCGGCCACGGCCGCTCCGGCGAGCCGAGCGCCGAATCCTGCACCATCGACCAACTCGGCCGCGACCTCGACGTGGTCCTCCGTTCGGTCGCACCGCGCGGCCCCCTCGTGCTGGTCGGCCACTCCATGGGCGGCATGACGATCATGGCACTGGCCGAACAGCGGCCCGAACTGTTCGCCGACCGCGTGCGCGGTGTCGCCCTGATCGGCACCTCCGCCGGTGAGGTCGGCCGCCGCGGCCTGCCCCGTCCGTTGCTGTCCAAGTACAACCCGTTCACCAGGACCGTCGGCGACCTCGCCGCCTGGCAACCGAACCTGGTGGACTGGGTGCGTTCGGCCGGCGGTGGCGTCACCCGGCAGGCGGTCCGCTGGCTCGCCTTCGGCGACCGCTCGGTGCCCTCGTCGCTGGTCGACTTCATGGTCGAGATGCTCGCCGTCACCGCGGTCCCGGTGCTCAGCCACTTCCTGCCCACCCTCGGTACGCACAACCGCTTCGCCGCCCTCGCCGGCCTGCGCCACGCGAACGTCCTCGTGCTCAGCGGCGACCACGACCAGCTCACCCCGTTCTCGCACGCCGAGCGGATCGCCGAGGAACTGCCCAATGCCAAACTGGTGCGGGCGTCCGGCGCGGGCCACATGGTCATGCTCGAACAGTCCGACCTGGTCACCGATGAACTTGCCGACCTGCTGCGCACCTGCTCGTCCTCGAAGCTGCGAGCGCTCCGGCTGTGGAGGAACAAGTGAGTAGTCCCGGCGACATCACGCTGCTGCCCACGGTCGAGGACACCCTCGAGTTCGGCAGGCGGCTCGGCGAGAACCTGCACGCCGGCGACCTGATCCTGCTCGCCGGCCCACTCGGCGCCGGCAAAACCGTGCTGGCCAGAGGGATCGCGTCCGCGCTCGGCGTGCTCGGCAACGTCAGCTCGCCCACATTCGTCATCGCCAGGGTGCACCGGCCGGCGCCGGAGGGTCGCGGCATCCCGTTCGTGCACGTCGACGCCTACCGGCTCGGCGATGACCTCGACCAACTCGACACCCTCGACCTGGACACCGATCTGGTGGACGCGGTCGTGGTCGTCGAATGGGGCGAGGGCAACGCGGAACGCCTGTCCACCGACCACCTGCTGATCCACCTCGACCGCAGGGAGGACGACGTCCGCGAAGCCACCCTGCACCCGCACGGCTCCTGGGTCGATCGTCTCGTCTCCTGATTTCTGTCGGTCGTCCCCGGCATACTCGGCCCCATGCGAGCGGTGATCTTCGACTGGGGCGGCACGCTGACCCCGTGGCGGTCGGTCAACCCGGCCGACGGCTGGCGCGCCTACGCCGACGCGTACACCGACCCGAGCAAGGCCGCGGCCGTCGCCGCCCAGTTACTCGCCGCAGAGGACGCCGCCTGGCAACGCGTCCACCGGGACAGCACCGCGTTCACGTTCGCCTCGCTGCTGGCCGCCTCCGGCGTCGAGGAGCACCCCGAAGCGGTGCGCTCGTTCCGCGCGTTCTGGGACAAGACCACCCGCACTCACGACGACGTGCTGCCCACGTTGACCGCGCTGCGCGAACGCGGACTGCGCCTCGGCGTGCTCTCCTCGACCTGGTGGCCGGGCGAATGGCACGAGGACGGCCTGCGCCGCGACGGCGTACTCGATCAGTTCGACGCCTGCGTCTGGTCGAGCCAACTGCCCTTCACCAAACCGCACCCGACCGCGTTCGAGGCCGCCATGAAGGCCATCGGCGTCGACGAGCCCGCTGACTGCGTCTACGTCGGCGACCGCCTCTACGACGACATCAGCGGCGCCAAAGGCGCCGGCATGCGCGCGGTGTTCGTCCCGCACAGCAAGATCCCGCCCGAACAGACCGAACCGGTCGACGTGACGCCGGACGCCGTGATCCAGCGCCTCACCGACCTCATCCCCCTGATCGACAGCTGGTCCTAACCCAGGTGCGGCTCGAACGCGGCAAGCAGCGTCGCCTTCGACCGCACCCCGATCACCGAAGCCACCGGCGAGCCGGCCACGTAGAGGATCATCGTCGGCACCGCCATGATCTGCTGGTCCCGTCCGGTGATCGGGTTCTCGTCGGTGTTCATCTTCGCCACGGTCAGCACGTCCGCCCGCTCCGCCGCGAGTTCCTTCAGGATCGGGTTCAGCGCCCGGCACGGTCCGCACCACTGGGCCCAGTACTCGACCAGCACCGGCTTGTCGCTGTTCAGGACGGTTTCGGTGAACTCGTCGTCGGTGACGGTGACGACGGATCCGGATACAGCCGTAGCGCCGTGCATGATTCCTCCTGGTTGTCCTGCTGGTATCGCTCTGCCCTGTCCAGTTGGGTCCGCAGGTGGTCGCGCACCGACGTCAGCCGGACCAGGTAGTCCTCCACCTCGGTCAACTTCCGCCGGTACACCGCGACCGACGCGGGGCAGGCGTCCCCGCTCTCGTGCCCGGACTGCAGGCACTCCACGAACGGCCTGGTCTCCTCAAGGCCGAAACCGATGGTCAGCAGCCCCCGGATCTCCCGCACCACCCGCAGGTCGGCCTCGTCGTAGTCGCGATGCCCGTTCGCGGTACGCCGCGCCGACAACAGGCCCTGCTCCTCGTAGTAGCGCAGGGACCTTGTGCTCGTCCCGGCCCTCCGCGCGAGCTCCCCGATCCGCATTCGGCCTCCTGTCGACTCCTCCGGCCGCCCAACACGACCGACGGTATGCCTTGACACCGACGTCAAGTCCAGCCTCTCGTAGGCTGGAGGGGTGATCGTGCTCGCCATTGACACCGCGACCCCCGCGATAACCGCCGGCATCGTCTCCCTCGACGAGGGCGCACCCGAGACCCTTGCGCAGCGGATCACGGTGAACGCGCGCGCCCACGGGGAGCTGCTCACCCCGCAGATTCGGCAGGCCCTCGCCGACGCAGGCATCGCGCTCGGCGGCCTCGACGCGATCGTCTGCGGCGCGGGCCCCGGCCCGTTCACCGGCCTGCGGGTCGGCATGGTCACCGCGGCCGCCTTCGGCGACGCCCTCGGCATCGCGGTGCACCCGGTCTGCTCGCTCGACGCGATCGCCGCCGAAGTCAGTGCGCCCGAGCCGTTCGCAGTCGTCACCGACGCCCGCCGCCGCGAGGTCTACTGGGCCGCCTACGCCCCCGCAGGCCAACGCCTCGACGGCCCCACCGTGGCGCGCCCCGCCGAGATCCTCGACCGGCTCGCCGCACTCGGCGTGCGTGGTGCGGCGGGCGAGGGCGCGACCCAGTACGCGGACGTCCTCGGCCTCCCGGTGATCGAACCGGCCTACCCGACCCCGCGCGGCCTGGTCGCGGCTGCCGCCGAGGCGCTGCGCACCGGCGCCACCCCGGCCCCGCTGACCCCGCTGTACCTGCGCCGCCCCGACGCGATGGAATCCGTCCCGCGCAAGCAGGTGAGCCCGCTTTGACCGTGCGCATCACCAGGCTGCGCCGGCAGGATCTGACCCGATGCGTCGAGCTGGAGAAGCAGCTGTTCAGCGGCGACGATCCGTGGAGCGAGCGGATCTTCCTCTCCGAGCTGCGGCACGCCAACAACCACTACTTCGGCGCCTACACCGATGACGACATGTTGGTCGGCTATGCCGGCCTCGCCGTCAACGGCCGCGCGCCCGACTTCGAGACCGAGGTGCACACCATCGGCGTGGACACCGCGTGGCAGGGCAAGGGCATCGGCAAAGGACTGCTGCGCGCCATGCTCCGCATCGCCGACCGGCACGTGGCCCCGGTGTTCCTCGAAGTGCGAACGGACAACACCGCCGCGATCGCCCTCTACACCGCGCACGGATTCGAACAACTCGGGCTGCGCAAGAACTACTACCAGCCCTCCGGCGCCGACGCGTACACCATGGTCCGCCAAGCGTCCACAACAGACAGCTCAGACAGCGATGGGATGGTGCCCTGATGGCCGTGCTGACCAGGTCGGTTCTCGGTGACGTCGTGGTGCTCGGGATCGAGACCTCCTGCGACGAGACCGGTGTCGGCATCGTCCGGCTGCGCCAGGACGGCACCGTCGAACTACTGGCCGACGAGATCGCGTCCAGCGTCGAGGAACACGCCCGCTTCGGTGGCGTCGTGCCCGAGGTCGCCTCCCGCGCCCATCTGGAAGCCATGGTCCCCGCCGTGCACAGGGCCCTCGAAGTCGCAGGAGTCAAACCGTCCGATGTGGACGCTGTCGCGGTGACGGCAGGCCCCGGTCTGGCCGGCGCCCTGCTCGTCGGCCTTGCCGCGGCCAAGGCCTATTCGCTCGCCTGGGGCGTGCCGCTCTACGGCGTCAACCACCTCTCCGCTCACGTCGCCGTCGACACCATCGAGCACGGCCCGCTGCCCGCCGCCGCGCTCGCCCTGCTCGTCTCCGGCGGCCACTCCAGCCTGCTCAAGGTGGCGTCCCTCGCCGAAGAGATCCACACCCTCGGCGCCACCATCGACGACGCTGCCGGCGAAGCGTTCGACAAGGTCGCGCGCCTGCTCGGCCTGCCCTTCCCCGGCGGCCCCTACATCGACAGGGCTGCCCGCGAAGGCGACGCCGAAGCGATCGCCTTCCCGCGCGGCCTCACCGGCCCCCGCGACGCCCCCTACGACTTCTCCTTCTCCGGCCTCAAAACCGCGGTGGCCCGCTGGGTCGAAGCGCGCGAGCGGGCCGGCGAACCGGTGCCCGTCAACGATGTCGCCGCGTCCTTCCAGGAAGCCGTCGTCGACGTGCTCACCGCCAAGGCGATCCGGGCCGCGAAGGACTTCGGCATCGACCACCTGCTCATCGGCGGCGGCGTCGCGGCGAATTCCCGACTGCGCGCGCTCGCCGAAACTCGCTGCGCCGACGCCGGCATCCGGCTGCGCGTGCCGAGGCCGAAACTGTGTACCGACAACGGCGCCATGGTCGCCGCCCTCGGCGCCCACCTCTACGCGGCCGGCATCGCCCCCTCCGCGCTCGACATCTCCGCCGACCCCAGCCTCGCCCTGGTCTAACCCGGTCATGTCCGACGACATGGCAGAGCTGCTGCCCGAAGGTGGCCTGCACGTGGTGTACCGGATCGGCGACACCGTGCGCAGGCCTGCCCACCCCTGGACCCCGCGCGTGCACCAACTGCTGCGCCACCTCACCGAAGCGGGCTTCGACGCGTCGCCGAACGTGTACGGCTACGACGACCAGGGCCGGGAGGTGCTCACCTACTTCACCGGCACCGTCGGCCATCCACCCCTCGCGCCACACTTACGCGGCGACGCGACCTTGGTCGCCATCGCCCGCCTCCTGCGCCGCTTCCACGACGTGACGATCCCGTTCGTCGACCGCTACTCCGACGGTTGGCAGTACCCGGCACTGGCTCCCGCCGAAGTGATCTGCCACGGCGACTTCGCCCCCTACAACTGCGTTTTCCAGGACGCCCAGCCCGTCGGCATCATCGACTTCGACACCGCCCGCCCCGCGCCGCGCTGGTGGGACCTCGGCTACGTCGTCTACTGCCTCGTCCCGCTCGCGCCGGCCGAGCAAGGCGGATTCGGCCAGTCGCCCGAGGAACAACTCCGCCGCGTCCAACTCTTCTTCGACAGCTACGGCCCGGTCCCGTCGACCACCCCGCCCCTGCTCGACCAGGTCGTCGCGCGCCTGGACAACATGCTCGACCTGATCCGCAACCACCCCGCGTTCGTCAAACAACGCGCGGAACGCCACGATGACGGCTACCGCAGAGACCTCGCCTACCTGCGCGAACACGCCGACCTCTGGTCCACCCTGCGCTTCTGATCGGCCTTATTGTTCCGGCAGCCGCTTCTCGATCGCGGTCAACCGGACCAGGATCTGCTGCAACGCCGACTCGATCCCGGCCAGTTGCGCCTCGACGTCCGCGCGCGGCGTTGACCACGGCGTCGCCTGGGTCTCCTCCACCGTCGCGGTGTCACGGTCCGCCGACGTCGCCCGCATCGTGCGATTCCGCAGTTCGTCCACGTCAACTCCCAGTCCGCGCAACACGTCGACGCCGGCCCCGTCGACCTTGGTCAACGCGATCAGCAGATGTTCGGTACCGATCTCGCGCGCGCCAAGGCCCATCGCGGCGCGCAGCGCGCCCTCCAACACGTTCTTGGCGGTCGACGTGAACGGGAGGTGTCCGGAACGGTGTTTGCGATCGCTGCCGACCACGGCCTGGATGCGCTCCCGCAGCCGCTCGGCGTCCGCCCCGACCTCGGCCAACACCCGTCCGCCCGTGCCATCGGGCTGGGCGGCGATGCCGATCAGCAGCAGATCGTCCGCGATCTCGTGGCGGTCGAGCCTGCGCGCCTCCTCCTGCGCGAGCACCACCACCCGGCGGGCCTGATCGGTGAACCGTTCGAACATCGGTCCAGTCTGCGCCCGACCGGCCCCCGGATGGCCAAAATTGCGATGTTCGGGTGAACTTGGCGCAGTCGCGTTCAACAGACCCGGTAGTCGGCGTCCGGCACGTCCGTGACGAACATGTGCCCCGGTTGGTGGGTGATCGCGAACGGCGGCCGTGACGCCATCACCGCCGCCTGCGGTGTCACCCCGCACGCCCAGAACACCGGCACGTCATCCGGTTCCGCGCGCACCGCGTCCCCGAAATCCGGCCGACCCAGATCGGCGATGCCAAGCCCGCTGGGATCGCCGACGTGCAGCGGATCGCCGTGCACAGCGGGCATCCGCGCGGTCAACCGGATCGCGGTGTCGACCAGATCCGCCGGGATCGGCCGCATCGACACCACCATCGGCCCGTGAATCCGCCCCGCGGGTCGGCACTGCCGGTCGGTCACGTACATGGACACGTTGCGTTGCTGCTCGACATGCCGCAACGGCAACCATGCCTCGGTCAGCGCGGTCTCGAAAGTGAAGCTGCACCCGATCAGGAAACAAACCAGATCATTGCGCCACAACGACTTCACGTCGTTCGGCTCAGCCACCAGTTCGCCGTCCCGCCACACCCGGTAACCAGGGAGGTCGGTGCGCAGATCCGCATCCGCCGCCAACACCGTGCCCGTCTCGCCCGGATCGGTGACATCCAGGACCGGGCACGGCTTCGGGTTGCGCTGGCAGAACAGCAACACGTCGTACGCCCAGTCCGAGGGCACCGCGATCAGGTTCGCCTGCGCGAATCCGGCGCACCACCCCGACGTCGGTTCCTGCCTCCCCGCCCGAAACGCGGCCCGCGCCCGTGCCGGCGACATCGCGCCCCGATCCGCCTCAACCGCCATGGCCCGCCTCCGCAATCCGCGCATTCCGGTGATCGCCGCTCGCAACGCCGCTGTTCTCATCGCAATTGCCTCCCTCGAGTCTCCGGCAGGCCCAGCAGTGCGACCAGCGCGATGGCATAACCGAGCGCGCCGAACGCCATGGCCCCGCCGATGCCGAACGTGTTGGCCATGAAGCCGACCGCGGCCGGGAAGGACGCGCCGACCGCTCGGCCGAAGTTGTAGGTGAAGCCCTGGCCGGTGCCGCGCAGCTCGGCCGGGTACAGCTCGGCCAGGTACGCGCCGAACCCGCTGAAGATCGCCGAATACGCGAACCCGAGCGGAAAACCCAGCACCAGCAGCAGTTCGTTCGCGCCCGCCGGCACCAGGGAGTAGGCGACCAGCAGCACCGCAGCGGCCACCGCGAAGATCGCGAAGTTGGCCTTGCGCCCGATCTTGTCCGTCAGCACTCCGCCGAACAGGTAGCCGACGAACGCGCCGCTGATCAGGAAGGCCAGATAGCCGCCGGTGTTCACCACGTTCAGGTGTCGCGCGGTGTGCAGGTAGAGCGGCAGCCAGGTGCCGAGCGTGTAGTACCCGCCCTGCACACCGGTGGCCAGCAACGCCGCGAAGAACGTCGTTCGGCCGAGCCCACCGCGCATGATCGCCAAGAACGAACCCCGCGCCCGATCGGCCTTCCTTGTCCGTGGTGCGTCGGTTACCTTGCGCCGCAGGTAAAGCACGAACAACGCCGGCAGCGCACCGGTCATGAACATGATCCGCCAGCCGACCGCAGGGCTCACCAGATCGAACACGACGGTGTAGACGATGACCGCCGCCGCCCAGCCGACCGCCCACGAACTCTGGATCAGGGCGGCGACCCGGCCCCGATAGCGCGGCGAGGCGTACTCCGCGACCAGTACCGCGCCCACCGCCCACTCGCCGCCGAAGCCGAGGCCCTGCAGGGCGCGGAAGGTGATGAGCAGCCCGAAGTTCGGCGCGAGGCCGCACAGCAGGGTGAACAGCGCATAGGTGCCTATGGTGATCATCAATGTCCTTGTGCGGCCGATCCGGTCGGCCATGATCCCGGCCAGCAGTCCGCCGAGCGCCGAAACGACCAGGGTGACCGCATTCAACAAGCCGGCCTGGCCTGCGGAGATGCGGAAGTAGACGGTGATCGCGGACAGGGTCAGTGGCAGCACCTGGTAGTCGAAGGCATCGAGGCCATAACCGCCGAACGCGCCGGCGAAGGCCCGTCGGCCTGCGCCGGACAGATGTCTCAGGGCGCCGAAGGGGCCGGGTGTCGAGTCGTCATCGGTGCTGATCCGGGTTGGAGCGGTACTCATACACACCTCGCAGAACGGGCGAAGGGATGTGACCGAACCCACATCGTAGAGGATTGTGGAACAATCCTTCAATCCCCTTGAAGGATGGTCGAGTTGTTTCGTCCGGGTTTCTACGGTTGACTGGCCGTATCAGCAGCCAAGGGAGCACGATGAACGACGCGGTCAGCGGCCTACGGGCCGACCGGGCACTGCTCGACCGCACCAGTACGGCCGAACGGGTGGCCGACATCCTGCGCACTCGGATCATCGAGGGTTACTTCCCGCCCGGCGCGCGGCTGTCCGAGCTGACGATCGTCACCGAACTCGGCATCTCCCGAAACACCCTGCGCGAGGCGTTTCGCCTGCTCACCCACGAACGGCTGCTGCTGCACGAAATGCACCGCGGCGCGTCCGTGCGCAAGCTCAGCGTCGAGGACGTCGTCGACCTCTACCGCGTGCGCAAAGCCCTCGAATGCTCCGCCGTCCGCCTACTGGTCGCCGAGGTCCCTGGCATCGCCCGCATCGAAGAGGCGGTCGCCGATGGCGAACGCGCGGGCGCGGCCGGTGACTGGAACTACGTCGGCACCGCGAACCTGCGCTACCACCAGGCGATCGTCGCGCTGGCCGAAAGTCCCCGCCTCGACGAGCTCATGCGCGGGGTCCTCGCCGAACTCCGCCTTGTCTTCCACGTCATGGCCGACCCGAGGCGCTTCTACGAGCCCTACCTGGCCAGAAACCGCGAGATCCTCGCCCGGATCCAGGCCGGCGACGCGGCCGGCGCCGACCGGATGCTGGCCGAATACCTCGCCGACGCCGAACGCCAACTCGTCGAGGCCTACGCGGCCAAGACCGACCAGAGCTGACCCCGACTCAGCCCCACCAGCTCAAACGATCTTCTTGCCGACGCCGCCGAACGCCCCGGACCGGCCCGGTTCGGCGATCTCGTGCGAAGCGTCCGGTCGCCATTCCGGAGTGTGCACGACGCCGGGCTCGACGAGTTCGAAGCCGTCGAACAGTTCGGTGACCTGCGCGCGGTCGCGTACGCAGACCGGGCGGTCGGTGAGGCGGTACATGTCGGCGGCCGCACCCACCCGGACGTTCAGACCTTCGTCGGTCGCGTGCGACATGACCAGGTAGCTGCCGGGGACCAGCGCCTCCTGGTAACGCTTGAGCAGACTTTTCGGGTCGTCGTCGTCCGGGATGAAGTGCAGCAGCGCGACCATCAGCACCGCGATGGGCGCGTCGAAATCGAGCAGCCGCCGTGTCTCCCGCGCGTCCAGGATCGCGCTGGGCTGGCGGATGTCGGCATGCACGGCCGAGGCGTTCGGGTTGTCGGCGAGCAGCAGTTCACTGTGCGCGACGGCAAGGGCTTCGTTGTCGACGTAGACCACGCGGCAGTCCGGGTCGACCTGCTGGGCGATCTCGTGGGTGTGGCCGACGGTCGGGATGCCGGCGCCGATGTCCAGAAACTGGCGCACGCCCAAGCTGGCGCAGTAGCGGACCGCGCGACGCAGGAACGCGCGGTTGTACAACGCGTAATCCCGGGCCTCAGGCAGGATTTCCAGCACTTTCTTGCCGAAATCACGATCGACTTTGAGATTTGAGGCACCACCGAGGTAGTAGTCGTACACCCGGGCCGCATTCGGTCGGTCGGGGTCGAATGCGGCAGGAAGCGCGGTCAGGTCGTCACCCTGCAACACGGCTTCCTCTCCACTGGTGCTGATCGTTCCCCGGTACCCCCGGAGGTCAGCGTAGTGGGAAACCTCGCCGCCGCGCATGTCCCCTGGTGATTGATCGCCTACTCAGCGCGAATTTTCCTGGCAATACGGCATATGCGTTTAGTGCTGAAGGGACCAACCGATCGAAATGCCGTCTTGTCAGATTTAACGCAGGCGGAGCCACGCAGATTCGGCCGATTAATCTGCAAACGTTTGTGGGGTGGAAAACGAGCTAGTGCCCGCAGCTGTGGATGGCGATCCCCATCAGGACGAAGAACATCGGCAGAGCCAGCAGCAGCGCTATCGAGCGCGCCCACTCATGCGTGTTGGTCTTTGGTGGCTTTGTCCACAAAGCGATCACCCCGACAGCAGTCTGACAGTCCGTTCGCGACCCGACAACGACCCGGCAGCGACCTGAACCGAGCCGTTACCGAGGCCATCACCTGGCCTATCGTCAGACCGTCCTCGCCCGTCACGCGGCCATCGCGAACGGTGACGACCCGCCTCCGTCAGGTAGCCGACCGCCCCCCGTTGAAGAACTAGCACTCGCGTGGGTAGAGTGCCAGTTGCACGGCACAGTCCGCCTCGGCACCCGCGACGACGGGGTAGCTGCCGCCGTAACCAACTGCCAAACGCTTTCGAGGACCCGTGGAGGTCATAGCGGTGAGCGTGAACATCAAGCCGCTCGAGGACAAGATCGTTGTCCAGGCGAGTGAGGCCGAGGCGACGACGGCTTCCGGCCTCGTCATCCCGGACACGGCCAAGGAGAAGCCCCAGGAGGGCAAGGTTCTTGCCGTGGGCCCGGGTCGGGTTGACGACAACGGCAACCGCGTCCCGCTGGACGTGGCCGTCGGCGATGTCGTCATCTACTCCAAGTACGGCGGCACCGAGGTCAAGTACAACGGCGAGGAGTACCTGATCCTCTCCGCCCGCGACGTGCTGGCCGTCGTCAACTGACGAGCGCCACGCTTGCAGCCTGACGCCCCGGCGACCCCTAGTTCGGGGACACCGGGGCGTCTCGCACTCCAGGAAAGGCAATCATGCCCAAGCAGATCAGCTTCGACGAGGACGCTCGTCGGGCATTGGAGCGCGGCGTCAACCAGCTCGCGGACGTGGTCAAGGTGACGCTGGGGCCGCGCGGCCGGCACGTTGTGCTGGACAAGAAGTTC
>DASYBO010000251.1:0-15521 GCA_036500685.1 Pseudonocardiaceae bacterium | reverse complement strand
TCGAACCGCGCCGGCACCAGTTCCGGCGGGAACGGGACGGCTTGCAGGAGCCTGCGCCGCAGCGCCGGCAGGACCACGGCGGCGGAGCGGGTGAACCCGCCGCCGACCGCGATCCGCGCAGGGTCGATGGTGATGGCCAGGTTGGCGATGTGCACCGCCAGTTCGTCCAGCGCGCCGTTCATCAGTTCCCGCGCGACGTCGTCGTGTTCGGCCAACGCGAACAGTTCGGCCGCGGTCATCGGCCGGGCGAACAGCGCGCTGGCGCGCTCCCCCAGCCACCGGCCGCCGACGGCCTCCTCCAACGACGCGTTGCCGTTGGCGAAGCCGCCGGAATCCTCGACGCCACGCAGGTTGTAGCCGATCTCGCCGGAGGCGCCGTTCGCTCCGGCCACCACCTTGCCGTTGACCACGATGGCCGCGGCAAGGCCGGTGCCAAGCGACAGGAACACGCCGGGATCGGCGCCGTCCAACGCACCCCAGCGGGCCTCGGCCAAGGCCGCGGCCTTGGCGTCGGTGCCGGTGGCGATGGGCACGGCGCCGATCCGGTCGGCGATCTCGTCGTGCAGCCGCAACCGGCCCCAACCCGGCACGTTCGGCGCGAGCAGGATCCGGTCCGGCAGCACGATTCCCGGGCTCACCACGCCGACCGCGCGCAGCTGCACGGGGTGTGTGCTGGCGTACCCGGTGAGCAACCGCTTCGCTGCCGACACCGCGCGGTCGACGGCCTGCATTGCGCCGTCGGGCGCGTTGGTGTCCAACCGGCTCTGCACGAGCAGGGCGCCGGTGGCCGGATCCGCGATGCCGATGGCGACCTTGGTGCCGCCGAAGTCGATACCGAGGATCACTTCGGCTGGTTCGTCCGCCATGGGGTTTGTCGGTGGTTGGGTCATGGTTTCGGTTGCCGGCTTCACCGCGCGCGGGTCATTCCTTCACTCCGTCGGCGACGGTCGAGGTGTAGGTCGGTGCGGCGGGTGCCTGCTGACCGATGTGCAGCACACCGGGCGCGTCGGCGGCGGCTTGCTGGCCGGCGCAGCCGCCGGGCGTGGCTGGGGCGGCGACGTCGATCGTGCCGGTGTTCCAGCCCGCGACGCTCACCACCGGCTGCGCCCCAGCGAGGTCACTGGATTTGTAGGTGGTGGACAGGGTTTCCGACTCGCCCGGCCAGAGGGTGATGTCGTTGTCGTTCCAGAGTGCCGACACCACCTGGTTGTCACCGGCCAGCGGCTGCCCGTTCGCGTTGCCCTTGCGGACGTCCGCGCGCAGGAAGAAGCCGACCGAGGGCGTCTTGGAGGTGTTGGTGATGGTCACCTTGGTCACGGTGTTGGCGCCGTTCGGGCCGGGCTGGTGACTGGTCGCGGCCACCACCTTCAGGTTGGCAGGCGCCAGCGACTGCAGCCCCTGCATGTTCGCGTACTGCGACATGGTGGCCTGCGGGTTGCCCAGCGTCTTGCTCCAGTCGACCACGTCGTCCTGGGTGGAACGCCAGTAGACGTTGCGGTCCACGACCTGGCCGTGCTGGCGCAGCAGCAGTTCCACGAAGTAGGTGGACGCCTTGGCCGGAGCCGTCGTCGCCGCAGGCACCTTCGGGGTCAGCACGGAGTTCTTGACGCCCTGCGCGCCGAGGCTCATCCCGTTCGCGGTCTGGTCGTCGAGCACCTTGCCGCTGGTGTCGTACACCTTCGTCTCGACCGAGAGGCCGGACTCGTTGGCACCGCTGAGGTTGTCCAGGGTGACCGTGTTGTTGTCGTAGGTGTAGAGGGCGTGCAGGGACTCGTTGGCCTTCTTGGCGCCGAAGTACGCGCCCGGCTGGTCACCGTCGTTGTTGTAGAGGTCCCACAGCAGCGTCGGCCAGCCCTTGTTGAGCTGCCAGTAGATCGTGCCGGTGGACGGCGCTTGCTTGTTCGTGGAGTGGTCGATGAACGCCTCGAACTGCGAGCGGGTGTTCTCGTACTCGGCGACCTGCGCCTCCTGGACGTAGGAGTTCAGGCTGTTCCACTGGCCGTACCGGTTGGACAGCGCGGTGTCGAAGTCGAAGAGGGTGCCGAAGGCGTAGCCGCCGATGCCGGACTCGTAGTTGGTGTGGTACTGGTGATAGCTCGGGTTCTGCCACAGGTTCGCCTGGTCGGACGGGGACAGGAAGCGCTGGATGGAATCCAGCGTCGGCACGGTGTCGCCGCCGCTCTGCTCGCTGGCGAAGCCCCACGAGCCGCCGACGTTGGTGCGGGTCGGGTCGGTCGGGTCGTACGTGCCGCTGTCGTACCAGTAGCTGGGCGACACCCAGTCGTACGGCCCTTCCTTCTCACCGGAGACGCCGAGCTGCGGGGAGCTGTTGTACTCGGCTGAGGAGACGATCGGCACGTTGAAATCGGCCTGCTTGAACGCCTTGAGCGAGACGTCCTCCTGGGTCGGCACCGGTGCGTTGTCGCTCCAGCTGAAGGTGACCACGCTCGGGTGGTTGCGCTGGTTCTGGCCGACGGTCAGCGCCGAGAGCGCCATGATGTCGAGGGCTTTCTGCGTCGGCGGTTTGGTCGGCTGCCAGGTGTCGTCGCAGCACTCCCAACCGGAGTCGATCATGATGCCGGCGCGGTCCATCTGCTGGTAGAAATCGTCGGGCATGATGTGGCCCTCCAGCCGGATCATGTTGAGGCCCATGTTGCGCATCAACGCGATCTGGTGGGCAACGTCCTGCTGGGAGTAGCGCAGGAAGATGTCCTCGTCGTAACCGCCACCGCGAGCGACGAACGCCGTGCCGTTGACCGAGTAGCTGCGCACGCCCTGGGGTGCGGCGGCCGACGCGCCGATCAGCGAGCTGGTCACGGTGCGGATGCCGAAGGTCTCGTCGGTCGAGTTGGAGACGACGCCGTACTGGTTGACCGCGGTGTCCAATGTGTACAGCGGCTGGGCGCCCATCTGGTAGGGCCACCACACCTTGGGATGCGCGATCTTCAGCTGCGGGTACGCGGCCGGTGCGAAGGTCACGGTCTTGGTCGCGTGCGGAGCCACGGTCACCGACTGGTTGACCGTGATCGGCCAGCCGCCGCCGACCGGCGGGGTGATCGTCGCGGTCACATTGCCGGTCTGGCTCGCGTCGGTGCTGTTGGTGACGTCGGTGTCCACGGTCAGCGCGGAGCTTGACAAGTCGGCGGCGTTGACTTGGTTGACGTGGGCGTTCCCGTCGCTGAGGGCATTGGCGACCTGGAGCTGGATCGGGAACTGGATGCCGGTGTTGTTGTCCGGCGGCACTTCTTCCCAGTCCTCGTCGCCGAGGGTGAACATGGTGTTGACGTCGTTCGGGTAGACCTCGAGGGCCAGCGAGTTCGTGCCGGCGTTGAGCAGCTTGGTGACGTCGAAGGTGTAGCGGGTGAAGTCGCCGGTGACGGTGTCCTGGGTGGCCACCTCGTGCCCGTTCACCCAGACATCGGCCTGGCCGACGATGCCGTTGATGACAAGCGACGCGTCCTGGCCTGCGTGCAGGTTCGGAGCGAAGTTGGTGCGGAACCACCAGGGCTTCATGAACTGCGGCACGGTCTCCTTGCCGACGGAGCTCTCGTAGCCGAAGCATTTCTGCATGTTGTTGGCGTAGAAGACGTTGGGGCAGGCGCCGTTCTGCAGCAGCGCGTTGATCTCGGTGCCGGGCGCGCCCGCGTTGTCGGGTTTGACCGAGAGCCAGCCGTTGGTGTTGAAGTTCGGCGCGGAGATGACCCCGCCGCCCTGCGTGGCGGTGGCGCTGGTCAGCACCTTCCAGCCGGTGTTGGCACCGAGCGTGCTCAGCCCGACGGCCGGATGGCCGCCCTGGGCGACATCACTGGCCAACGCGGCCGACGGCGACGGCGTGGCGCTATTCGAATTGGACGCGAGGGCGGCCGGCGTGCCCAGCGCGGCAGCGACCGCCAGCACTGAACCCACGGCTAAGCCGATTCCCACAGAACGCTTCATACCCAGCACACATCCCACCTGCGGCCATCGCCGCACGTCTCACCCGACCCCGTGACGGTCGGACAATTTGTATGCCTGCCTTACATACATAGTCAAGAGGTCAACGAGTGATTCATCCGGCACCAGCGGTGGGACTGGTCCGGTTGATCAGGTCGCGAGCTGGGCAAGTACGGCATCTCGTGCGCGGTCCAAACCGGCAGCCAGGGCGCCGAGCACGACGTTTTCCCGCCCCAGCGCGGACATCTCGATCGGCGGGGGAGCCAGCGCGAGCAGTTCGGACAGGCGCCGTTTGACCGGTTCGAGTAGAACATCGGCATTGCTGCCGACGCCACCGCCGAGCACGATCAGGCCGGGGTCGAGCATGGCGATGATCGCCGCGACCGCGCGGGCGATGTGGTCGGCCTCGGCATCGACCGTGCGCACTGCCGCCGGGTCGTCGGCGCGGGCCGCCTCGAATACTTCTTCCGCCGTGTTCACGCTGGTCATGCCGCATTTGCGCGCGGTGGCGACGACTCCCTCCGCGGAGGCGACGGTCTCCAGGATGCCGTGCTGGCGGGCGTCGGCGACGCTGCCGGAGAGCGGCACCGGCCCCTGGTCACCGACCGGCAGGAAGGAGATCTCCCCGGCTCGCCCGTTGGCGCCCCGGTAGAGCCTGCCGTCGATCACGATGCCCATGCCGACACCGGTGCCGACCGAGACGAACACGAAATTGCCGACGTTCGCGCCGCGCCCGTAGGACTGTTCGGCCAGGGTCGCCAGGTTCACGTCGTTGTCGATGGAGAACCGCTCGCCGAGCGCGGACCGCAGCGCCCGCACCGAACCGGGCTTGTCGAGGCCGGGCAGGTTGGGCGCGGCGTTGATGCGGTGCGCCTCGGGTTCGTAGAAGCCGGGGATGCCGAGCACGGTGTGTGTGACGTCGGCGAAGGTCAGGCCTGCCTTGACCGGGACGCTGGTGGCCAACTCGATCACCTGCGCGACCAGCGTCTCCGCGCTGCGCGCCTTCACCCGCTCGTCGTAGCGGACCACGATCTGACCGGCGAGATCGGCGATGGCCAACCGGATCCAGGACGCGCCGACGTCGACCGCCAGCGCGCAGCCCGCGTCCGGTCTGATCTCGTAGAGCCGAGGCGCCCGACCGACCTGGCCGACCCGGTGCCCGACGTGGCGCAGCAGGCCCGCGCGTTCAAGGCTGCCAAGGGCGAGGCCGATGGTCGGCTTGGACAGGCCGGTTGCCGCGACGAGCTGTGAGGCCGAGACCTGACCGAGTTGGCGGGTGCGCTGGTAGACGGCGCGCTCGTTCATGATCCGCACGACGGCGGTGGTGTTCGCGACCGCGCTGTTCGGCATGGCACCATCGGGCACGGCGCCATCCGGCACGACGACCTCGTCAACCGAATCGATCGGCATCGAATCGTCGGCCGCTGCACCATCGGGTGTCGTCTTACCCACCGCCGCGCTCCTCTCTGGCCGACTCGACGGGCCGAGAGCCGGCGAGAACTGGCACCTACTGACTGTAGTTCCTCCTCGCCATTAAACAGCCAACCAGGGAGTTCCGGCGCGACTCGCCGATAGTGAGATGATCAATGCCCGCCGAGCACGGTCAGGTCCAGTTGGGCGATGCGGTCCGGGTCGGCCAGGATGTCCAGCGCGACGATCTTCCCGCCGGACACGGTGAACACCGCGATCGAGAACGGCTCGCCGTCGAGCATGGCGACCGCGCCGGGCGCGCCGTTGATGATCGCGTCCACGTTGTGCGCGCCGAGCCGGGCGAAGGCCATCGCGCCCTTGGCCACCGCGTCTCGGCCGCGCAGCACCGAACTCGGCCGGGCCGTGCCGCCGTCGCTGCGGATCACCACGTTCGGGTCGAGCACCTCGATCAACGCGGCAAGGTCGCCACCGCGGGCGGCAGCGGTGAACGCCTCGACCACCCTGCGCTGTTCGGCCAGGTTCGCGTCCGGCGTCGGGCTGGCGCCCTGCACGCGCCGCCGCGCCCGGCTGGCCAACTGCCGGGCCGCGGTCGGGGTGCGGCCGACGATCGGGCCGATCTCGTCGAAGGGCACCGCGAACAGGTCGTGCAGCACGAAGGCCAGACGCTCGGTCGGCGTGAGCGTTTCCAGCACGATCAGCAGCGCGATGCTGATCGAGTCGGCCAGCACCGCGTCGTGCTCGGGGTCGGCGTCCGGGTTGGCCAGGATGAGGTCGGGCATGTGGGTGCCGATCGGCTCCTCGCGACGCTGGTTGCGCGAACGCAGCATGTTCAGGCAGACCCGGCCGACGATCGTGGTCAGCCAGGCGGCGAGATTGTCCACTTGGGAGCTGTCCGCGCCGCTGAACCGCAGCCACGTCTCCTGCACCGCGTCGTCGGCCTCGCTCAGCGAGCCGAGCATCCGGTAGGCCACGCCGCGCAGTTGGCCGCGGTGCTCCTCGAACCGGGCGGCCAGCGCGTCACGTTCGTCCATCGGTCACGTTCCTCCGTTGCCTCGTGTCATAGCAGCGACACCGCGCACGGCGCCGATGTGACATACGAGGAGACGGTGATGCGGATTCCGAACCCGCCTGGCGTTGCCGAGGGTACGTGGGAGCTGGTCGGGCTGCGGATCAGCCAGCTCAACGGCTGCGGCGAGTGTGTCTACGGTCACAACCAGGCGGCCAAACAGGCAGGCGAGACGGAGGAGCGGCTGGTACTGATCGCGGCCTGGCGGGACGCGCCGTTCTTCACCGACGCCGAGCGCGCCGCGCTGGACCTGGCCGAGTCGATCACCCGCGCCGCCGAGCACTACGACGAGCAGCAGCTGGCCGCGCTGGTGGCGATGATCACCACGGTCCATCACCGTCCACAGTAGCCGGTGCGCGCACGCTACCCGGAATCCACGTCGACCAAACATATTCTTTCGGAATCTCGCGAATTCAGGGTGAAAGGCTGATCATCTGTCAAGTGTCACCAGCGGAACCGCGTTAACAGAATTCTTTATCCGTGAATTTTCGACACCCCTGAGCAGTGCGTTTGACCAGCGTTCAACCGTATGGAGCAAGCCGACTTTCGTAGGTTTCTCCGCCGTCGGTCTTGTTTTTCGCGCAGGGCCGTACGCAGACTGTTACGCACGTCGCCACCAGCTCATATCGGTTCGAGTCTGCGTCGCGTTACACATCTGCGAAGGAGTTTTCTTTGCGCACAAAGTCCCTGCACACGCTCACCGTTGTCGCATTGGCCGCGGGCGGCCTCATCGTGGCCGCTCCCGCCGCGTTAGCCTCGCCCGCCGTCCATTCGACCGCGCACGGCATCGTGCACGCGCCGGATCACATCCTCACCAGCACCCCGTTCGCCCAGCAGTCCAGCAACTGGGCCGGCTACGCCAAGACCGGTTCCGGTTTCACCTCGGCCAGTGTCACGTGGACGGTGCCGAGCGCGTCGGCCTCCTCCGGCGACACCTACGGCTCGGACTGGGTCGGCATCGACGGCGACGGCAATCAGAACCTGATCCAGACCGGGACCGAGGAGGACTACGTCGGCGGCCAGGCCCAATACGCTGCCTGGTGGGAGATCCTGCCCGCGGCCGAGACGCCGATCCCCAACATGTCCATCTCCCCCGGTGACTCGATGACCGGCACGGTCGCCAAGCAGAGCGGCAGCAGCTGGAAGATCACCCTCACCGACAACAGCACCGGCCAGTCGTTCAACACGACGCAGAACTACAGTGGCGCCGGCCAGTCGGTCGAGTACATCGAGGAGTCGCCCCAGGTCGGCGGCAGCATCGCGACGCCGGCCAACCTGTCAACGGCGACCTTCTCCGGCGCGACCGTGAACGGCGCCAGTCCTGGCCTGTCCAGTTCGGACGCGATCGACCTGGTGCAGAACGGCACCACCTACTACGTGCCCTCCGCACCGAACGGCTCCGGCGACGGCTTCACCGTCGCCGACCAGGGCTCGTCCAAGGGCTGACCGACCTGCCAAGGACCGTGGCGCCGGCGGGGTCTGCCTCGTCGGCGCCACGGCATGTCCCGACCGGGCTCAGGTCGGGATGTCCAGGTGAACGATCGGCGCCGAGGTCGGCTGGCGCGAGCCGCCCGCCGGTTCGACGGTGATGCCGATCAGCGTCGCACCGCCAAGGCCGGCCAGGGTGAACGTGCCGCCGCTACCGTTGCCCAGCAAGGCAAGCGAGGCGAATCCGGTCGGCCCGATACCCCACACCTGGTAGGTCCGACCGCTCGGCTGCACCGGCAGGTGCGCGGTGACCAGCACACTGCGGCCGAGGCCGCGCGAGGTGAGCAGCGTCGCCGAAGCGCCGCCGGCGCTGCCCGACGCGATCCGCACATCGGGCGCCGCCAGCAGTTGCGCGATCGGCGCGTACTGGCTCAGTTGGCTCTGCGCGCTGTGCAGCTCGGAGTCGGTGCCGATGGCGATGCCGCCGAACGTGCCGGCGGCCAGCACCGCGACCACCGCGGCGGCGACACTGATTCGCACCGTCCACTTGCGACGCCGATCCGGGTCGGCGCCGACCGGTCGCGGACCACTGGGCGAATCCTGCCTGGTCCGGCCCACCTCCACCAGCACGCGTTGTTTCAGGCTCTCCGGCGGGGTCAACGCGACGGCGGTGCCCAGCCGCGTCGCGGTGGCGCGCAGTTCCGCGACCTCACGCACACAGTCGGCGCATTCGGCCAGGTGCACCTCGAAGGCGGCGCGCTCGTCGGCATCGAGCGCGTCCAGGGCGTATGCACCGGTCAAGGTGTGTACGTCCGGGCTCATCCGGTCACCCCCAGACAGTCGCGCAGCCGGATCAGCCCGTCACGCAGTCGTGTTTTGATCGTGCCGAGCGGCGTGTCGAGCAACTCGGCGACTTCGCGATAGGTACTGCCCTTGTAGTAGGCGAGCAGGATCGACTGCCGCTGCAGTTCGGTCAGCCCGGAAAGGCACCGCCGAACCTGCTCCCCTTCCAGCCGGGTGGCCACCTCCTCGGCGACCTCGTCGAACTCGCGGCTCCCGGACATCGCGGCCACGCGCATGTCGCGGTCGGTCGAGGCCTGCGCGGATCGCACCCGGTCCACGGCCCGCCGGTGGGCCAGGGTCAACGCCCAGTTCAGCGCGCTGCCCTTCGCCGGCGAGTACCGGGCGGCCGTGCGCCACAGCTCGACGAGGACTTCCTGGGTGACCTCCTCGGACTGCGCGTGGTCGCGCACGATCCGCCGCACGAGGCCGAAGACCGGACCCGCGATGACGCCGTAGAGCTGCTCGAACGCGCGCTCGCTCCCCCGCGCGACCTCGACAAGCAGTTCCTCCGCGCTCGGCGGCGCCGCCCCGAGGCTCGCGCTTCGGCGTAGCGGCCGAACCGAGTCGTTCATAGTGGTCCTCTCACCTGCGCCGACACCGGTGATTCGAGGTGCGGGCTCAGCCGGATTGGTCCAGCCGATACACCCGCTTCGCGTTGTCCGCGCCGATCAGGTTGATGATCCGCTCGACGTCCCCGTTCGGCACCTCGGCCGCCCGCACGAACTCGTCGAGCGCGCGGCGGAACAGCAGGCTGCCAAGGTGGTAGCACTCGGCCAGCCCGAACGCGTCGCTGGAGAACAGCACCTTGCCGAACGGCGTCAGTTCCAGCAGTTCGGCAAGGATCGTGCTCGCCCGGACGCCGACGTTGTGCGTGGCAAGGCCGACATCGGCGAACACGTGACCGAACACCTGCGCGAGGTAGCCCGCGTTGCGGTGGAACGGGTAGTTGTGCAGCAGCAGGATCGGGACGCCGGCCGATTCGGTGGCGCGCAGCAGGTTGCTCAGCAGCAACGGATCCGCGCGGTGCAGGTCGACGTCGCGGTCGCCGTAGCCGACGTGGAACTGCACCGGCAGCCCGAGATCGATGCCGGTCCAGATCAGGTACCGGTGCAGCACCGGATGCGCGAGCCGCACCGAGCCCGACGCCAGCCATTCGCCAGCCGCCGCGCGCACCTGCGCGTCGGTCGGCCGCTCGCCGTCCAGATCGAGGCCGACCCGGTAGGCCGCGATCGACTTGCAGCCGACCGCGTTCGTGGCCTGCGCGGCGAGTTCGGTCCGCAACGCGTCCGCGAAACCGGCCGCGTCGGTCCGGCCGATCACCTCCTCGCCCACCGCCTCCAGCCGCACGATCCGGGCCGCGCGGGCCTGCGCCAATTCGCTCAGTTCGTCCACTGTGGTCAGTTCGGCGGCGCGGAAGCCGTCGTCGACGAGGAAGGTGTCGATGCCTGCCGCGCGCAGAAATCGCCGGTTCACCTCGGCCGCACCGAGTTCCGCGCGCCGCGCGATGTATTCGTCGGCGGATACGTGGGCAGGTAGGTCCAGCACAGGCGCGCACCAGCGCCGCACGGCGAGCCCGATCAGCGAGTCGAACAGGCTCGTACCCAACGGGCTGACCGCATCGGCCTCGGTCAACAACTCCTCGAACGCGACCCGATCGAGATCGCTGGTGACCAAGCCATGGCAGTGATGATCGACGAGGCTCATTCTGCACCGTCCATCTTGGCCAGTCCGACGCCGAATCGCCGCGCCATCTTCGGCGCGAGCAGCACGAATACCAAGGCGAGCAACAGGATCCCGCCGGCGATGACCGGGAACCACTTGGCCGCGCCGCTGGTCGGATAGGGCACCACGTTGACGTAGACGGTATAGCCGAGCAGCACGATCGCGCCGATCGGGAACAGGATCTGCCACGTCGGCACGTCGAGTTTGCGTTGGACGAAGACCAATCGCACGGCGCCTGCCGTGGCCAGCAGGTAGATCACCAGCAGGATCAGCGTGCCGATCGTGCCGGACCAGGCGAAGGTGTCGGTCGCGGTGGCGTGGAAGGCCAGTCCGCACAACAGGATGATCGCGGCGGCGAGCGCGGCGACGACCGTCGCGGCAACGGCTGGCGTGCCGCGCCCGCTGACCGAACCCAACCGGCCCGCGCTGCTCGCGTCCCGGCCCAACGCGAACAACAACCGCGACGCGCCGACGATGCTGGCAAGACAGCAACCGAACGCGCTGATGGCCGCCCCCGCGCTGATCAGATCCCCCACCCACGAACTGGCGTAAGTACCACTGAGTTGCCCGAGCAGCGACGGCGAAGCGACAAAATTGGCCACCGACTTGTCGTCCGTGCCGAAGGCCATCATCTCGATCGCGGTGACCACGACGAAGTAGATCCCGCCGAAGATCGCGGTGCCCAGGATCGCGCGCGGAATGGCCCGCCTCGGCTCCTTGGTCTCCTCGCCGAGCGTGGCGGCGGCCTCGAAACCGCCGAAGGAGAGGAACCCGAACACCGCGCCCAGGAACACCCCGGACCAGCCGGTGCCAGGGCTGAAGGTGAACACGCTGAGCGTGAAGTGCCGGCCGGTCGGCGCGGTGCCGCTGATCAGCCGCACCGCGATCACCACGGTGACCAGCAAGATGAGCGCGATCGTCGCACCCTCGATGCCGAGCAGCAGACTTGTCGCGCGCCGGGCCGGTACCACGGCCAACAGCCAACAGCCGATCAACGCCACGCCGACCAGCACATACGGCCCCCAACTCGGCGGATTGGGCCAGATGCCGACCTCGCTGAGGAACGCGGTGCCGAGGTTCCCGGCCGCGCACGCCGTCACCACCGCGAAGAACGTGTAGACGCCGAGCAACCCGATCCCGGACACCACACCGGCCCGCGAACCGAGTGTCGCGCCGACGAAGGCGTACACCGAGCCTGCGTGCTGGTAGTACTGGCAGAGCCGGACGAAACCGTAGGCCACGAACAGCACGCCAAGCCCGGAGAGCACGAACGACAACGGCACCGCGCGTCCCGCCGCGCTCGCCGTCTGCTGCGGGTTGATGTTGGCCGCCATGCTCGGCGCCATCAGGGCGATGGAAAGGCCGACCGCCTGCCACACCGACAGGTTCCTGCGCAGCGTCGGCACGTCCGTTGTTGTCGTCATGGTTGTGCATCGTCGGCCGCGCGCCTGGTTGACGGCAAGCGTTCCGCCCGATAGGCAGGCAGCGCACACGGGCGGGACAACGGGGCGAGGACATCATCGTGGACGAGCAGGATCGTCGGCGCGCGCGAGAGCGGGCCCAGGAACTACAGCGTGACCTGGCCGAACGCGACGTGCTCGCGGTCGCGGTCAGCTATGTCGACAACGTCGGCGTCACCAGGGTCAAGGGCGTGCCACTGGCCACACTGGACTCGGCGGCCGCGTGGGGGGTCGGTATCTCGCCGGTGTTCGACTCGTTCATGGTCAACGACATCGCGATCAGCGGGCGGTTCGCCCCCGGCGCCGTCGGTGACCTGCGCATGCACCCCGACCTGGACCGGCTCACCGTGCTGGCCGCGCAACCCGGCTGGGCGTGGGCGCCCGGTGATCGCTACGACCAGCAGGGCAACCGGCATCCCTTCGATCAGCGTGCGCTCACCGCGAAAGCAGTGGCCGCACTGGCCGAAGCCGGCTACACGGCCAAGGCCGCGATCGAGGTCGAGTGGGTGATCGGCCTGCCCGGCCACGGCGACGAGTTCGTGCCCGCCGTTTCCGGTCCGGCCTACGGCATGGCCCGGCTGGTCGAACGCTCCGACTATCTGCGCGACGTGCTCACCGCGCTGGCCGCGCAACACGTCGAGGTCGTGCAGATCCATCCCGAGTACGCGCCCGGCCAGTTGGAACTCTCGATCGCTGCCGAGGATCCGGTCGGCGCCGCGGATACGTACGTGCTGGTGCGTGAGACGATCCGCGCGGTCAGCCAGCAGCACGAGCTGCGGGCGTCGTTCTCGCCGAAGGTGGTGGCCGATGGCGTCGGCAACGGCGGGCACGTGCACCTGAGCATCGCGCGGGATGGGCAGAACCTGTTCGCGGGCGGGCCTGGTCGGTTCGGCCTGACCGACGTCGCCGAGTCGTTCACGGCCGGCATCCTGGGCCGGTTGCCCGCGCTGCTGGTGGTGGGCGCGCCGTCCGTGGCCAGCTACCTGCGTCTGATCCCGCAGCACTGGGCAGGGGCGTACGCCGCGTGGGGTCTCGAGAACCGGGAAACCGCGTTGCGCCTGGTCACGGGGCCGGTCGGCAACCACGAATCAGCGGCCAACATCGAGATCAAGTGCTTCGACCAGACCGCCAACCCCTACCTCGCCATCGCCGGGCTCCTGTTCGCCGGTCTGGCCGGCATCAACGAACAGGCCGCGCTGGCCGAACCGATCGACGTCGACCCGGCGACGTTGGGCACCAAGCAACTGCTGCGGCACGGCATCCGTCCGCTGCCCGCGTCGCTGAGCGAGGCGGTCGCCGCGTTCGAGGCCGATCAGACGCTGTTCGAGGCGTTCGGCGAACCGGTCGCCACCACGCTCGTCGACCTGCGCAAGGCCGAGGTCGAGCACTTCGCCATGGCCACCCCGCAGGAGGTCGTGCGGGCGCTGCGCTGGGTACATTGAGTTGGTGACCACCGTTGCCGTTGCGCAGTTCTCCGCAGGCCTTGACAAGGACGTCAACCGCAAGCTGACGGTCGAGGCGATCCAGTCGGCCGCCGACGCCGGCGTCGACCTCGTGATCACCCCCGAGTACTCGATGTACTGGGACGCCAAGGACGTCCGCACCGACCCGGATCACCCGGAACCGCTGGACGGCCCGTTCGTCACCGCGATCCGCGAAACCGCGCGGGCCAAGGGTGTCGCGGTGGTCGCCGGCATGACCGAAACCGTCGACGACGACAGGCGCCCGTCGAACACCCTGGTCGCGGTGGACGCGGCGGGCGAACTGCTGGGCGTCTACCGCAAGGTGCACCTCTACGACGCGTTCGGCTTCCGCGAGTCCGACACGATCCGCCCCGCGCCGATCACCGCGCCGCTCACGTTCACGGTCGGCGACCTGACTTTCGGCATGATGACCTGCTACGACCTGCGATTCCCGGAAATGGCGAGAACTCTGGTCGACGCGGGCGCGAACGCGTTGATCCTGCCCGCGGCCTGGGTGGTCGGGCCGGCCAAGGAGGACCAGTGGACGACCCTGGTCCGGGCCCGCGCCATCGAGAACACCGTCTACGTCTGCGCGGCCGGCATGACCGGCCCGTACTGCGCGGGCCAGAGCCTGATCGCCGACCCGATGGGCACGGTCGTGGCTGGTGCGGGCGAATCGCCCGGCCTGGCGATGGCCCACCTCTCGGCCGACCGCGTCAACGCCGTCCGCGCCAAGAACCCCTCTCTGACGAACCGCAGGTTCAAGGTGATCCCAGCCTGACCGGCCCCTTGCGTGCTCTGCCCTTGCGCGAAGGTATGAATCGTAGTTCACTACTTCCGTGCCCTACCGTCGCACGCCCGCCGTCGAGGCCAAGCTGGCCGCCTCCCGTGAGGCGATCCGCCGCGCCGCCATCACCCTGCTCGCCGAACAGGGCTACGCGGGCTGCTCGATCACCGCGGTCGCGGCAAGGGCCGGGGTCGCGACCGGCAGCGTCTACAAGCACTTCCCGAGCAAGTCCGACCTGCTCACCGAGGTGTTCCGCTACTGCGCGAGCCACGAGGTGGCCATCGCGACCGAGGCGGCGGGCGAATCCGGCCCGCCTGCCGAGCGCGTCGCCGCCTACGTGGAGACCTTCGCCAACCGCGCGCTGAAGTCCCCGCGCCTGGCCTACGCCCTGCTCACCGAACCGGTCGACCCGGCCGTCGAGGCCGAGCGCATCGTCTACCGGCGGGCGCACCGCGACGTCATCGCCGAGATCATCGCCGAGGGCGTGCGCACCGGTGCGCTGCCGCCGCAGAACCCGAGGTACGCCGCGTCCGCCGCGGTCGGCGCGCTCAGCGAGGGCCTTGTCGGCCCACTCGCCGACGGCGCGCCGGAGGCGGACACCGTGCCGTCCCTGGTCCAGTTCATCCTGCGCGCCATCGGAGGTAGCCATGCCAGCAACGCATGAGGTGCTCAATCAGGTCCCGCCCCTTGTCGGTCACGACGTCGCCCAGGACAAGACCCTGCTGGACGGCCTGCGGCGCGAGGGCGCCGGCTGGGCCGAGCCCGAACTACACGAGCTGGGCACCCTCGCCGGCACCGAGCAGGCCATCGAATGGGGCCGCCAGGCCAATGCCAATCCCCCGGTGCTCCGCACGCACGACCGGTACGGCCACCGCATCGACGAGGTCGCCTTCCATCCCGCCTGGCACGAACTGATGACCGTCGCCGTGCGCAACGGCCTGCAAGCCGCGCCGTGGCAGGACGAGCGGTCCGGCGCACACGTGGCCCGCGCTGCCAAGATCATGACCTGGGGCCAGATCGAAGCGGGCCACCTGTGCCCGGTGTCGATGACCTACGCGATCGTGCCGGCGCTGCGCCGCAACCCCGGCCTCGCCGCCACCTACGAACCCCTGCTCGCCGCCCGCGAGTACGACTTCGGCCTGCGCGTGCCCACCGACAAGCGCGGCCTGATCGCGGGCATGTCCATGACCGAGAAGCAGGGCGGCTCGGACGTCCGCGCGAACACCACCACCGCGACCCCGACCGGCGACGGCGTCTATCGGCTCACCGGCCACAAATGGTTCACGTCGGCACCCATGTCGGACATGTTCCTGACCCTGGCCCAGGCTCCCGGTGGCCTGACCTGCTTCCTGCTCTCCCGCATCCTCCCCGACGGCTCGCGCAACGCG
>DASYBO010000250.1:0-21390 GCA_036500685.1 Pseudonocardiaceae bacterium | reverse complement strand
CCATCCGGTGTTCGGCCAGGCCGCCGGAGGCGACGTCGTGGCCGAACACGACTGGCCGGTCGATGGCCTCGCCGAGGGCTGCCGCGAACGGGAAGTCCCGCCAGCCGAGGTTGGCGGAGAACACGCCGACGCCCGCGTCGACGACCCCTGGCACGACGACGCCGACCGCGTCGATGCCGCCGGTCGGGCTCTGCGCGCCGAGTTCACCGACCAGTTCGGCGACGGTGCGCACGATGCCCTTGGCGGTCGCGTCGCCGTCAGCCCCGCGCGGGGTCGGTCTGCGCAGCCTGGTGAGCACGCTCAGTTCGCCGCCGCCCGCCGCGTCCGCGCTCAGCAGGGCGCTCTTGATGTCCGTGCCGCCGACGTCGACCGCCAGCAGCGTCCCCTTGCTCGCCACGAGACAGATCTTGCGCCATCAAACCCAACCTGGTCTATACCAATGGCGCAATCTGTCCGAGTGCCGAACGTGTTGGACGGCGGTTGTCCACGCTGCGTGAATCAGTGCTCAACCGGTTGCGATCGAGCACGAGTGATCAGGTGCGCGCAGGCGAAGGGAGAATCAGGCCTGGGTGGACATGATCTTCTGCAATGCCTCGAGCGCGCGGCTCGCTGTCGACTTCACGGTGCCCTTGGAGATACCGGTCGCGTCGGCGATCTCGGTCTCGGTGAGGTTGCCGTAGTAGCGGAGCACCAGCACTTCGCGCTGGCGAGGTGGCAGCTGGGACAGTGCTTTCACCACCGACTGGTGCTCGGCGGTGAGCATCGCCATGCTCTCGGCGGAGCGGGCGTTGGCCACGTGCGGCGGCGTGTACTCGCGCGCGGTCTTGCGCCTGCGCAGCACGCTGCGCGAGCCGTTCACCACCGACGTGCGCAGGTAGCCGACCGCAGCCGCCGCGTCGCGCAGGTTGCGCCAGTTGCGGTGCAGCGCGGTGAACGCCTCCTGGACCACGTCCTCGGCGGTCGCCGGTTCGTCGACGAGCAGCAGGGCGAGCCGGATCAGGCGCATCCGCTGGGTGCGGTACAGGTCCTCGAGACTCAGTGGTGCGGTCGGCTCCTTGGCGGCGCCGCCATCCAGGACGCGCAGGTGCCCGAGCGTCTGTTCGACGCTGCGCATGGCGCGCCCGGTGATCCCGGTGTTCGCTGGGGTTTCTTCGATGTTGGGCAAGGAGCCTCCCTCCAGGGAAACCGTACCGGGTGGCTGCCCCGGCGGCAGCGGCGGTCTATGGCAATGAGCCCGATATGTCTGCTATGCGACTCCTGGACCACGGGATGTTCGTGTGGCCGATGACACCCGTTCAGTTGACCCCGTCGTGCCGCACGCGCATGGCCGCGGCGCCACCAGGCCCGACCGGCGCGGATGCCGCCGCGCCTCGCTTTTCGACGTCGGCCAGCGCGGCCGCGTCGGCCTTGGGCAGGAGTGCACGCGAGGACGCCTCGACCAGCGGCGGCAGCAGCGCGCGGATCAGCTTGACCGCGAGCAGGCCGGCCGGGATGTGGATGGTCCTCGCCCGGCGGGCGATGCCGGACACGAACGCGTCCACCGCGACGGAGAGCGGATAGGTGCGGCCGAGCGGACCGGGCATGGCGCCGCGCAGCGGGCCGAACACCGGGTGCTCGTCGGCGCTGTTGACCATGTCGGTGGAGATCCAGGTCGGATGGGCGACGCCGACCTGGACGCCGAAGTGCTTCACTTCGGCGCGCAGCGTGTTGCCGAACGCCTCGACTCCGGCCTTGGCCGCGTTGTACGGGGCGTTGCCGGGGATGTGCACGACCGCGGCCATGGAGGAGACGATCAGGCAGTAGCCGCGCGCGGCGATCAGGTGTGGCAGGCAGACGCGCACGGTGCGCCACACGCCGAGCAGGTCGACCTCGATGACCTTCTCGAACGCGGCCGGGTCGATGGACCGGATGAAGCCGGCCGCTGCGATGCCGGCGTTGGCCATGACCACGTCGATGCGGCCGTAGCGTTCGACGATGCCGGCGACCGCGGCCTCCAACTGGGCCCAGTCGGTGACGTCGGCGTCCCAGGCCGACGCTTCAGGGCCGCACTCCCGCGCGACCGCGCGCAGCTCGTCGGCTTCCAGGCCGACCAGGGCGAGCGTGGCGCCTGCCTTGGCGAGTCGGCGGGCGACGCCTGCGCCGATGCCCCTTGCCGCGCCCGTGATCAGCACGACCTTGCCGGTCAGCTTCGCTGCGCCTTTTCGATCGCTGAGCGCGCCCATAGCGGCCTCCTAGGCTGTCGTCCCGTAACTTACCATCAGTAAGCTACCCGCGAGTCGGTAACGATGTCCATGGCGCGCAGGTGTTCGATGGTGGTAGAACACTGCTAGGACATCGATGCTGGGAGGCAATCGTGGGGATCGACATCGGGCGGATCGGCGTGTGGACCGGCGGCGCGGGGCTGGTGCCGGAAACGGTCGGGCCGCTCGCGGCCGAGGCGGAGAAGCTGGGCTACGGGGCGCTGTGGATCGGCGGCAGCCAGCAATTGCCCCTGACGATGGTGCGATCCGCGCTCGAAGCGACCGAACGGCTCGTGGTGGGCACCGGGATCTTCCGGGTCTGGGACGCGAGCGCGGCCGAGGTCGCGCCGGTCTGGCGCGGGCTGGAGGCCGACTTCCCCGGCCGGTTCCTCCTCGGTCTCGGCGTCGGGCACGCCCCGCACGTCACCGACTACCAGCGCCCGTACCAGAAGATGGCCAGCTATCTCGACGAACTGGACGAGGCGGGCGTGCCGCAAGGAGTGCGGGTGCTGGCCGCGCTCGGGCCCAAGATGATCAGGTTGGCCGGTGATCGCGGCGCCGGCATCCACCCGTACCTGACCACGCCCGCGCACACCAGGAGCGCGCGGCAGATCCTCGGCGCCGGGCCGCTTGTGGTGCCGGAGCAGAAGGTGGTCATCGAGGCCGATCTGGTCAAGGCAAGGGAGATCGCCAAGAGCAGGATCAGCTTCTACCTGGACCTGCCCAACTACGTCAGCAACTTCCGCAGGGAGGGGTTCACCGACGCGGACTTCGCCGATGGCGGCAGCGACCGGCTGATCGACACGCTGGCCGCGCTCGGCACCCCGGAGCAAGTCGCCGGGCGGCTGCGCGAGCACCTCGACGCGGGCGCCGACCAGGTCGCGGTGCAGGTACTGGGGGCCGATGCGGACGCGGTTCCCGAGCAACTCGCCCAGCTGGCTGGTCTGCTGCCGCGCTGAACCGAACGCAACTGATCCCAGGACGGCAGCCGTCCTGGGATCAGTTGGTCGCTACTGGTGGATGGTGAAGAAACGTGGCCTGATCAGCCGTTGATCAATCCTCGATCTCGACCGGACCGTCGAACGCCACGTACTCGGCGAGTCGGGGGTCGGGGATCGAAGCGGCGGCCACACTCCACGCGTGATCCTGAACCGGGATGTTGTGCACGATGATCGAGTAGTACTGCCGATCGTCACGCGCGACCGTTGGCCGCAGTAGTTCCGCCCGGACCGAATGTGCTGGGAAGTAGCGATTTCCTTCGATGAGCACGGTGTCCGTGCTTTCCGCGATGACCTCGCCGTTGAGTCGCGCAATTGCCATAATCACAAGTGTGGTCCATCACTCGGAGTTTGTGCCATAGCCCGACTGATCGACTTCACGCGGATCTGATCTCGGGCCGAACGCCGGGCGAACACGCAGCGAACCGCTGGATCGGTTGAGTGGTCGCTGACCTCGCGTGCGAGGCGCCTCGGTGGCGCACCTACCATGCTGAGCGAGTTCAGCGGATTCGAACGAGGAGGAAGCAATGCCCATCGCGAGCCCCGAGGTCTACCGGGAGATGCTGGACCGGGCGAAGGCGGACAAGTTCGCCTACCCCGCGATCAACGTGACCTCCTCGGAGACGCTGAACGCGGCGCTGCGTGGTTTCGCCGAGGCCGAGAGTGACGGCATCGTGCAGGTCTCCACCGGTGGCGCCGAGTTCGCCTCCGGCACCAAGGTCAAGGACATGGTCACCGGCGCGGTCGCGCTGGCCGAGTACGCGCACGTCATCGCGGACAAGTACCCGATCAACGTGGCCCTGCACACCGACCACTGCCCCAAGGACAAGCTGGATGGCTACGTGCGTCCGCTGCTGGCGATCAGCGCCGAGCGGGTCGGCCGCGGCCTGGCCCCCCTGTTCCAGTCGCACATGTGGGACGGCTCCGCGATCGACCTGACCGAGAACCTCAAGATCGCCGCCGAACTGCTCGAGCTGGCCAACAAGGCGCAGATCATCCTCGAGGTGGAGATCGGCGTCGTCGGCGGCGAGGAGGACGGCGTCGCCAACGAGATCAACGACAAGCTCTACACCAGCGACACCGACTTCGAGCGGACCATCGACGCGCTGGGCAGTGGCGAGAAGGGCCGCTACCTGCTGGCCACGACCTTCGGCAACGTGCACGGCGTCTACAAGCCGGGCAACGTGAAGCTGCGCCCCGAGGTGCTCAAGCAGGGCCAGCAGGTGGCCTCGGCCAAGCTCGGCCTGCCGGCCGGCAGCAAGCCGTTCGACCTGGTCTTCCACGGTGGCTCCGGCTCTGCGCTCGAGGAGATCCGGGAGGCCGTGTCCTACGGCGTCGTGAAGATGAACATCGACACCGACGCGCAGTACGCGTTCACCCGCCCGATCGCCGCGCACATGTTCACCAACTACGATGGCGTGCTCAAGATCGACGGCGAGGTCGGCAACAAGAAGACCTACGACCCGCGCAGCTACCTCAAGGCCGCCGAGGTGGCCATGGCCGCGCGCGTCACGCACGCCTGCGAGGACCTGCTCTCCACCGGTACCCGTATCGGAAAATAACGATTCAATACGGCCGAAACCCTCTGTCGGCGCCTCCATCGGGGCGCCGACACCGGAGAAGTACCCACAAATCCGGGCGAAGAAAATTGCCGGGAAAATAAAAGGGCACTTGGCGCCAGGGGGGCGGCGCCAAGTGCGGGACCGACGATACACGTGTTGGCCGCCAACGCGTAGAGGCGGTCGACAAGTTGCCGGCGGGTCGCGGAGAAAATCGCGGAAATCGATATGAGCCACACGTCCGGGTGACGATCGTTGCGATCACCGGAGATTCGCGGCATGGTGGCTCGCCGTGATGCCCAAGCGTGTTATCGCTTCCGTGATCGTCGCCGCCATCGTGCTCGCCATGGCCGGCGTCGCGCTCAGCGTCCTCGGCTAGCCACTCGCGGGTCGGGTCAGGCGGCCGGGCAGGATGAAGCTATGACCTCGCATGGAAACCTCCTTGGTGGCCCCGGCCCGACCCTGCTCCCGGAGCGGCCGAAGCCGCAGGCCGCCCTCGCCGACGGCGCCGACCCGACCGAGGTGGCCAGGGACTACCCGGACTTCAGCGCGGCCTGGGCCGCGCTGGCGGAGAAGGCGCTGGCCGACGGCCAGGACGTGGCCGCCTATGCCTACGCGCGCACCGGCTACCACCGAGGGCTCGACCAGTTGCGTCGCGCGGGGTGGAAGGGATTCGGGCCGATTCCCTGGGTGCACGGGCCCAACCAGGGCTTCCTGCGCGCGCTCGGCGCGTTGGCCAGGGCCGCGCAGGCCATCGGCGAGGACGAGGAATACCAGCGCTGCAAGGACTTCCTCGCCGACGCCGACCCCGAGGCGGCGACGGTTCTCGGCGTCGACTGAGGCGGGCGGTCGACCGAGTCGCGCGTTCAGCGGATCAGGCGCAGGTCCTCAGTGTGCCGGTACCAGGTCCAGCGCGGCATGGCGCGGCCGTGCGGCACGCCGTCGCTGATCACGTCGGGCAGCTCACCGCCGATCTGGCAGGCGCGCCCGGTCGCGGTCGGACCGGAACGACCGAGGATTCCCTTGTGCGTCACGGTGACCCGCACGCCGGCCGGGTCCGGGGTGACCGTGACGAGCTTGGCCGAGCCGGACAGGACCCTGGTGTCGTCGCAGTAGACGACGCCGTCCAGCGCGGCGACGGTGCCGGCGCCGAGCAGCACGCCGCCGTTGTCGTCGCGGACCAGCGGCACCGGCCGGACCGGTGCGCCCAGGGCGGTCTCGACGGCTTTGGCCGGAGCGCGCGGCAGCTGCCAGAGTCGGGCCGTGACCGAGTCGGTCGAGGTGGGCAGATAGCCGACATCGACGGAGCCGAGGCGTTCGGCGCGCAGCAGGCGCAGCACGACGGCGGCCAGATCGGCGTCGGTGCGGGCCACGATCAGCCTGCGGCGGGCCAGTTCGGCCAGGATCGGGTCGAGGTCGTCCTTGCCCGGTCGCGGTGGCAGTTGACACACGGTGAGATCACTACGCTGCGCGAGCAGGTCGAGCACACGGTCACCAGAACCCGAACAGGCCAGTACAACCGCCGCCACCATCACTCCTGGACTAGTCTGACCTCTCGGCAATCGCCGTCGATCCTTCGGGGAGTCTTACATGCCTGCCATCGTGGTCATCGGCGCCCAATGGGGCGACGAGGGGAAGGGCAAGGCCGCTGACCTGCTCGGCGAGCGGCTCAAGTGGGTCGTCCGCTACCAGGGTGGCAACAATGCCGGGCACACCGTCGTGCTCCCGGACGGCCAGAAGTTCGCCACCAAGCTGATCCCGTCCGGCATCCTCACACCCGGCGTGACCAACGTGATCGGCAACGGTGTCGTGGTCAACCCCGGTGCGCTGCTCGAGGAGTTGAACGGCCTCAACGAACGCGGTGTCGACACCGCGGGCCTGCTGGTTTCCGCGGACGCGCACTTGATCATGCCCTACCACGTCGCCATCGACAAAGTGACCGAGCGCTACCTCGGCAAGGCCAAGATCGGCACCACCGGCCGCGGTATCGGCCCCTGCTACCAGGACAAGGTGGCCAGGGTCGGCGTGCGGTTCCAGGACGTACTCGACGAGAAGATCTTCCGGCAGAAGGTCGAGGCGGCGCTGGACATCAAGAACCAGATCCTGGTGAAGGTGTACAACCGCAAGGCCCTTGACGCCGACGAGGTGGCCGACACCACCCTCGCGCAGGTCGAACAGTTCGCCGACCGCATCGCCGACACCCGCCTGCTGCTCAACCAGGCGCTGGAGCGGGGCGAGACCGTGTTGCTGGAAGGGTCGCAGGGCACCATGCTCGACGTCGACCACGGCACCTATCCGTTCGTCACCTCGTCCAACCCGACCTCGGGCGGCGCGGTCGCGGGCAGCGGCATCGGGCCCGGCCGGATCTCGGTGGTGCTGGGCATTCTCAAGGCGTACACGACGCGCGTCGGCTCGGGTCCGTTCCCCACGGAGCTGAACGACGAGATGGGTGAGTACCTGCGCAAGGTCGGCGGCGAGGTCGGCGTGAACACCGGCCGCGACCGGCGCACCGGCTGGTTCGACGCGGTGATCGCCCGCTACGCGACCAGGGTCAACGGCTTCACCGACTTCTTCCTGACCAAGCTGGACGTGCTCTCCGGCCTGGAAAGGGTGCCGATCTGCGTTGCCTACGAGGTGGACGGGTTCCGCGCCGAGGACATGCCGATGACCCAGACCGACTTCCACCACGCGGTGCCGGTGTACGAGGAGATGCCAGGCTGGTTCGAGGACGTCAGCGAGTGCCGCACGTTCGAGGAACTGCCGGCCAACGCCCAGGCCTACGTGCGCAGGCTGGAGGAGCTCTCCGGCGCGCGCGTTTCCGTGATCGGCGTCGGCCCCGGCCGCGACCAGACCATCGTCCGGCACGAACTGCTGGGCTGATCCGAAACTGAACGACGCCCCTATTGAGTCCGAAATGGACTCGATGGGGGCTGTTTCTGTCTGCGACAGAACGATTTCCGAGATCTGGGAGAACGGCTCCGCTCGTTGACGGGTCCGTCGAGGCCCAACGAGACTCCACGCCGTGTCGACATCCAGTTCCGAACTGCTCGACCGGGCGCGCGAGCGCACGGTGCCGCGAGCGGTCCGCGCACCGCGCAGGCTCGGGCGTTGGCGGGTTTCCGCGCTGTTGCGGCTGATCAGCCCGATCGCGCTGGTACTGCTGTGGCAGTTGCTGAGCACGGTCGGCGTCATCTCCGAGGACAAGCTGGCCTCGCCGGTGACCATCGGAAAGACCGCGGCACAGCTGATCCGGACCGGTGAACTCGGCGACGCCATGCTGATCTCGCTGCGGCGGGTCGCCATCGGTTTCGCGATCGGCCTGCTCGTCGGTGCGGTGATCGGGGTGGCGGCCGGCCTGTCGCGGTGGAGCGACCTGCTGATCGATCCGCCCATGCAGATGCTGCGCACGCTGCCCTTCCTAGGCCTGATCCCGCTGTTCATCATCTGGTTCGGCATCGGCGAGGCGCCCAAGGTCGCGCTGGTCGCGTTGGGCACCGCGTTTCCGCTGTACGTGAACGTGCACGCGGGCATCAGGGACGCGGACCGGCGACTGGTCGAGGCGACGACCGTGCTCGGTTTCTCGCGCTGGGAACGCATCCGGCACGTCGTGCTCCCCTCCGCGGTGCCGAACAGCCTGGTCGGGCTGCGGCTCGGGTTGGCAGCGGCCTGGCTGTCGCTGGTGGTCGGCGAACAGATCAATGCCAGCGCGGGCCTCGGCTACATGATCAACAATGCCAGCGAGTTCGGCCGCAACGACATCGTGCTGGTCGTCCTGCTGGTCTACGCGATCCTCGGGCTGAGCACCGACGGCATCGTCCGACTGCTCGAACGGAGGCTGCTGCGGTGGCGAACGAGCTGACCGTCCAGGTCCGTGGCCTTGTCAAGGAGTTCGGCCCTCGGCGCGTGTTGGACGGGCTGGATCTCGCGGTGCGCAAGGGGGAATTCGTCGCGCTGCTCGGTCGCAGCGGCTCCGGCAAGTCGACCCTGCTGCGCATCCTGTCCGGATTGGACGGTGATACCACGGGTGAGTCCACAGTGGATGGCACGGTGTCGGTCGCGTTCCAGCAACCGCGCCTGCTGGACTGGCGCAAGGTCTGGCGCAACGTGGTGCTGGGCCTGAAGATCGGCGATCCGCGCGGCACCGCGCAGCGGGCCCTTGCCGAGGTCCAACTCAGCGACCGGGCCGACGCCTGGCCGCGCACCCTCTCCGGCGGTGAGGCGCAGCGCGTGTCGCTGGCCAGGGCGCTGGTCCGCGAACCGGACCTGCTGCTGCTCGACGAGCCGTTCGCCGCACTGGACGCGTTGACGCGGCTGGCCATGCACCGCCTGGTCAGCCAGTTGTGGGCCACCCACCGGCCGGCCGTGCTGCTCGTCACGCACGACGTCGACGAGGCGCTGGCCCTCGCCGACCGGATTCTCGTCCTGGATGCCGGTCGCATCGTCGCGGAACACGTGGTGACGCGGCCGCGCCCGCGCAGGCTGGCCGAACTGGCCTCGCTGCGCACCGAAGTACTCGCTGACCTGGGAGTGAACGAGAGTGAAGCTGTCCAACCCGCTTAGCCTGTTCGGCCTGTTCGCGGTCGCGACCATCGGCCTGACCGCGTGCGGCGGCGGTGCGTCCGCGTCGTCCTCGGCCGCCCCGGTGCCGTCCACGGTCAGCGCGGCGCAGCTGAAGAGCGTGACGCTGCGCGTCGGCGACCAGTCTGGCAACAGCGCCCAGGCGCTACTGCGCGCCTCCGGCGAACTCGACGGCCTGCCCTACGCGATCCAGTGGGCCACCTTCACCTCAGGCCCGCCGATGTTGCAGGCGAACGCGGCCGGCGCCATCGACATCGGCCAGGTCGGCAACACGCCGCCGATCTTCGCCGCCGCCGCGAACGACAAGCTCGACGTGATCGCGGCCGAACAGTCCCCGGTCGGCGACGCGATCCTGGTCCCGGCCGACTCGCCCATCCACACCCTGGCCGACCTCAAGGGCAGGACCATCGCGGTCGCGCAGGGTTCCTCGGCCAACGGGACGCTGCTCAACACGCTGAACAAGGCCGGCCTCGCCCCCGCCGACGTGAAGCTGGCCTTCCTGCAACCGGGCAACGCGCTGACCGCGTTCGGCCAGCACCAGGTGGACGCCTGGGCGGTGTGGCAACCCTATGTGGCCGAGGGAATCCAGCAGGACGGCGCGCGACAGTTGGTCACCGGCAAGGACTCGCAGTCCGGTTCCGGCCTCGCAGGCGGCGCGCAGCTGTCCAACGGCTACAGCGTCCAGGTGGCCAGCCGCGCCTCGCTGGCCGACCCGGGCAAGAACGCGGCCATCGCCGATTACGTGGTGCGGGTGGCCAAGGCGTACGCCTGGGCGAAGACCCACCAGTCGCAGTTCGCGCAGCTGTGGTCGCAGGAGACCGGGTTGCCGCAGGCCACCACCCAGGCCGCCGCTGCCGACATCGTGCTGCACCCGGTCGCGTTGGACGACACGCTGATCGGCTCCGAACAGCACCTCGCCGACGAGTTCGCCTCGGCCGGCCAGATCCCCGGCAAGATCACCTTCAGCGATTTCGTCGACCACCGCTACGACGCAGAGATCAAGACCTACCTGGCCGGATTGGGCACGCGATGAGCATCACCCTGCACTGGTTCCTGCCAACCCACGGCGACGGACGATCCATTGTGGACCATCCTGGCCAGTCCCCTGTGGACACCGGGATTCCGCGCGAGCCGGACATCGACTACCTCGCGCAGGTCGCGGCGGCGGCCGAGCGGGTCGGGTTCACCGGCATGCTCACCCCGACCGGCACCTGGTGCCAGGACGCCTGGCTGACCACGGCGGCGTTGCTGGCCAGGACCAAGACGATCAAGTTCCTGGTCGCCTTCCGGCCAGGATCGCTCTCGCCGACGCTGGCCGCCCAGTTGGCCGTCACCTACCAGCACATCTCCGGTGGCCGGCTGCTGCTCAACATCGTCACCGGCGGTGACCCGGTCGAGCAGGCCCGCTTCGGCGACCACCTCAGCCACGACGAGCGCTACGCGCGCACCGACGAGTTCATGGCGATCATGCGCCGCATCTTCGAAGGCGGCGGCGTCGACTTCGACGGCACGTACTACCAGGTGAAGGACGCCAAGGCGTTCGCGGTGCCGAACCCCGCGCCGCGGCTGTACTTCGGTGGCAGCTCGGACGCGGCCCTTCCGGTCGCCGCGCGCCGGGCCGACGTTCACCTGACCTGGGGCGAGCCGCCGGCACTGGTCGCCGAGAAGGTGGCGCGACTGCGCAAGCTGGCCGCCGACGAAGGCCGCGACCTGCGGTTCGGGCTGCGCGCGCACACGATCAGCAGGGACACCTCGGCCGAGGCCTGGGCGGTCGCGCAGAAACTGCAGGACCAGTTCGACCCGGAGGTGGTCGCGGCCTCGCAGGCCCGCTTCGCCGCCGGCGACTCGGTCGGGCAGCGGCGGATGGCGCAGTTGCACGGCGGGAAGTTCGACGGTGACGCGCACTCGCTGGAGGTGTATCCGGGCCTGTGGGCTGGCGTCGGCCTGGTCCGAGGGGGTGCCGGCACCGCGTTCGTGGGCAGCCACGCCGAGGTCGCGGACCTGATGTCGGAGTACCACGACATCGGCATCGAGGAGTTCGTGCTCTCCGGGTATCCGCACCTTGAGGAGGCGTTCTGGTTCGGCGAGGGCGTGCGCCCGGAGCTTGCGCGGCGTGGCTTGCTCGCGACGTAGCCTCGCGGCTCGGCCTGCGCGCGGCGCGGCGCGCCCGACGGCTAACTAACCAGTTAGTTAAAACTAACCAGTTAGTTAGGAGAGGGGCTGGGTGGCTAGTCTGGGGTTCATGGTCGACTCGGTTTCGCGCTTCTTCGGCTTCGCCGACACCTATGACCTGGCACGGCCAAGCACACCGGCCGAACTCGTCGACCTGTTGACCCAGTGGGCCCGCGTCGCCGAGCCGGACGTGGTCGACCTCGGCGCGGGCACCGGACTGTCCACAGTGGTCTGGTCGGGCCGGGTGCGGCACGCGCTGGCCGTGGAACCGAGCGCGGACATGCGGGCCCTGGCCAAACAGCGGCTGGCCCAACTTCCGGACAAGGACGTCTTCAAGGTGATCGACGCGACCGCCGAAGCGACCGGCCTGCCCGACGAGTGCGTCGACGTGATCACCGCGAGCCAGGCCATGCACTGGTTCGACCCGGCCACGGTGCTGCCCGAGATCGCCCGACTGCTGCGCCCCGGCGGCGTGTTCGCCGCCTACGACGTGGACTGGCCGCCCGCGATCGAGGCCAAGGTCGACGCGGCGTACGAAGAGGTGGACCGGCGGATCCGCGCGCTTCCGCAAGAGGACGACACTCCTCGCGCCAACAAGTCCGGCCACCTCGGCCGGATGATCGAATCCGGCCTGTTCTCCTTCGCCCGCGAGATGTGTTTGCACGCCACGGAAAGCGGCGACGCGGACCGGCTGCTGGCACTGCTGCGCAGCCAGAGCCACGTCGCCGCGCTGCTGCGCGAGGGCCGCACCGAGGACGAACTCGGCCTCACCGCGCTGCGCGAGATCGCCACCGCGCGGATCGGCGAACCGGTGACCTGGTGGTGGACCTACCGAATCCGCGTCGCGGTCAAATGATCACGGTTTGCGGGCGACTCCGGCCATGATGAACGCGCGCGCCGGATCATCGGTGAAGCCGGACACGAAGTTCTCGTCGTGCCACTCCGGTGTCCACACCAGACCTGGCGGCACCAGCGGCCAGCCGCCGAAGAACTCGGCGATCTTGTCGTGTTTGCGGAACACGCCGGGGTTGGCCGCCTGGCTCTCGTAGTCCGACCGGACCCGTTCGGCCGCGGTCTGCTGACCGGCCGAGAGGCCTTCGCCACTCGCGTGCGAGAGCACCAGGTACGAGCCCGGCGCCAGCTTCGAACGCAGGAACTCCACCGCCTTCTCCGGCTCGCGGTCCGATTTGATGAAGTGCAGCACCGCGACGATCAGCAGGCCGACCGGCTCGCTGAAGTCGATCAACCCGGTCGCGTTGACCTGCCGCCACAGCTCGGCGGTGTCCAACAGGTCCGCGCGCAGCGCCCGGTGCCGGCTCGGATCGCCGTCCTCGCGCAGCAGGATCTGGGCGTGTGCGTGCGCGATCGGGTCCCGGTCGATGTAGACGACCCTGCACCGCCCCGGCAGCACCTCCTCGGCGATCTGGTGCACGTTGCCCTCGGTCGGCACACCCGAACCGATGTCGACGAACTGGCGGATGCCCTGTTCGGCCAGGTACCGCACGGCCCTGTGCAGGAACCGCCGGTTCTCCGAGGCGATCATCGGCATGTCCGGGTAGCGCGCGATCTGCGCCTCCGCGAACTCCCGGTCCACCTCGAAGTTCGCGGCGCCGCCGAGAAAGTAGTCGTAGACCCGCGCCTCCGACGGCCGGTTCTCGCTCTCCCGCAGCACCGCCTTGGCACGATCCAGCTCATCCGGGCTCATGCGCTGATCCTCGCCCATCCCAACCGCGTTGACCATGCCGCGAGCGCAGGGTCAGCACTCGATCACCCGTCGCTCAGTCACGAGCGTCGAGGCGGGCCTGTTCGAGGTCGAGTTCGCGCATCACCTTGCGCAGCACCTCGTCGTCGATCTCGCCCGCGTTGCGGGCGTCGAGATAGACCCCGCGCTGCGCGTCCAGCATCTCCAGTCGCAACCGGCGGTACGCCGTCGCCGGGCTCTCGATGTCCTGTCGGCCAAGGCGCTCCCACGCCGCGTTGCCGCTGCCCTGCGCCATCGCCCGCAACTTGTCCACAATGTGCACCGGGGTGCTGTCTTCTTCGTCGTTGACCAGTTCGTCCAACCTGCTCACCGCGGCCAGCGAGGCGTTGTGCGCGGCCTGCGCCTCGGCCAGCGTGTCCGCGAAGTCCTCGTCGCCGCGCACGCCGAGCTTGCGGATCAGCCACGGCAGGCTCAGTCCCTGGATCAGCAGGGTGCCGACGGTGACCGCGAAAGCCAGCAGCAGCACCAGATCCCGCCCCGGCACCGACGCCGGCACCGATGAGGCGGCGGCCAGCGACACCACCCCGCGCATCCCGCTCCAGGACAGCACCGCGACGCTCTGCCACGGCGGCGGCGGATCGTTTCCGCCGCGCCCCACCAACTTGGCCAACCACCTCGGTAGATAGGTCGCGGGAAACATCCACACGATGCGCACCAGGATCGCCGCGGCCAGCACCCCGATCGACGCGCCGAACAGCGCGATCGTGCTGTGTCCCGCGCTGTTCACCTGGTGCAGTACGAACCGCAGGTTCAGCCCGATCAGCCCGAACACCAACGACTCCAGCAGCACGTCGACCGCGCGCCACACCGCGTCCTCCTGCAATCGGGTGGCGTAGCCGGCGTTGGGTGCGTTGTGCCCCAGGTACAGGCCCGCGGTGACCACTGCCAGCACTCCGGACGCACCAACCGCCGGGATGTCCGCGATGAGGTAGGCCGCGAAGGGCACCACCATGCCCAGCGCACTCTCCACCACGCTGTCGTGCAGCCGCATCCGGATCGCGTGCACCAGCATGCCCAGCGCCAACCCGATCACCACGCCGCCGACCGAGGCCACCACGAACGTGCGCAGCCCCTCGCCCCAGCTCGCGCCCGCCCCCAGCGCCGCGGCCACCGCGACCTTGAACGCCGTCAACGCGGTCGCGTCGTTGACCAGACTCTCGCCGGTCATCAGCGTCATCAGCTTGCGCGGCAGCCCCAGCCTGCGGCCGATCGCCACCGCGGCCACCGCGTCCGGCGGCGCCACCACCGCGCCCAGCACCAGCGCCGAGGTCAGCGGCAGCGCCGGGATCAGCAGGTGCGCCACGAACCCGACCACGACGGTCGTGGCCAGCACCAACCCGACGGACAACAGCGCGATCGGTCGCACGTTGGCCCGGAAACCCAGGTAGGAGCTGCTCAGCGACGCCGAGTACAGCAGCGGTGGCATGAACAGCACCAACACCAGCTGCGGATTGATCTCGATATCCGGCACCCCCGGCAGGTAGGACACCACCAGACCCACCGCGACCAGCGCCAACGGCGCGGACAGCCGTAGCCGTCTTGCCGCCGCCGAGACCGCCAGCGACCCGACCACCAGCAGCAACTGCTCGATTTCCGTCACGATGTGCCCCTTGATCCGTCGAGATCAACCAACTCATTGTGCGGTTTCTCCGGGATTGCGCCGTGCGCGGTACGAAGTACCGGACTCAGTTGGTCAAGTCGCGGCGGGGAAGGAAGAAAGTCCCTCGGCGAATGGCGCAGCCGCGCGTGCGGCCCCGCGCGCCTGGGTCATGATGGGGACAGCGGAATCCACAAATGGTGCGGGAGATGACAATCAGTACTCGGACAAACCCGGTCGGCGACGACCGGTGGCGTATCGAAACGCCGCGCGAACCATCCATTGTCCCGGAGGCGACCCCATGACCTGTGCCCACGTCGAGGAGATCGAGAAACTCACGGTCACGCCATCCACCACCGAGGGCTGCGAGGACTGCATCGCGATCCAGGAACCCATCTTCGTGCACCTGCGGCTGTGCCTGACCTGCGGTCACGTCGGCTGCTGCGATTCGAGCCCGCACCGGCACGCGACCGCGCACGCGAAGGCGGTCAACCACCCGGTCATCCAGTCCTTCGAACCGGGCGAGGACTGGCGCTGGTGCTACGTCGATCACCGGCTGGTCTGAGGCCGGGTCCGTGCGCGGGCCTGGCATGTGCTGGACGTAAACTCGCGCCCTGTGCGCGTGCTGGTAATCGGGTCGGGCGCCCGAGAACATGCCCTTCTGCTGGCGTTGTCCCATGACGTGGCGGTGACCGCGCTCGCAGTGGCGCCCGGCAATGCCGGTGCCGCGAGCCTCGCCGAGACCTACGGTGTCGACGTCAACGACCCGGCCGCGGTCGCCGCGCTCGCCACCCGGTTCCGCGCCGACCTGGTCGTGGTCGGCCCGGAGGCGCCGCTGGTGGCCGGGGTCGCCGACGCGGTCCGCGCCGCCGGCATCGCCTGCTTCGGCCCGTCGGCCAAGGCGGCCCGCATCGAGGGGTCCAAGGCGTTCGCGAAGGACGTCATGCAGGCCGCGGGCGTGCCGACCGCGCGCTCGGAGGTGGTGGACAACCCGGCCAACCTCGACGCTGCGCTGCGCCGCTTCGGCCCCACCTACGTCGTCAAGGACGACGGCCTCGCCGCAGGCAAGGGCGTCGTGGTCACCGCCGATTACGACGCGGCCCGCGCGCACGCCATGACCCTGCTCGACGGTGGCCACCCGGTGCTGCTCGAATCGTTCCTCGATGGGCCCGAGGTGTCGCTGTTCTGCCTCGTCGACGGCACCACCGTGGTGCCGCTGCTGCCCGCGCAGGACTTCAAGCGGGTCGGCGACGGCGACCACGGCCCGAACACCGGCGGCATGGGTGCCTACACCCCGCTGCCCTGGGCCCCCGCCGACCTCGTCGACGAGGTGGTGGAGCGGATCGTCGGTCCCGTCGTGGCCGAACTCGTCGCAAGGGACTGCCCGTTCACCGGCGTGCTCTACGCAGGCCTCGCGCTCACCTCGGACGGCCCGCAGGTCATCGAGTTCAACGCCCGCTTCGGCGATCCCGAGATCCAGGCCGTGCTCGCGCTGCTCAACACCCCGCTCGCCGGCCTGCTCAATGCTGCCGCCACCGGCACGCTGGCCGAGCAGCCGCCGCTGGACTGGCAGCCCGGCGCCGCGGTCGCCGTGGTCATCGCGGCCGAGGGCTACCCCGGACTGCCGCGCAGCGGCGACGTCATCACCGGCGCCGAGGCCGATGGCGTGCTGCACGCCGGCACCCGCCGCCGCGACGACGGCGCGATCGTGTCAGCTGGCGGCCGGGTGCTGTCGATCGTCGGCACCGGCGCGGACCTCCCCGCGGCAAGGGCCGACGCCTACCGCCGCCTCACCGGCGTGCACCTTGCCGGCTCGCACCACCGCACCGACATCGCGCTGCGCGCGGCCGACGGTCTGGTCGAGGTTCCAGGGGCGATCAGAAAACCCGTCTGACCGGGGAACCATCCGTCGATCGGGATCGTCGAACGAGAGTCCGGCGTTGGCGGCCATTGGTAGCCTGCAAGGGACGGACGGTTACACCGACGACGGGGGTGGGTCGCTGATGGCGACGGACGACGCTGCGCTGAAAATGGCGGCCAGCCCGAGTGGACTGGCCGGTGAGCTGAGCAGCGTGCCGCAGACCGCGGCCAGCATCACCGTCAACCAGGACAACGTGCTCAAGGCCGCGCAGATCATCAATGACGTGCTCAACAGCGAGGGCCGTGACATCCAGCAGAACCTCGCGCGCCTGTCCATCGCGCCCCCGGCGCAGGACGTGGTCAGCGTGCAGGCGGCCCAGCAGTGGAACGCCAGGCTGGTCACCGACCCGGACTCCTACGCCAACCGGGTCAACCAGTACCTGCAGAGCCTGCAACAGATCGCCGACAACCTGCGCGCCACCGCGCTGAACTACGGCTACACCGAGCAGCAGATCGCGGACGCGTTCAAGCAGACGTCCCTGCCCGGTGGCCCTGGTGCGTGAGTCCGCGACGCTGCTCCGGTGGGGATGGGTCCCCATCGGTGGGCTGGTCGTCGCGCTGCTCGCCGCCTGCACCGCGCAGCAGGCCGGTCAGGCCACCGCAGGATCCGGCGGTGGCGGCGGCACGTCCGCGCCGGTCCGGCCGAGCACGCTGAGCCTGCCGCCGCGTCCCCGCAGCCTCCCGCTGACCGGCATCGACCCGTGCTCGCTGCTCACCGCCGCGCAACAGGCGAAGCTCGGCGTCGACCCCGGCGTCGAGGGACACCCGGACGTCAACTGGCACAACCCGCAGTGCGGTTTCCAGCTGACCGACCCCGGCACGCTGCCCAGCTACAACGTGCAGACGGTGACCTCGGCGGGCATCCAGTTCTGGCTCAACCCGCTGCTGGCCAACAACACCACGCCCGTCGACATCGACGGCTTCCCCGCCGTCGACGTGACCAGCAAGGCGAAGGTGGCCGAGGGCTGCCAGACCGTGGTCAGCGTCGCCGACGGGCAGATGCTCATCGTGCAGTTCGACTTCCCGCCGACCGGGACGACCGCGACCCAGTCCTGCGTCAACACCGAACAGGTCGCCGCGGCCGCCGTCGCGACACTGCAGACCGCGAACTGAGGGGTAGGAGATGGACGGTATCCCGGAGCTCGTCAACGCCGCCAACCGTGCCGACGTGCAGTCCGCCGAGGTGCAGGCGGCACAGAACTTCACCGCCGCGCACCCCGGTGGGCCCAGCACCGCCACCTCACTCGGCGAGCTGCGCTGGGAGGGCATGACCAACACGCAGCTGGCCGGCGCGGTGCAGGAGCTCAACAACGGCAACGGCGCCGCGGCGATGACCGCGGCCGCCGACGCGCTGGCCAACGTCGCCGCCGACCTCACCCAGATCAACGACACCCTGCAGACCCAGATGCAGGCGATCGGCGTGAACTGGCAGAGCCAGACCGCCTCCGACCTCGCCGACCAGATGCTCAGCGCGTCCGCCGCCTACGGCGGCACCGTCACCGACCAGGGCGGCCAGGGGTCCACCGCGATCAACCAGCAGGCGCAGGCGTACGCGACCGCGCGCAACGCCGCGCCGCAGCCGCAGGCGCTGACCAGCAACACCCAGCCCAGCAACGGCTCGCTGGCCGCGGGCGGCTCACCGTTCACCGGGCACGGCAACGACCACGCCCAGCAGGTCAGCAAGGCCAACGCGGCCCGCAACCAGGCCATCGACGCGATGAACAACTACACCTCCTCGAGCCAGACCAACCTCGGCGGCTACCAGCCGCCCTCCCCGCCGCCGGCGATCGGTCTCAACCCGCAGCCCAGCGGCGGCACCTCGACGTCCGGCTACCCCGGCGCCCCCGTGGTCGGCAGTGGCGGAGGCGGCGTCGGCACCCTCCCGCCAGGGATCCCCGGCGGTTCCGGTGGCGTCTCACCCATCGGCGTGCCCGGTGGGCCAGGAGGCTCCGGCTCGGTCCCGCTCGGCGGCGGCCTCCCTGGCGCTCCCTCCTCCGGTGTCGGTCTTCCCGGCGGTCTTCCCGGCTCCGGTGGCTTCCCGAGTTCCGGCGGTCTCCCCGGCGGCGGCTTTCCCGGTAGCTTCCCCGGCGGAGGCTTCCCCGGCGGTGGCGTACCTGGCGGTGGCGTACCTGGTGGCGGCGTTTCTGGTGGTGTGCCTGGTGGCGGTTCGGCCGTTCCGCCCGGCACGACCCCGGTCGGTCCCGGCCCGGTCACCGGCATCGGCCCGACCGGTGGCGGCGGTGTGCCCGGCTCGCGCGCGGCCGGTATGCCGGTGCCCGCGGCAGCCCTCGGTGGGGACATCGGCGAGATCGCGGCGGGCGCCGCGGTGGCCGGTGGCACCGCGGCGGTCGGCATCGTCGGCGCCAACACCAAAAAAGGCGGCGAGGACGAGGAGTTCACCGGCCGCAAGGGCAACGAGCCCGGCGGCTTCGCCGACGACGATGACGACTTCAACCCCAACCGCAGCGTCCTGGCCGAACTCGACGCCGACGAGGCCGCGGCCGCGCGGATGAACGCTGAACTCTCGGCGAGCGAACCCGTCGCCCCCGGCCTGCTCCAACCGGCGCTGGGCCGGCGCGACGACGACGCGGAGCACCGCGGCGGCCTCGCCGCGACCGGCGACGAGTTCTTCGACGACGGCCGCATGGTCATTCCGGACGTCCTCGGCGGCAACCCGCCGAGCGACCGGAGCGACGACGACGAACAGGACGCGTAACCCGGGTGAGCCTGCCGAGCAGCGTGGTCCTGTCCGCGCTGGAGTTCGACGTACTGTGGGCCGGCCAGCGTTTCCCCCGCCGGCACGTGGTACTCGACGTGCCCAGCCCCGGTGCGACCCACTCCGAGCGGGCCAAGCTGGAGGCGCAGGCCTGGGCGAGCCTCGGTGAACGCGGCCTGGCCCGAGGGACCAGGGCGGACAGCGAACTCTCCGACCAACTCGCCGTGCTGGCCAACCCGAAGCAGTCCGTCGACGTGTGGGTGTGGACCGACCGGGAGATCAGGGCGCTGGCCGCGTCGGCCGGCAACACCGCGCTGCTGGCGGTCGTCGACGGCGGCCAGGTCTGGCTGATCCCGGCCCGGCCCACCTCGTATGTACCGGCGGCGGTGTCGGTCGCGGGCGAGTGCCCCGCGGGCGGTGGCCGTTCGGTGAGCGTGCCGCTGGAGACGTTGCGCGTGGCCGAGGAGCAGGTCGGCGGCGACGCGACCGCGATGATCACCGCGCTCAACCGGCGCGGAGTCGCCCTGCCCGACGCGCAGGAGCTGGCCGGGATGTTCGCCAACATCGAGGCCCGCGGCCAGTTCGGCGCCGAGCGGACCCTGCGCGACGGCCGCATCCGGCGCGCCGACCGGGTGATCGCCTTCCACGACACCGACTGGGGCCGCTACCTGTACCTGGTGCGGTCCGAGGGCGGCCGGGCCCCGTGGGTCACGGTCACGCCGGCCAACAATGCCCGAATCGTGGAGAACGTCGAGGAACTGCTCGACGAGTTGTAGCCGGTCAGGTGGTGATCACCCGGAACGGGGCGTGTCCAGCCGACAAACCGTGCACAATGACTTCCGCGACGTCCGAGTTTCCCGTGGAACCAGGTCCGGACCGGACGCGTCCAACGACCAACAGACGCGGCGCGAGGGAGTGCGAGCGGCATGGCGGTGAACTACAACGCGGCCGATATCGATCAGGCCCGCTCCACGATCGGCGCGGAGGCCGGCAAGTTCGGCAGCGTCGGTGACGGCGTGCCGGCCAGTGTCGACGCCGGCATGTTCGGCACGCTCGGCAACTCCGGCGCCGTTGCCAGTGCCGCCAGCGCACTGTGCGCAGCGCTGCACGGCGAGTACGCCGCGGCCGAGACCCTGGTCGGCGCGATCGAGCGCACGCTGGACTCGACCATGACCAGCACCGGCGACACCGAAACCGGCAACAAGCAGAACATCGGCAACATCAAGGCGTGAGGGGGACACGGTGGTGATGGGGAGGACGACGTGACCGCGCGCGACGAGGTCGCCGGGTTGCCCGGCGGTGCTGGCTCAGCCATCGCGACCGCGGGTGAGGGCGTGTACAAGGCCGATCCCGGCTCGATCACCGCGCTCGCCGGCAAGCTGTCCACCGCGGCGGGCGACGCCGACGGCTGCAACAAGGCCATCAGCAGCGCGGTCGGCGACCTGAGCAGCTGGACCGGGGACGTTGCCAACGCCTTCCGCGGCTACATGAGCAACTTCTCCTCGGCCGGCACCTCCAGCCAGACGGCGCTGTCCAACGCCGCCGTCGCCATCACCGCGGCCGCCACCACGCTCACCAACGGCAAATCGACGTTGGAGGGCAAGTACGGCCAGGTGATCACCGACTACAACAACAACCTCAAGGGCTACGGCACCACCGGCGGCCACCCGACCGCCGCCGAGCAGTCCGCTGCCGCGCAGAAGGCCGTCTCGGACAACAGCGGCGCGATCACTGCCGCGATCACCGACATCAACAACCAGCTCAACACCGACGCGAGCAACATCAGCAAGGTGACCAGCGGGATCAACCCGAAGTTCTCGACCATGGCCCCGCCCGGTGGCAGCGGCC
>DASYBO010000249.1:0-4147 GCA_036500685.1 Pseudonocardiaceae bacterium | reverse complement strand
CGGACTCCGAGACGGGGTGATCTGTGTCACTCCGTCTGCTCGTGCTGCCTGGTCGACGCCAGGTGGGCTGTCCTCAAGTTGTCCACAGCCCCGCTAGTTGTCCACAGCCGCATCCACAGCCACCAAAGTAGATCTTCAATCGGATTAGGCTGCCCGAGGTGGCTCCCCCAGGGAGTGGTGGGCTGGGAGCGGGGGATGCGAGGAGAATTCGCGAAATCTGGATCGGCGGATTTGGGAAATCGGGATCGGTGGATTTTGGGGACGGCGAAACGGGTAGGGGGGCCGGGACGCGGTTAGCCGCTGCGGCGCCGGTAGGCCATGCCGGCGGCTACGGCTCCGGCAAGGGCGCCCGCGCCCAGCACCGAGGGGACGCCGATCTTGGCGGCTTTGCGGCCGGTGCGGAAGTCGCGGATTTCCCAGCTTCGCTTGCGGGCCTGCTCCCGTAGCGCCTGGTCCGGGTTGACCGCGACCGCGGTGCCGACGACCGAGAGCATCGGGACGTCGTTGACCGAGTCCGAGTATGCCGTGCAGCGCCGCAGGTCCAGGCCTTCGCGGGCGGCGATGGCGCGGACGGCGTGGGCTTTTGCCTTGCCGTGCAACAGTTCGCCGACCAACCGTCCTGTGTAGACACCGTCGATGCTTTCCGCGACGGTGCCCATGGCGCCGGTCAGTTTGAGTCTGCGCGCGATGATCTGCGCCAGTTCGACGGGGGTCGCGGTGACCAGCCAGACGCGCTGGCCCGCGTCGAGGTGCATCTGGGCGAGGGCGCGGGTGCCGGCCCAGATCTTGTCGGCCATCAGCTCGTCGTAGATCTCTTCGCCGAGGCCGACGAGTTCGACGACGCTGCGGCCCGCGATGAACGACAGGGCGCGTTCGCGGCTGGCGTTGATCCCCTCGGGGCTTTCCTTTCCGCCGACCCGGAATTTCACCTGTGTCCAGGCGAACCCGGCCAGGTCCGAGGTGCTGAAGTACTTGCGCGCGGCGAGACCGCGGGCGAAGTGGAACATCGACGCGCCCATCATCATGGTGTTGTCGACGTCGAAGAACGCGGCCGCGGTCAGGTCGGTGGGCGTGGGCAGCGGTGAGTTCGCGTCGGTACCGGCGGACGCCACCGCCGCTTCGGCGGATGCCTCCCCGGCCAGTTCGGCACGGCGTTCGCGCTCGGCACCCTTTGTGCCGTCACCCCGTAGTGGCACCGTGGCGCCTCCTGATAGGTCGCTGTCGGACCACTCAAGCGTAGAGCCTGGCCGCGACCTGATTCGCCCCCCTTGAGCGCGTTTCGATCACTCTCCGACGAGGATCCACGGCAGGCCGGGCAGCAGCGGCGGAATCTGGGCCACGGGCAGCGGCAACGGCAGCGTGATCGTGGGTGGTCCGGGCAGGATCGGGGTGGTCGGCGGGCCGGGCATGGTGGGCACCGTCACCGGAGGCGGTGGGGCCGCGGTCGGGGTGACGGTCGGGCGTACCGGAGGTGCCTGGGCGACCGTCGTGGTCGGGCCGGTCGCGGGGTGGTTGGGGATGCCGGCGGCCGGGGTCTGCGGGACGGTGGCGTCCGGGGTGACGGTGGGGGCGACGGTCTGCGCACCGGGGGCGTGGTCGCACGGGCCGGTCGCGGGGAGGACGCCGATGTCGTCGCTGGAACCGGACGTGACCGTGTAGCAGGCCGTCCTGGCCAGCAGCGCGCTGGCGCGGGCCTCGATCCTGGCGAGCAGGGTGAGGCTGGTGGTCGCGGCGGTGCTGGCTTCGGCCGGGAGTTTCGGGTTGACCGAGGTGATGCGCGCGGTTTGCCGGGCCGCCCAGTCGTGCAGCTGGTTGAGCCCGTCCGGGCCGTTGCCGGACGCGTAGCCGGTGAGGTCGCCGGAACCGGCTGCCGCGTCGGAGTCGAAGTCGGCGAAGGCAGTCAGGTAGTCGCCTGCGGGGCTGTCGGCCGCGTTCGGGTAGCGGGCGGCGAGGGATTCGATGTCGCTGATCCGGTCGGCGGCGAAACCGAGGTGTTTCAGGCCCTTCGACTCGTCACCGAAGGTGAGGCTCATCGCGGCGGATTCGACGGTGCGGCGGATGCCATAGAGCGGATCGCCGGGCAGGGCCTTGTCGGACAGCAGCATTGTCATCCCGGACAATGCGATGACCAGGCAGAACGCCGCGCCGAGCGCGATGGCCAGTCGGCCTCTCGGGCCGGTGACGCGCTGTTTGCCTGCGGCCTTCCCGGTCGTTGACAACGTTGTCGACCGGCCGGCGCGTGTCTGCTCCGTGAGGATCGCGGGCAGTTCGGCCATGACCTTGGCGCGCATCCGCTCCCGCGCGTCCGGTTCGGGCGCGGACGCCTCGGCGCTGCGGCTCAGTCGCAGCAGTACCGCGAACTCGCCGGCCAACCGGGGATCGTGCGGCTCGGCTTGGTCGCGTTTGGCCTGATCCCGCTTGGCACCCTGGCCGGCGAACGCGTCAGCCGCGCGAGCGAAGCGCTCACGCTGGCGATTGCGCATCCACGGTGTCAAGGCCCGTGCTCACCGTTCCGGTCGTAGCGGCGGAGGTGCGTGGCGGCCGACTTGCGCCGGTAGTCACGTCGAGGTGAGCAACGAGCGGAATCGATTTTGGTTACGGTCAGCTGGTTTCGGTGCGCAGGAGTTGGGCAAGACGGCGCACGGCGCGGTGCTGGAGAGCTTTGATCGCGCCCGCGTTGCGGTGCATGATCTCCGCGGTTTCGGCGACGGAAAGGCCCTGCAGGAACCGCAGGACGATGCATTCTCGCTGGTCGTCGCCTAACTGCTCGACGCAGTGCAACAGTTCCGCGTGCGCGATGTTGGCCAGCACCTGGGTTTCCGGGCCGACGTCCACGGCTTGGCCGTCGTCGGGGTCGGCGGTGCTCACCTCCAGCCGGAATCGGCTCGACTTGACGTGGTCGAGCACGATGTTGCGGGCGATGGTGACGAACCAGGCGCCCACGTCGCGGCCCTGGTAGCTGACCGAGTTGATGCGGCGGAACGCGCGCAGGAACGTCTCGCTGGTGACGTCCTCGGCTAAGGAGCGGTCGCCGATCCGGAACAGGACGTAGCGGAAGACCACGTCGACGTAGCGGTCGTAGAGCTGACCGAAGGCGGCGGCGTCGCCGTTCTGGGCGGAGCGGACCAGCTCCCAGGCCTGTCCGCTCTGGTTGCCGGTATCTGATTCATCCCGTTCGTGTGCGCCGGGGGTGGCGACCGGTTCCGGGGCGGATTCGTCACCGAGGGGCAGTTGGCCGGTCAGTCGCGGATCGGGCGCGGTTACGGACAGTTGATCCAGGTCGGCCGTGGCAGGCAGGGCACGACGAGTCAACCGGTCCCCTCCTGGTTGACCGGTACCGGAAAGCCTGATCCCGCTCGCGCGAGCCGCACCATTCATGTCCTGGCGACCACCAACGGGTCATTTTGCCTGGTTGAACCGGCCGTCACCAGCGTAGAGGAGCAGCGATCGCCGGGGTCGTTCGCGGGTGAGTACATGGCAACGCCCTCGTCTCTCCTCCGGCCCCGGTCGGACACCGTCTCAGCGGTTTCCGCGGTCGTGATCGTCGTTGACAACGTCGTTCGTGTCGTCATCGTGTTACTGGTGGTTATCCCGGCCGAGGCTGACACAGCATACGTGCCGTTGCTACCGGTGAGTAGTTTGGCTTTGTTTCGGTAGCGCATCGGCCCAGTCATACCGGGCAACGCGCGAGCTGGGCGGTCATGACGCGGCTTTGTGTCGTTGTGCTGCCGGATAAGGTGATTCCGCGTAGCTTCCCGCCCGTAACCAGGAGGGTCAATGACGACCGGCGCCCCCTCGGATGCCCCGACCGCTTCGGCGGGCAACATCGCCGATCTGGTCGCCTCGGCCGCCGCGCGCGGTCCGGCCCACGCCGCGCTGATCGACGCCGAGTCCGGGCGGACGCTGTCCTGGTCGGAGGTGCACGCGGCGGCGGACGCGCAGGCCGCGGTGCTGGTCGCGGCCGGGATCGCGCCGGGTGATCGGGTCGCGGTGCGGCTGCCGACAGGCGCCGCCTACTGCATCGCGGTGTTCGCGGTGCTGCGCGCGGGCGCGGTCGTGGTCCCGTTGAACACCGATGTGCCGCCGAGGGTGGTCGCGGAGCTGGTCGAGAATTCGGGCGCCACCGCGCTGATCGGCGATGCGGTGC
>DASYBO010000248.1:0-3626 GCA_036500685.1 Pseudonocardiaceae bacterium | reverse complement strand
GGTGGCGTAGGCGGCGGTCAGGCCGAGGTCGTGGAAGAGTCCGCCGACGTAGGCGAGTTCGGGGTCCACGTCGAGTCCCCGCACCGAGGCTTTCAACATTCCCAAGAGGAAAACCCGGCGGGAGTGGTGGAACAGGGCGTCGTCCGCTGCCTGCCGGACGAGCGCGGTGGCCTCGCGAACGAGATCCGTGTCGGGAATGGTGATTCCGGCGATGACGTCGGGCATCGGAGCTCCAAGGTGGCTGGGTTCAAGTGGATTGATTCCAGTCTTGCCGACCGACGAGCCCCGCCCCACCGCGCACACTGCCGAACACCCCACAGATCCGGACTCAGCGCGTCGTGGTTTCGAACCGGTTCCGATACTGGCTCGGCGAGACGCCGAGGCGGGCCACGAAGGTTCGGCGCATGGTCTCCGAACTGCCGAAACCGGCCACCCGCGCCGATTCCGCGACGCCGTGCCCCGAGTCGAGCAGGGCTTTCGCGTGGTCCAGCCGTACCTGCTCCACGTATTTGGCCGGGGTGGTGTCGAGTTCGGCCGCGAACAGTCTCGCCAGGTGGCGGGGGCTGACGTTGGCACGGGCGGCCAGGCTGGTGATGCTGTGGTCGAGCGACGGGCGAGCGGAGATCAGGTCGACGACGTCGCGAAGGGCCGGAGTACGGGGCGGCCGGACCTCAAGGGGCGCCGAGAACTGGGACTGCCCGCCAGGACGCTGCATGAACATCACCAGACTGCGGGCGACCGAACGGGCCAGATCGGGGCCGTGGTCCCGTTCGACGAGCGCCAGCGCGAGATCGATGCCGGCCGAAACGCCTGCCGAGGTGAAGATGCCGTCGTCCTCGACGAACAGGGCGTCGGGCAACACCTCGATGTCGGGGTAGGCGCGGGCCAGCAGTTGCGCGTGTCGCCAGTGGGTGGTCGCGCGGCGGCCCGACAGCACGCCGGCCGCGGCGAGCGCGAACGAGCCGGTGCAGATCGACACCAGCCTGCGGGCGCGCGGGTGGAGGTCGCGGACCGCGTCGATCAGGTCGGCGCCGATCGGCAGGCTGGCCAGGACATCGCCGCCGCAGACCACGACCGTGTCCGGATTCGGTGCGTCCTCGGCTGACCTGTCGACCGGCAGCTGGGTTCCGGTCGAGGTCAGGACCGGTTTCCCGGAGGGCGAGACGTAGCCGAGCGAATAGTCGGCACCGCAGAGATTGGCCTCGGCGAACACCTCGGCGGGTCCGGCCATGTCGAGCATCTTCATGCCGTCGAACAGCACGAACACGACATGTCGCCCCTCGTTCATCACTTCAGCATGTCACAAAATACGGATGTAAACATACGATGTTTCACGTATGATGAATCGCCTCGTGGAGCCCAGCACGCAGACGGAGGAGAAACCGATGCACAGTCGCCGGTTCGATCGGACGCAACGACCGCTTCGCTCCCGCTGGCTCATCGGGGCAGCATCGGTGGCATTGCTCGGATCTGCCGCTGTCATCGGCGGAACGCCGGCCGCGGCGACCGGGGCGCCGTCGATCTACGCCGCGCCGAACGGCACCGGCAACGCCTGCTCCGCCGCACAGCCCTGCGCGTTACCCATGGCGCAGCAACTCGCGCGTACCAGGGACAGCGCGCTGAGCGAAGACCTCGTCGTCCAACTCGCAGGCGGCACCTACCGGTTATCCGCACCGCTGAACTTCACCTCGGCCGACTCCGGCTCCAATGGACACCGCGTCGTCTACCGTGCCGCGCCCGGCGCGAACCCGATCGTCAGCGGCGGCCAGCAGATCACCGGCTGGACCCTGTCCGACGCGAGCAAGAACCTGTGGTCGGCACCGGTTCCGGCGAACCTGGACACCCGCCAGCTCTACGTGGACGGCGTCCGCGCCGAGGTCGCGCAGGGCCCGTCGCCGGTGCCGTTGACCAGAACCGCGAACGACACCGGCTACACCGCGGCCAACGCGGACCTGGCGTCCTGGCGCAATCCGAGCGGTCTGGAATTCGTCTTCGCCGGTACGGCCGGTGCCTGGGAGGAGACCCGCTGCCGGGTCGCCAGTATCAACGGCACCACCATCACCATGCGCCAACCCTGCTGGGACAACAGCATTTACCACAGCCCCGGCCTCAGCGGTCATCCCTCCGGCACCTTCTGGCCGCTGCCGGCCGGCGCCGTGCCGACGCGGATCGAGGACGCCTTCGAACTGCTCACCAAGCCGGGCCAGTGGTACCTGGACACCGGCGCGCACCGCGTCTACTACGAACCCACAGCGGGGCAGAACATGGCGAGCGCGGACGTCGAAGCCCCGGTGCTGCAAAGCCTCGTCAACGGCGCCGGCACGCCGAAGGCGCCGGTCCACGACCTGACCTTCACCGGGATCACCTTCGCCTACCAGACCTGGTTGCGGCCCAGCGGCGACGACGGCTACTCCGACATGCAGTCCGGCCATACCCTTACCGGCGCGAACGCCTATGCCCAGCAAGGCGTCTGCGACTACACCGACCCGCCGGGCACCTGCCCCTACGCCTCCTGGACGCAGAACCCCGGCGCGCTGAGCTGGTCGGCGGCCCGGAACGTGACCTTCACCGGCGACACCTTCACCCACCTCGGTTCGGCCGGCCTGTTCATCGGCGCCGGCAGCGCGAACGACCTCGTCTCGGGCAACGATTTCACCGACATCTCCGGCACCGGCATCGAACTCGGCAACGTCAACGACTCCCAACCGACCGACAACGACGAGATCACCAGGAACAACACGATCTCCGACAACTGGATCCACGGCGTCGGCGTCGAATACCACGACGGTGACGGCATCTATGTCGGCTACACGCGGGGGAGCACGGTCACCCACAACCAGTTGAACGACCTGCCCTGGGACGGCATCGACATCGGTTTCGGCGGCTGGACGACGAACGCGTTCTATCCGCGCGAGGTCACCAACGTCAATCAGGACAACGTGATCAGCGACAACCTGATCTACGACTACCACCAGGTGCTCGCCGACGGCGGTGGCATCTACTCCAACGGCCGCGAGGGCACGTCCTGGGCGCACGGCCTCACCGAGACCGGCAACGTGATCTACAACCAGGTCAACTCCGGCTTTGTCTACTACCCTGACCAGGGCAGCGCCTGGGTCACCATCACCGGCAACGCCGACTGGTCGGTCAACGGTTCGAGTTTCGGCGGCTGCGCGCCCGTCGGAGACCTCAAGTTCGACGGCAACTACTACAGCACCGCGTTCGACCCGACCGTCAACATCTGCCCACCGACGCCGATCAACGTGCAGGCGACCGGGAACCATCAGATCGCCAACACGACTCCGGCCCCCGGAGACGTGCCCGACGCGCTGCCGGCGAGTGCCGGATTGCAGGCTCCGTTCCGAGGACTGCTCACCGGCGCGGCACCGCATGTCACAGCCTTCAGCGGCCAGGGCACGACGACGTCGGCCGCAACGCGGGTACTCGTGTCCGGCAGCGGCTTCACCCCGCACACCACCGTCGCCTTCGGCAAGACCTCGGCCGTCGTCGAGGTGCTCTCGGCGAACTTCCTCGTCGCGACCGCGCCGGCAGGGCTCCTCCTCGACCAGATCACCGTGACGACTTCCGCCGGCAGCACCACGATTCCGCAGACTTACCCGTCGCTG
>DASYBO010000247.1:0-10275 GCA_036500685.1 Pseudonocardiaceae bacterium | reverse complement strand
GCCGCGGCTACCGCAACGGCCGCGGCGGCGGCCCACCCAAGCCACGGTTCAAGCCGACCCCCCGGATCGAGGTGGTGAACCGGCTCGACACGGCCGCGCTGCTGCCCGCGATCGTGTTCGTGTTCAGCCGCGCCGGGTGCGACGCCGCCGTCGAACAGTGCGTGCGCTCCGGCATGCGGCTGGCCGGACCGGAGGACGTCGACGAGATCCGCGCGGTGATCGAGCGCCGCACCGCCGGACTGCCCGAGGCCGACCTGCGCGTGCTCGGCTTCTGGGAGTGGCGCGACGCGCTGGAGCGGGGCATCTCCTCGCATCACGCGGGTTTGCTGCCCACGTTCAAGGAGACCGTCGAGGAGCTGTTCGTCCGGGGGCTGGTCCGGGTGGTGTTCGCCACCGAAACGCTGGCGCTGGGCATCAACATGCCGGCCCGCACCGTGGTGCTGGAGAAGCTGGTCAAGTACAACGGCGAGGCGCACGTCGACCTCACCCCCGGCGAGTACACGCAGCTGACCGGCCGCGCCGGCCGTCGCGGCATCGACGTCGAGGGCCATGCGGTCGTGCTGTGGCAGCCGGGCGTGGATACCAAGCAGGTCGGCGGCCTGGCCTCGACCAGGACCTACCCGCTGCGCTCCTCCTTCCGGCCCGGCTACAACATGGCCATCAACCTGGTCGCGCAGTTGGGCGCGGAGAAGGCGCGCGATCTGTTGGAGCAGTCGTTCGCGCAGTTCCAGGCCGACCGTTCGGTGGTCGGGCTGTCCCGCCAGATCGAGCGCAACACCGAGGGTCTTGCCGGCTATGCCGAGCAGATGGACTGCCATCTCGGCGATTTCACCGAGTACATGGCGTTGCGCAAGAAGATCGCCGACCGGGAGAAGTCGTTGGCGCGGCAGAATTCCGCGTCGCGGCGGGCCGAGGCGGCCGCGTCGCTGGAGCGGCTGCGCAAGGGCGACGTGATCGCGGTCCCGGCCGGACGCCGGTCCGGTTTGGCCGTTGTCGTCGATCCAGGGGTGGATCCGCTGGTGGTCACCGAGGACCGGTGGGCGGGGCGGCTGTCGGTGGCCGACTTCTCGAGCCCGGTCGAGTCGCTGGGCCGGATGCGGTTGCCCAAGCAGGTCAACGTGCGCTCGCCACAGTCCCGCCGGGACCTCGCGTCCAGCCTGCGCGACACCGGGATCGACGTGCCGGCACGGGAACGCCGCCGCTCCGGTGCCGCCGACGACGCCGAACTGGCCGCGCTGCGCAGGGCCTTGCGCGCGCATCCCTGCCACGGTTGCGAGAAGCGCGAGGACCACGCCCGCTGGGCCGAGCGCTACTACCGGCTCGAGGCCGACACCGAGCGGATCCGGCAGAAGGTCGCGGCAACGACCCACTCGCTGGCCCGCGCGTTCGACCGGATCCGCCGGCTGCTCACCGAACGCGAGTACCTGGCAGGCGACGGCGACCAGGTCACCCCGCACGGTCGACGGCTGGCCCGGCTGTACTCCGAGTCGGACCTGCTGGTCGCGGAGTGCCTGCGCGAGGAGATCTGGGTCGGTCTCGGCGCAGCCGAACTGGCCGCGGTGGTGTCCGCGCTGGTGTTCGAGTCGCGCCGGGAATCGCCGGACGGCGCGCGCGTGCCGGACGGCGCGGTCGCGGACGCGCTGCTCAAGACCGTGCGACTGTGGGGTTCGCTGGAGGCCGACGAACGCCGGCACAAGCTCAACGGCACCCGCGAACCCGACGCAGGCTTCGCCTGGCCGATCTTCCGCTGGACGCGCGGCGAAGCGCTGGAGAAGGTGCTGCTTGCGGCCGAGACCAACGGACAGGAAATCGGTGCGGGCGATTTCGTGCGCTGGTGCCGGCAGGTCGTCGACCTGCTCGACCAGATCCGCGAGGTGGTCGGGGCCAAGGACCCGGTCGGCATCACCGCGGGCCGCGCGGTGACCGCGATCCGGCGCGGCGTTGTGGCCATGGGCATGAGCTGATAAAGGTGTGTTCACGATGGCCGGGCGAGTGGGGCAAGCCCTGCGAGTTGTGGTTTGATCGCGGCGAAGCAGATGTCGCCCTGGCTGGGGCAGATGTCCGGTATTGATGTGACCCCGATCTGGGAGGCTAACGATGACCAGCCCGTACGGCCCGCCGGGCGGGAATGATCCACAGCAATGGGGTCAGCAGCCGTCCTACGGTGGGCCGCAGCCTCCCGGCGCCGAGGGCACCCCGGGTTCGGGCGCCTTCCCCGCCCAACAGCCCGGATACGGTCAGCAACCCGGCTATGGCCAGCAGCAGCCCGGATACGGCCAACAGCCCCAACAGCAGCCGGGCTACGGTCAGCAGCCCGGGTACCAGCAGCAGCCGGGGCAGCCCGGTTACGGCCAGCAGCCGCAATACGGGCAACAGCCGCAGTACGGCCAGGACCCCCAGCAACAGGCCTACGGCCAGCAGCCGAACCCGACGCAGCAGTACGCGGCGTACGGGCAGCAGCCGGGTCAGCCCGGATACGGTCAGCCGCAGTACGGCCAGCAGCCGGGATTCGGTGACCAGGCGGGCAAGAAGAAGACCGGCATGTGGATCACGATCGGCGTGGTGGTCGTGGTGATCATCGCGGTGCTGGCGATTCTCGGGTTCGTGTGGCCGGGCTTCTTCAACAAGCAGGTGCTCAGCCAGACCGACCTGCAGAACGGCGTGACCAAGATCCTCAACGACACCTACAAGGACAACGCGTCCAACGTGACCTGTCCGTCGAACGAGGCGGTGACCGTTGGCAACTCGTTCCAGTGCACCGCGACCGTCGGCGGCCAGACCAAGCACGTCCAGGTGACGGTGAAGACGACCGATGGTGTCTACGAGGTCGCCGAACCGAGCTGATCGACCCGGATCGACGAACGGCCGGGCTCCCTTTCGTTGGAGCCCGGCCGTTTCGCGTTCAGTCGCTGGTGGACAGTCGGCCGTCGGTCCAGGACACCGCGCGCAGCGCCGGCACGATCACGTCGGCCGCGCCGAGTTCGTCGGCGCCGTGCGAGGTGGTGACCGCGATGACCTTCGCCCCCGCGCCCTTGCCGGCCCGCACCCCGGCCGGTGCGTCCTCGATCACCACGCAGGCGGCCGGATCGACGCCGAGTTGGCGCGCGGCAAGCAGATAGCCCTCCGGGTCGGGTTTGCCGTTGGTCACCGAGTCGGCGGTGACCAGCACTTCCGGGGTGGGCAGGTCGGCCGCCTTGAGCCGCGCGGTCACCAGCGCCAGGTTGCCGGAGGTGACCACCGCCCAGGGCAGCCCGGCATCGCTGAGCGTGTCCAGGAGTTCGTGCGCACTCGGGTAGGCGCGCACTCCGCGCGTGTCGGTGACCTCGAGGTCGTCCAGCCGGGTCAGCGCGGCCCGGAAACCGTCGCCGGGGACCAGCTTGATAATGGTCTCGGCGGACGGAACACCGTGACAGGTGGCCAGGATCTCGTCGGGGTCGAAGCCGTACTCCGTCGACCAGGTTCGCCAGGCGCGTTCCACGGCGGGGATCGAGTCGATGAGGGTTCCGTCGGCGTCGAAGAGCACGGCGGCGCAGGTGAACTCCATGTCACCAGCCTACGGAAAGCCGATCCGAGGTCAGTGCGGGTTGTTGGCCAGGGCCTTGGTGAGCCGCTCGATGGAGGTGCCAAGGCCCCACCGCTCGCGCAGCTCGGCCAGTCGGTCCGGGTCGAGCGGTTCGGTGGGGAGCACGTCGTCCGGGCGGTCCATCACGATCGGCGCGTCGGTGACCACGTTGACCACGCCGGGCGCGGCCGTCAGGTAGGCGGCGGCTTCTTCCAGCCTGGCGATGGTCTTGGCCGGCAGCCGCTTGTCCTTGTCGATGGCGGCCTGGAGCAGGCCGGTGAGGCTGCCGAACTGAGTGATCAGCTTGGCTGCGGTCTTCTCGCCGATACCGGCGACGCCGGGCAGGCCGTCCGAGGGATCGCCGCGCAGCACCGACATGTCCGCGTAGGCCGGGCCGGGATCGGTCGTGGGCAGCGCGTAGCGCTCGGCCAGTTCGGCGGTTCCCAGAGTTTCCGCCTTGGCCCAGCCCTTGCCGACATAGATCACCACGGCGCGGGTCGGCTCCTCGCGGATCACCTGGAACAGGTCGCGGTCGCCGGTGATCACCTCGACCGGCGCACGGGATTCGGTCGCGGTGAGCGTGCCGATCACGTCGTCGGCCTCGTAGCCGTCGGCCTCGGCGGTGGCGATGCCGAAGGCGGCAAGGACATCGCGGATGATCGGCACCTGCGGCGTGAGCGTGTCCGGCACTTCCTCGATATAGCCCTCCGGCAACTCCTCGGCGACCCGGTGCGCCTTGTAACTGGGCAGCGCGGCGACCCGGAACGCGGGCCGCCAGTCCGCGTCGAGGCACGCGACAAGTCGACTCGGGTGCCGGTCGGAGACGATCCTGGCGATCGTGTCGGTGAAGCCGCGCACCGCGTTGACCGGGGTGCCGTCCGGCGCGGTCATTGAGTCGGGCAGGGCGTAGTAGGCGCGGAAGTAGAGGCTGGCCGAGTCGAGCAGGGCCAACGGGGCCGTGGTCATGTCCGGAACTTACCGCCCAGCCCAGCGGTGCGCGTCGAGACGCGCAAGACCACTAGGCTTGCGCCCATGTCGACACAGTCTGCCGTTCTTGACGCGGCTGCCCTGGAGGCGCGGCTGCTGCGCGCGCGTCAGGCCGCCGCGCGGGCCGGGGTGGATGCCCTGGTGGTGGCGCCCGGTTCGGACCTGCGCTACCTGCTCGGCGCCCTCGGATCCTCCTTCGAGCGGTTGACCGCGTTCGTCCTGCCGGCCGACGGTGTCGATGCCGTGCCCACCCTGGTGGTGCCCGCGATTGAGGCGCCCGGCTATGACGACGTGCCGACCGACGAACTCGGCGTGCGCGTCGAAACCTGGGTCGACGGCGAGAACCCGTACAAGCTGGCGCACGGCGTGCTCGGTGCTGCCGCGCGGAAACTGGCCGTCTCCGACATGACCCCCGCGCTGCACGTGCTCGGCCTGCGCGACGAGTCGCCCGGCATCGGCCAGGTACTGGCCGGCCCGGTGCTGCGCGAACTGCGCATGCGCAAGGACGACGCCGAGATCGCCGCGCTGCGCGAGGCAGGCGCCGCGATCGACCGGGTGCATGCTCGCATCGGCGAATGGCTGCGCGTTGGCCGGACCGAGGCCGAGGTGGCCGCCGACATCGCGGCCGCGATCGTGGCCGAGGGCCATGCCGAGGCGGAGTTCGTGATCGTCGGGTCCGGCCCGAACGGCGCCAGCCCGCACCACGAGGTCTCCGAGCGGGTCATCGAGGCAGGCGACGTGGTGGTGGTCGACATCGGCGGCCCGGTCGCCTCCGGCTACAACTCCGACTCCACCCGCACCTACGTCCTCGGCGAACCTCGCCACGCCGATGTCGCGGACACCTATGCCGTGTTGCAGCGCGCCCAACAGGCCGCGGTGGACGCTGTCCGGCCGGGCGTGACCGCCGAGGCGATCGACGCGGCGGCACGCGAGGTCATCGCCGACGCCGGGTTCGGCCAGTACTTCATTCACCGCACCGGTCACGGCATCGGCCTCGATGTGCACGAGGACCCCTACATCGTCGGCGGCAACACGATGGCCGTCGAACCGGGCATGGCCTTCAGCATCGAACCCGGCATCTACCTGCCCGGCCGGTGGGGCGCGCGGATCGAGGACATCGTCGTGGTCACCGAGTCCGGTGTCGAGTCGGTCAACAGCCGTCCACATGGGTTGGCGTCGGTATGAGCGTTGGCCTGGAACCCATTGACCGCGCCATTCTGCGCGAACTGGTCGTCGACGGCAGGTGCAGTTTCACCGATTTGGCCGAACGGGTCGGGTTGAGCGTTTCCGCGGTGCACCAACGGGTTCGCCGGCTCGAACAGCGCGGTGTGCTGCACGGCTACGCCGCGCGGGTCGACTACAGCGAACTGGACCTGCCGCTGACCGCGTTGATCTCGCTCACCCCGATCGACCCGGCCGCCCCGGACGACTATCCCGCGCGCCTGCAACACCTCGCGCAGATCGAATCCTGCTTCTCGGTCGCGGGCGACGAGTCCTACGTGCTGGTGGTGCGGGTCGCGTCGCCGTTGGCGTTGGAGGAGCTGCTGCGTCAGATCCGCGAAGCCGCGAACGTGTCGACCCGAACGACCGTGGTGCTCTCTACTCCGTTCGAGGCACGCCCCCCAGCGGTGTGACGCACCGCGTCGATGTCGACGCCGAGCCTGGCCAGCGGTTCGCGGGCCGAGTCGTTGATCACGACGGCCCGGTTGCCGGCCGACCGCAGCCAGCCCGCGTCGATCGCGCGGTGCAGCAGCGCGGAAGGCACGCTGCCGCTGAGGTGTTCGCGTCGCTCCGTCCAATCGAGACATTCCTTCAACAGTGGCCGCCCGCTCGACCGGGGCGGCTCGATGCCCAGCGCGGCAAGGGTGCGCGTGCCGGCCTCGGTCAGGTTCAGGCCACGCTCGACGTCGACCAGTCCTGCCTCGATCATGCCGGCGCGCAGCGCGACACCGAGCCGCCCGGCCAGATGGTCGTAGCAGGTGCGGGCCAACGCCAACCGGCCGGCGCGGATGCTGGCGCGCAGGCCGCGCGGCGGATGGTGGTCGGCGTGCTCGGACAGCCGTTCGATCAGCTCGGCGACGCGTTCGTCCTCGATCCGCACGTACCGGTGCCGGCCCTGTCGCAGGGTCGCCACGAACCCGGCCTCGGTCAACCGGCGCACGTGCTCGGTCGCCGTGGACGGCGCGATGTTCGCGGTCCTGGCCAGTTCACCGACGGTCCAGGCGCGACCGTCGAGCAGAGCAAGGCACATGGTGGCCCGGCTGGGGTCGGCCAGTACGGCGGCCACATCGGCGAGCCCGATGGTTTCCATGTCCCAAGGCTAGGCCGGGGACGTTGCGGCCACGACCGAACTGTTAACCGGGACTGATGGTTGGCGCCGGGTTCAGCGCGCCGCTCGGGCCGGGCAGGCAGGACGCGGCGGAACTGGTGGTGGGCAGGAACGCCGACACGCAGCCCGCGAACGCGGCGTAGCCCGCCGCGTTCGGGTGGAACGAGGACTGCAGGGCGTGCGCGGCGCGCTGCGAGTTGTTGACGTCCTGCCAGGCCACGGTCAACCGGGTGAACCACTCGCCCTTGGCGCCGCTGCCACCGGAACACGCCTCGTGGCCGGCGCCGGCAGCGGCGAGGTTCAGAAAACGGGCGCCCTCGGTCTTGGCCGCCTTGGCCAGCCCGTTGTCCAGGATCTCGATGCCGGTGTTGCGCACCCAGTTCAGGTCCACCGTCTGAAATGGACACCCGGCCAGGCTGTCGAGGCCTGGCGCGATGTCCGGGCCGATCGGCGCCGCGTAGCCCTGCAAGACGAGTTGGTAGCTGCCGGGGGAGTAGCCGGCATGTGTCATCACGGTCTCGATGTCGCGCAGTACTTTCTCGACCTTCGGAACCATCGCGTTGACCTTCTGCTGCCACTGCGGCGTGAACCCGCCGCTGCATCCCTTGGTGTCGCGGGAGAAGAACGACTGGATGCACGAGTCGACGATCGTCGAGAAGTGCGGATCGTCGTTGGCGCCGTCGCCGACCACGATCGCCACGACCCGGTTCTTGGCCGCGATCGGCGCCAGCTGCGCGGCCTGCGACGGCTCGGTGTAGTGCGTGGTCTTGCCAAGTCCGATGACCGAGGAGTCCGCGCCGGAACAGGCCAGGTTGAACCGCTTGGTCACGCCGACGACCGCGACGTCCGAGATTTCCGCCAGCGGCGAACGGTGACACCAATCACCGTTCGCGCCGTTGGTGCTCGCGGTGTAGTCGCCCGCGCCCTCACCAGAGATCGTGGAGTCGCCCATGGCGACCACGGCCAGCGGCGCGTTCGACGGCGGACCGATGTGCCTGACGGGCGTCGGCGCGGTCACCGGAACATCGGTGACCAGCGCGAACGCCGCCAGAACGAGCACAGCGACCAGCACGGACCATTTCAGCCGCTGGTTCGGTGATCGCACTCGGCCAGTCTAGAGATCTACGCGTCGGCCCAGTGCCGCTGACCCGACTCCGGCAGCGTGCTGATCGGGTCGTAGTACGGGTACTGGCGGGCCAGTGCCTCGGCGTCCTGGAGTTCGATGCCGGTGCGGTAGTTCTTGGTCCAGTACGAGACGCCCAGCTCCCGGTCGTACGAGGCGAGCTGGTGCACCCAGCGCTTGCCGACGTAGGGCACGTCGCACACGATGCGCGGCGTCGCGTAACCGGGCAGGTAGCCCATGATCGCGTGCTGGAGGTCCTGCGCCTCCCAGACCGCGGTGCGCCAGTGCTCGGCGTTGGGGATCATGTCGCACATGTAGAAGTAGTACGGCAGGATGTTCGCCTCACCCTGCAACGCGAAACACAGATCGAGCAGATCGTTCGGGGTGGCGTTCACGCCGCGCATCAGCACGCCCTGGTTGCGCACGTCCCGCACGCCGGCGTCCAGCGCCGCGTGCGCGGCCTCCGCGACCAGCGGGGTCACCGACTGGGCGTGGTTGACATGGGTGTGGATGGCCAGGTTCACGCCGCGTCGCCGGGCCGTGCCGGCCACCCTGGCAAGGCCCTCGACAACGCGGGGCTGCAACCAGTGCTGCGGCAGGCCTGCGAGTGCCTTGGTGGCCAGCCGGATGTCGCGCACGGTCTCGATGTCCAGCAGGCGCATCAGGAACGCCTCCAGCTGGTGCCACGGCACGTTGGCCACGTCGCCGCCCGATACCACGACGTCCCGAACGCCGGGGGTCTTCTTCAGGTAGTCGATCATCGCGTCCTGCCGGTCCACCGGCTTGAGCAGGAGCTTGTGCTTCTCGACGGTGTTGGTCGAGTTGCCGACCAGGTCCATCCGGGTGCAGTGCCCGCAGTACTGCGGGCAGGTGGACACCATCTCGGCAAGCACCTTGGTCGGGTAGCGGTGGGTCAACCCCTCGACGACCCACATCTCCGCCTCGTGCAGCGAGTCCCGCGTCGCGTACGGATGGCTCGGCCACCGCGCGTCACGGTCGGAGGCGACCGGGATCATGTAGCGCCGGATCGGATCCGCGTAGAAGGCCTCGGTGAACTCGACCTCGTCCCTCGTCGGGACCATCGTGTTGAGCATCTGCGGCGGCACCAGCATGGACATGGTTGCCAGCTGCTCCTGGTCCTTGGCCAGGTCGACGTAGAAGCGCTCGTCGAGCAGGTCGCCCATCAGTGAGCGCAGTTGCTTGATGTTCTTCACGCAGTGCACGCGCTGCCACTGGGCATCCCGCCACTGGGCCTCGGTCACGTCCCGCCAGCCGGGGAAGCGCCGCCAGTCCGGTTCGACGAGTTCGCGTCGAACGTACTCATAGGGCTGGCGGGCAGCCTGTTCAACAGCGTCGGCCACGGTAGTGGCGGCGCTGGTAACTTCGACGGCGAGTGTCATACCTTCTCCTCAGCGTCTGGATCGCGTAAATATATACTGCCATGGCGTCCAGATAACGTAAATCTTCTTGAGGGTGGTGTGACGGTGTCGACTCAGTCATCGATCGGTCTTGAGCGGGTCCTTGCCCCGGTCGGGGTGCTGCCCCAGCAGGCCCAGCGCCTGGACGCCGACCCGATCCCGCACGTCGACGAGGTCGTCATCGAGGTCGAGCGGCTCAACCTCGACGCCGCCTCCTACCGCCAGCTGCGCGAGGCGCACGGTACCGGCGACGCGATCCGCGCCGCCGTCCTGGAGATCATCGAGACCAGGGGCAAGATGCAGAACCCGGTCACCGGCTCCGGCGGCATGCTGCTCGGCAGCGTCGCCGCCGTCGGCCCCGACTCGCCGCTGGGCCTGAAGGTCGGCGACCGCGTCGCCACGCTCGTCTCGCTGACCCTGACCCCGCTGCGCATCACCGACGGCCTGCGCGACTGGGACGGTCTCGGCGAACAGGTCCCGTGCCGAGGCACTGCTGTCCTGTTCGGGCGCTCCATCGCCGCCGTCCTCCCGTCCGACCTGCCCGAACCGCTCGCCCTGTCCGTGCTCGACGTGTGCGGCGCGCCCGCGCTCACCGACCGCGTTGTCCGCCGCAAGGCGGCCGAACGCGGGCACACGCCGTCGGTGTGCGTGCTCGGCGGGGCCGGCAAGTCCGGTTCGCTCTCGCTCGCTGCCGCCCGCCGCGCCGGTGCGGGCCGCCTGGTCGGACTCGTACCGAATGACCGTGAAGCCGAGTCGTTGCGGTCAGCCGGCCTTGCCGACGAGATCGTGCTGGCCGACGCCCGTGACCCGGTCGCGCTGGCCGCCGCCATCGGTGCGCAGGTCGACGTAAAGATCG